>JAJZHM010000086.1 GCA_021804485.1 Pseudomonadota bacterium | reverse complement strand
GCATCGGCAGCAGAATGATGCTTTTTATCGAGATTACCAGCAGGGCACGCTTGATATTATTGCCTACAGTGAGTTCGTGTTGCGACCCTTGGTCGGACGGTCTCAGTCTGAGTTGCAGCATTTGCAACAAACCTATCTTCGTGAGGTCATTGAGGCCATGATTCTGCCAAAGGCCGAGGCACTTCTGAAACGTCATGAGAACGATATACGGGTGATCGTCACAGCGACCAATCACTTTATTACCCAACCCATTGCAGAACGCCTTGGCGTGGCGTATCTGATTGCCACAGAGGGTGAGCAGCGTGAGGATGGTTTTACTGGAAAGGTGGCAGGAACGCCTTGTTTCAGGGAAGGCAAGATCCGGCGTGTCGAGCAGTGGAAAGCCCGCATGGGTTTTGGCCCCATGCCCAGTATTTTCTATTCGGATTCACACAACGATCTGCCCTTGCTGCTTTGGGCTGACCAGGCGGTGGCGGTGGATCCCGATGCACGACTGGCAGCGGAAGCCGCTCAAAGAAACTGGCCGGTGATCAGTCTGCGTTGAAATGGATTGTTGCGCGGGCTGATGCCGAAACACCAGCCCGTTGTTTCCAAGCTTTAGAGGCTATAGTACATTTCGAACTCGACTGGGTGTGTTGTCGTGTTCAGGCGACGTACTTCTTCTTCCTTCAGTTCAATATAGGAATCCAGGAATTCCTTGGTGAAAACGCCACCCTTGAGCAGGAATTCATGGTCATTCTGCAGTGCTTCCAGTGCCATTTCCAAGCTGTGCGCTACGGTTGGTACCTTGGCTTCTTCTTCCGGTGGCAAATCATAAAGATTCTTGTCCATGGCATCGCCCGGATGAATCTTGTTCTGAATGCCGTCCAGACCCGCCATCATCAGAGCTGCAAATGCCAGATACGGGTTAGCACCAGGATCCGGGAAACGGGTTTCGATACGGCGACCCTTTGGATTGGACACGTAGGGAATGCGGATGGATGCCGAGCGGTTGCGTGCCGAGTAGGCCAGCATGATCGGCGCTTCGAAGTGGGGCACCAGACGCTTGTAGCTGTTGGTCAGCGGATTGGTGATCGCATTCAGAGCACGGGCGTGCTTGATGATCCCACCAATATAGTACAGGGCCATTTCAGAAAGTCCACCGTACTGATCGCCGGCAAACAGGTTCACGCCACCCTTGGAAAGGGATTGGTGCACATGCATGCCGGAGCCGTTGTCACCAACAATGGGCTTAGGCATGAAGGTTGCTGTCTTACCAAAGGCATGGGCAGTATTCCAGACGGCGTACTTGAGGATCTGTACTTCATCGGCCTTCTTGACCAGCGTATTGAAGGACACACCGATTTCGCTCTGGCAGGAGGCCACTTCATGATGCTGCACTTCGAGGCGGCCAGGGCCCATCATTGATTCGATGGCATTACACATGGCAACGCGCAGATCTTGACCTGAATCAACTGGAGGAACCGGGAAGTAACCACCCTTGACACGGGGACGGTGACCGGTATTGCCACTTTCATAATCGCGATCGGTTGACCATGCTGCTTCTTCAGCGTAAATGGTGTGACGGGCGCCGCTCATGTCAATGGAGAATTTCACTTCATCAAAGACAAAGAATTCGGGTTCCGGTCCAAAGTAAGCGGTATCGGCAATGCCCGTGGACTTCAGGTAGGCTTCGGCGCGTTTGGCCAAGGAACGGGGATCGCGCTCATAACCCTGCATCGTTGAGGGTTCGATGATGTCACAACGGACAACAACAGTAGGTTCCTCGAAGAACGGGTCAATGAAGGCGGAATCAGCTTCAGGCAGGAGAATCATGTCCGAAGCTTCAATTCCCTTCCATCCGGAGATGGAGGAACCATCAAACATCTTGCCAGTTACAAAGGTTTCGGCATCGACGGTGGCAGCGGGGTAGGAGACATGCTGTTCCTTGCCACGGGTGTCCGTGAAACGAAAATCTACCCATTTAGCTTCATTTTGCTTAATCAGATCTAAAGTCTTGTTCGACATATCGGTCCTCCAAACCAGTACCGTGACGTACATGAATAAAACAACCAGGCCTTGAGGGATTCCCTCGAATGCACCGCCCAGTGGCGAGAAGGCAAATTACGTACCATTTCCGTGAAACAGATCTGGTCACTCTATTTTTCAGTGCCTTAAGATTTTCTGCCTGCCTCCAGAGCGCGAAAAAAGCACCAAAAAAGTGCATCAATTAAGCCAATGCACCAAAAAACCGCGATTTAGTGGTTGCCCACCTCAATCAGTACATGGTGTACGCCTTCACGCAGTTCGTACTGTTCGAATTGATGCCTGTTGACCCGACACCAGCGGCGTACATCCTCAGGAGTTGCCGGATCGGTTGCCTGCAACCATAGTCTGCTGCCGGCTGGCCGGGCGCGAACCTGTTGTTGCAGTCGCAGCAGCGGCATCGGGCAAAGCAGCCCACGGGCATCGATCAATTCAGCCTCCCACATGCCAAGATTCCTCGATCTCTTCCGCAGGCAAAGGTACCACATCCAGAGTTTCGACAAGCGTTTTTTTCGTATCAAAAAAGCCGACTCGCAGGCGAGCTTCCTGACGGCCTTGGGAATAACGCGCCAGAATGCGACCGGCAAACTGTCTGTCTGCAGCATTCAGGATGCCATCGACCAATGCGAGTGGACCAGCATGATCCAGTGCCTGCAGGGAGGGAAGGTTGTGACGGAATCCTTCAAGAAAACGGTTTTCACCTTCCTCGCGCGGGATAATGATCTTAAAATGAGGGCGTGGTCGCAGGTGTCTTCCTACCTTGAGCAGAATGGCATCGTCGAGGCTGTAGTCCCGCTGTCCTCTGCTTTCCCATAAATCAGCCAGTTTGCGGGCATAATGTGGATCGGTCAGGAAACAGCAGCCGCCAGCGGGTTGGGCCCATTCATCCAGGCCAAGCGAACGGGCAAGATCAATCTGTGGCTGTCGTGAGCGGCCGTTAAAACCGTACAGTTTTTGCCGATCGACCCAGCCCAGTCGCTCGGGCAGGGTTGGCTCCAGGAGCTGGGCACAAAGAGGTCGTAATAGCCGGTCATGCACCCCTGATTCCCGGGCGATGAGGGGCATGGTGCGTTTTAACTGCGATTTCATGCGTTGACCGATGACTTCGCCGGTCACAATGAAATCAGCAGCTTTTTCTGTGGCGATCGTGTGTGCCTGCTCCATGAACAGGGCAGCCTGACGGATCATGAAGATCTTGCAGTCGAGGCAGGGATTCATCGCAGTACCGTACCCATAACGCGGCTGAAGCAGGATGTTTTTGTAGGCTTCGCTGATGTCTACGATATGAAGTGGGATTGCCAGTTTCTCCGCAACCCAGAGCGCCTGATGGCGTCGCCCCTGATCGTGGCCGCGAATGGCTTGGGTGTGGTTCTCAATGCAGAAGCCGGTATAAAAGTTGACTCCTTCCACGTCAATGCCCTGATCTTGCATCAGACGTGCTGCCAACATCGAATCAAGTCCACCCGAAAGCAGGACGATGGCTTTACGACGCATGCGTGAAAGGTTCTCCAACCAGCACAAAAGCTTCATTATACGCTTAAAACCAGCGGGGAAGGAGCAAGAGGATCAGATTTTGTGGGGATTGATGTGCTCAGGAAACATTGTCCTGTTCGGCAAAAAAACGCACCAGTACCTGCTCCAGTGCTTCAATGTTCAGTGGTTTACTCAGGAAGTCATTCATGCCGGCATCCAGACAGCGATCCCGCTCACCTTCCATAATGTTGGCAGTGAGGGCGACAATGGGTACAGGCTTGGCACTGGGTGCCAGCTGCTGCAGCCGGCGTATTTCCCTCGTTGCTGCCAAACCATCAAGATCAGGCATCTGACAGTCCATGAAGATGAGATCAAAGCGGTTCTGCAGGAACTGTTTGATGGCTTCCAGTCCGTTATTGGCCAGGTGGACTTCGATGCCAAATTTTTCCAGCATTTTAGTGGCAACTTTCTGATTAACGATATTATCCTCGGCAAGTAAAACCTTGCGGCGCTGACCCCAGGTCGGGCGTGTTTCAGTGGAAGGCAAATCCTTGAGCAGGGATGATGGTTTGCTCGGGCTAAAGATGCGTTCCAGTGCTCTTTGCAATGCGTCCCGATGCAAGGGGGAAGACAGAACCGTTTCAATACCGGATTCACGCAAGCGACTCTGTTCAGCACGCATGCCTGGCGGAATTAGTAGCAGCGTGGGAGTATGGCCCAGACTCCGGTCGCTGCGCATGAATCGGGTCAGTGTCAGCCCGTTGATATCGGCAAGTTGGTAGTCGCAGATGCATAGATGAAAGGGAATGCCACGCTGAACTGCAGCATTCAACTGGCTAAGCGCCTGTTTTGCAGAGTCAGCTTCCTGGATCAGGGCGCCCTGATGGGCCAGGGTCTCGGCAAGAATCTTGCGTTGCAGGGGTTGTGGCGCCGCAACAAGAATGCGTTGATCTGTCAGGTTGGTGCGAAGAGGCTCGTTCACTGAGGTCTGGCGAGTCAGGGGCAGTTCCACCCAAAAGGATGAACCTTGCCCGAATTCACTGTTGACACCCACCTGTCCGTTCATCATTTCGGCAAGTGCCTTGCAGATGGCCAGCCCAAGCCCCGTACCGCCAAAACGCTGGGTGCCGCTGCTGAATGCCTGGCTAAACCTCTGGAACAGGACGCTGGCTCGGTCGGGAGGTATTCCCATACCGGAGTCATTGACACTGATCCGGAGGCGCGCCGAAGTTTCGAGGACTTCCATGGCACTGACATCCACCAGAATATGGCCCCGCTCGGTAAACTTGACGGCATTGCTGAGGTAATTCAGCAGGATCTGGCGTATGCGGCCGGCATCCCCGACCAGAAGGCGAGGACAATTGGGGTCAAAGCGCAGAAACAAATCCAGTTTTTTCTGCTGAATGGGCGCCAGCATGAGTTCGGAGACTTCTTCAAGGGCATCCAGTACATCAAAGGGGGCAAGTTCAATGGTCAGTTTGCCCGCTTCAATTTTGGAGAAATCGAGAATGTCGTTGATGATGGTTAACAGGCTTTGACCGGATTGATAAATCGTCCGGGCGTAGTCGCTCTGCTCTTCATTGAGTGGTGTCTCAACCAGTAGTTGAGCCATGCCGAGAATTCCGTTCATGGGTGTCCGGATTTCATGTGACATGGTTGCCAGGAACTCGGATTTGGCGTGGGTCGCTGCCTCAGCCTGATCACGTGCCCGAATTAATTCCGATTCAACATGTTTGCGTGCCGACACATCATTCAGCGTGCCGGTGGCACCCAAGACCCAGCCGGCTTCGTTGTATTGAATGGTGACCCAGACATCCAGCCAGCGAATATCACCCAAGGCGGACTGAAAGCGAATTTCTGCGTGGACATGATCGGACTCTTGGCGCCGCATGCGTCGCAGCAACTGGCGTAGTTGCTGGCGGTCATCCATGACAACATGTTCTATGTAGTTACGCTGTAAAGTGGATTCAACTTGATAGCCTGTGACTTCTTCCCAGGCCGGATTCAGGAATGTCCAGCGACCGCGGGTGTCGGTCTGGAAAATCACTTCACGCACGGCATGTACAACCTGACGATACTGGGCTTCGGAACGCAGGATGCGCTGGCTCTGTTGGAACAGGCGGGTTGCTGAATGGTTCAGCGCTGCATTAAGGTCCTGGATTTCCATGGTTGATGCGTCCAGATGAATCTGGGCTTGCCCCTGATAGACATCGAGGTTCTGGGCAAAATCAACCAGGCGCTGCAATTGGCGCAGGGGTTTGGCAAGCTGGATCCAGAAATAGAGTGAGGTGAGACCGGCCAGCATGAACGCAAGCCAGAGCTGGCTGCGTAGTGAGTGCAGATAGAGACTGACCTGGGCGCGGGTATCAAATTTCATGATCACCCATCCCTGGTCGGCAATCGCATGCCAAAGGATCAGTGTGCCGTTTTGTTGCAACGAAACCGGATTATTGTTGGTCCCCGGAATGGGTATGATCGAACTATCTTTTACAAACTCGGGTTGCAGGCCATGGTTATGGGTGACATGTGCAAGAACACGCCCCTGATTATCGGTTACGGTGATGTCCAGAACCTGATCAAAATTGGCAGTCTGCGCCATCAGGCTGTGCAAGGTCCCAAGATCATCTGTTTCAATGGAGGGTGAACTAGCGGTGGCAAAGTTATTCATGACCAGAGAGGCCAGTTTTTGAGCGCCAACCACACTTAATTCCTGTTCTTTGTGGTAGACCGTCCAGCCGAAGACGATAAAGCCAAGGGCCATGGACAGAAAGGCCATCAGAGCTGCTCTTCGGGCCAAAGATCGGGGGATGAACCCGTGCAGGGCATGAGACCATGGACGCATGTCTGTTCCAACTGATTGAGCGTTGCACTTGTATGGCTAAGGTTAGTCCTTCCCTTCTGGTATGCTCAAGTGTTTTTGTGGGACGTGCCCATGTTGAATGCGATAAACGTTTTTTGCCTATCGACGCAGATCCGTAAACCTTAAACCTTTTTGGGCCGTAAAAAGAATGTCGTCCCATTCCTCTGAAATTACTTTGGAAGCTCGGAGATGTCGTTGGGATGGCAGAACCAGTGATGTGCCCTTCATGAGGCACATGTTCGGAGTTTTGCTTCCACAAACAACAAGCGATCTTGTCCCCAGTACATTTCGGTACCCACAAAAAAAGTTGGAGCTCCAAATACGCCTCGTGACACAGCTTCTTCGGTGTTCTGCTTCAGTTTTTTCTTAACGGCTTCATCCTGTATCAATGCATTAAAGTCTTCGAGCGTCATACCTGCCGTACCAAGCACCCTGGTAAGTTCGTCGACAGAGCCTAAATCACGCGGGTCTTCAAACATGGCAGAGTAGACAGCCGCGAGGTAGGTGTGAAATCTGTTTTGGTCATACAACTGCAAGCCAATAGCTCCACGCATCAATGGAAGAGTATTAATGGGAAAAAAAGGATTATGTTTAAAAGGGACTTGATAATATTCAGCCCAGCGCTCAAGGTCTTTCATGGCATGCGCGGCCTTCGCCGGCACTGTAGCAGGGCTGCTGTTGCCGGTGGCCTGGAATAACCCACCGAGGAGTATCGGATGCCATAGGATGTGGGCATCATGATCATGGGTTAACTTGGGTAATTGCTGATAGGCCAGATAGCTGTAGGGACTGCCAACATCGAAAAAAAATTCGACTTGTTTCATAAATCACCCCTTTTGAGCGAATGTATTTCTTACCAGTGTTCGATCCATGGACGAAGATCAAGTTCATAGGTCCATGCATCACGAGGTTGTTTGTACAAATGCCAGTAATTGTCAGCAATGTGATCAGGATTTAAGATGCCATCCTGATCCTTGAGTGCATAGCGATCCGGGAACGTGTCCCGAATGAACGTGGTGTCAATGGCTCCATCGATAATGACATGAGCGACATGAATGTTTTTGGGCCCTAATTCGCGCGCCATGCTTTGCGAGAGCGCGCGCAGGGCATGTTTGGCTCCTGCAAAGGCAGCGAAGTTTGCAGAACCGCGTAATCCGGCTGTGGCGCCGGTAAACAGGATTGTTCCCCGCCCACGGACGACCATTCGCTTGGCGACCTCCCGTCCCGTGAGAAAAGCACTGAAACACGCCATTTCCCATATTTTAAAATACTTGCGTGCTGTTTCATCCAGAATGCTGCATGGAACATTCGCTCCGATATTAAAAACCAGTACATCGATAGGGGCAATTTCGCTTTCGATGTCTTCGACCAGTTGGATGACATCATCTTCTTTGCGTGCGTCGCAGGCGAAGCCGTAGCCTGTTCCGCCCATGCCATGTATTTCATCCAGCAACGGTTGCAGTTTGTCTGCAGACCGACGTACGGCACAGGTCAACAGCCCCTCTTGGGCAAAACGTTTGGCGATAGCCCCACCTGTTGCATCACCGGCACCGATGATAAGGGCGGATATTTTTGATGGATTCATGGTCCTTTCACCTTGGTTTATAGCATAACGATCGTTACTATAACTAACGTTATGCTAAACTAGGCCCCATGTCAAGTTATTTAGGAGCAATAACCCTATGCGCTATTCCCCCGGGTATAAGGAGAAAAAATACGCTGAACTCCTGAAAACAAGTGGTCGGGTCCTCAAGAAAAACGGGTTTGCGGCTACGGGCGTTGATGCCCTGATGCATGCTGCCGGTATGACCAGCGGCGCGTTTTACAGCCATTTTGCCTCTAAGTCGGATCTTCTGCTCTCGATCGTCACGAGCGAACTGACAAACAGTCAGAACCTGTGGGCGAGCAACCCATACGATTCTGCCGAAGAGTGGATCGACTTTGAACTTGATCGTTATCTAAGTCTTCAGCATGTGCAACATCCCGAAGACGGCTGCATGTTGCCTGCGTTATCTGCAGAGGTAGCCAGGGCTGATTTATCCATCAGGGAACGGTACGAGCAGGAACTGTCAAAAGGTCATTCCATCCTGACCCAGCGTTTGGGGGATGAGCATCTCGCTTGGGTGTTTATCTGCCAACTGGCCGGAAGCATACTTATTGCCCGAGCCTTGCATGATGAAAATCTGCAACGCAGTGTGATAAATGCCAGTAAATTTTTTTTGAAAAATGCTCTGGCCTCTAAAAGAGGTATGGCCAGTTGAAATGTGTACAGATGTAAACATTTAAAGAATCTGCTATTCTTGGTTGCTTAATGATCGGTTGAGTTGGGGGGAAAGGTCGTGCGTCAGGGATTGAAGCAGTTTTGTGTCGGTGTATTACTGGGTGTCGTTTTGCAGATGGCTTATGCAGATGTATCTAAAGAAGATGCCATTAAGGCAGCCGGATGGCATCTGGTCAAACGCGATCATTTGCATCATATTCAGGCTTATTTGCGCCAGGATCCGGGTAAACGCCTGAAGAGTTTTCTCATTGAGGCTGATTTTCATGCGTCTCCGAAGACAATTGGTGCGGTATTCCTCGATTTTGATCATTATTGTGACTGGATTTACCGCTGTGGTGCGGTGCGTATGCTGCATCGTGTTTCCAACACAGCCTATGACATTTACATCATTCATCATGCCCCTTATGGCATTAGTGACCGTGATACGATCATCCATGGTGAGGCCTTCCGGGATGAGCAGCGCAAAGCGGTGGTCATTCGGACTTGGGAAGAAAAAGACTACATGCCGGACCAGCCGCATTATGTGCGGATGATTAATGAGGAAATGGACTGGATTTTTACGCCGGGTCCCGATGGTTCCATGCATCTTGAACTGGTGGGTTATGCGGACCCAGGTGGGTGGATTCCGCGCTGGATCGATAATCTGGTGCAGTTTGATGCGCCCTACTATTCGGTACGCGGTATGCTGCGGCGTTTGAAGGATCCGCAGTATCTGGATGTGTCCCTGCCCGCTGATGTGCAAAAACTCTGGCAATCGGCACAGTAGTTTTTCTATATTTTCTTGCAAAATACCAGTGAGTTACGCTGGAAGTTATAAAGTGCGACACGGGATTTGGGTAGTTGTTCAACGGCAACCGTCTCAAATCCGTGTTCAAGAAACCAGTGGGCTGTACGGGTGGTGAGTACAAACAGCTGGCTGATGCTGCGGCTGGTTGCTTTTTTCTCGAGGAACTCAAGCAGTTCACTGCCGCGCTGCGATCGCCGATAGCTTGGATGAACGGCAAGGCCGGCAATTTCAGCACTGGTACAGGAGCCATCTTCATCAGGCAGTGGGTACAGCGCTCCGCAGCCGACAATCATGCCGTCCCGTTCAATGACGGCGAAGTGCGCGATCTCCTGTTCGAGTTTTTCTCGGGAACGACGCACCAGAATGCCCTCTTCTTCGAGGGGGCGCAGCAGTTCAAGAAGACCGCCAATATCCTCAATGCTTGCCTGGCGGATCTCTTCGTAGGGATCTTGGGTAATCAGAGTTCCAGAACCATCACGGGTAAACAGTTCCTGGAGCAGGGCACCATCCTCAAGATACGACACCAGATGAATGCGACGTACGCCACTCCGGCAGGCGCGTCGGGCTGCATCCAGATAACGCAGCAGTTCGCTGTCGAGCGGTTTGTCACGCAGATACTGGTCAACCTCATTGGGGATCATTTCGCGTAGAATATGCTGATCTGCTTCGATTCCTTTGGAGGTCGTGAGAAAGATTAGTTTGTCTGCCTGTACGGCTTCAGCGACATGCACAGCAACGTCTTCAGCGACCAGGTTGAAAACTTCACCGGATGGGGAATAACCGATGGGTCCCAGCAAGGCGATATGATGATGATCAAGTTGATGGCGCAGTGCAGCGCTGTCCACCGAGCGCACCTCGCCGGTCAGACCAAAATCAACGCCATTGCGAACGCCATATGGCCGTGCCGTAAGGAAATTACCCGAGACAACATCGATGCGGGCGCCATACATAGGTGAGTTTGCCAGCCCCATGGAGAGTTGGGCTTCAATCATCAGGCGAACTGAGCCAACGGCATCAAGCACAGGTCCAAGCGCCTGTCGTTGGGTCAACCGTATGCCTCCGAGCATGCTGGTACGCACCCCCTGCAATTCGAGTTTGGCATCAATCTGAGGGCGGGCACCATAGACCAGAATAAGCCGGATTCCTAAGGCATGCAAAAGGGCCACATCGTGGACGGTGTGATAAAAACTGCTGTGCTGAACAGCCTCGCCACCGAACATCAGGACGAAGGTCTTGCCCCGGTGGGCATTGATATACGGCGCTGAGTTCCGAAACCAGTTGATGCATTGCTGGGGCGACGGGCCCAATGAGTCCATATTGTTCATGACCAAGCTAAAAATACAGAAAAAGAAAGTATCAAGATAACATGATCACCGCAACAGAATCAGTGATCCAGGTTTTTTTTGTGGTTGAGTAGCCACGTACGCAGTTCGTTCAGAGGCATGGCCT
>JAJZHM010000085.1 GCA_021804485.1 Pseudomonadota bacterium | reverse complement strand
CAATGCCCGCAGGCCCGGTCACATACCCCCCCATGCCGAGCACCACAACGACTTCGGTTCGGCGCAATAACCTCCAGCTTTGCAGCAATGCCTTGAGAAGAGGCAAAGGCGCCTTAAGCCGGTGCACCAACCCCTTGCCACGCATGCCATGCACCGCCAAACGATGCAGCATGATTCCTTTGGCCGGCACCAGACGGTTTTCGATACCATGCTCGGTACCGATCCATTCCACCATTCCACCTGCTGAACGCCAGAGCTCAGCAACGGCCAAAGCCGGAAATACATGTCCTCCTGTACCACCAGCCAGAACCATCAGGGTTTTCATCGCATCCCCCTTGAGCCTTGAGGCAACAGCAGGGTTTCGTAGCGGACACGCAGGAGCATGGCAATCATGCTGAGTTCAACAACAAGACTGCTCCCCCCATAACTGACCAGAGGCAAGGTCAAACCCTTGGTGGGCAATGCTCCGGAAGTCACTCCCATGTTGATGCATGCCTGTAGCCCAATCAGGACGGAAAGCCCGTAGGCCAGATAAGCGCCATAGACCAGACCTTTTTTCTCAGCCTCCAGGCCGATTTTCAGTCCGTTGTAGACAAGAACCATGAACATACCAATGGCAATACTGACACCAACAAACCCAAACTCTTCGGCAAACACAGCAAACACAAAGTCAGTATGTGCTTCTGGCAGGTAAAAGAGCTTTTGTATGGAATTACCCAATCCCAGACCCAACCAGCCTCCCCGGCCAAAGGCAATCAGAGACTGGGTCAGCTGATAACCCTGGTCAAAGGGGTGAGCCCAAGGATGAATGTAAGCAGTTAGACGTTGCACACGATAGCTGCTCGATACCGCAAGAATACTTCCCGCAAAAAACACCAGCAGGAGGCTTATGGCCGTCTGTTTTATCCCGCTGCCAGCCAGCCAGAGCATCATCGCTGCTGTGGTCAGAATAACCACGGTTGCTCCAAAATCAGGCTCCAGCATGAGTAAGGCTGACGTCAGCCCCAGCACCCCGGCAGCCTTGATCAGTCCCGACCAGCTTTCTCGCACCTCATCCCGACGACGGACCAAAAAAGCACTCATGAACATGACGATGGCGATCTTGGCCAGTTCCGATGGCTGTATGGTGATGCCACCCACCCCAATCCAGCGCAAACTGCCATTGACTCGTCGTCCCATATGGGGAACAAGCAATAAAATCAACAGAATCAGAGAACTCATGAAGATAACCGTACTTTTTTCCTGAATCAGGCTAAGGGGCACACGATAAACAATCATGGCAACCGTCACACCGACTGTAATATAAAGGGCATGCCGGTTCACAAAATAGAACGGACGCCCGAACTGAGCATGTGCCACATCCATTGATGCTGAAGACACCATGACCAAACCTAGGATCAACAATGCCCCCGCCGAAAACATTAGCCAACTGGCCGGATCAGGCCGGTACGATGGAATCAGTCGCAGCGCCGTGTTCATGACAGATCCTCCACAGCCCTGATGAACTGTTGACCACGATCATGGTAATCCCGGAACATATCAAAGCTGCTGCAGGCTGGTGAAAGCAATACCGCATCACCTGGCTGGGCAAGCAGCCTGGCCTGTGTTACGGCATCGGCCATGTTTGAGGCATATACCGACGGAACACCCTCAGGAACCGATGCAGCAATCAACGGTGCATCCACACCAATCAGCACCACCGCACGCGCGTACTGCTTCAAGGCAGCCTGCAGTGGCCTGAAATCCTGTCCCTTGCCAATTCCACCCAGAATCACTACCACGGGAGCTTCAAAGCCAAGACCTTCAAGAGCGGCCAGTGTAGCCCCTACATTAGTACCTTTTGAATCATCGTAATAACGAATGCCCGCATGTTCCCGAACCCATTTGCAACGGTGCTCAAGACCGGCAAAAGAACGCAAGACCTGCAGCATTGCATCCTTTTTCAGACCTACACTCGTTCCAAGCGCAAGTGCTGCTAGGGCATTCAGACTGTTATGCAGACCACGAATCTTCAGTTCCCGTACATTCAGCCAGAGATCGCGTCCCTGACAAAGCCAGAGATCACCCTCATGTTGCACCAACCCCCACTGCCCCAGGTCGGGCTCATCCTTGCCAAAACTCTGCGCCCGCATTTCCTGATGCACCAGTGGCTGGGTCAGCATGTCTTGCCGATTGAAGACCACCTTACGTCCATTGCGATAGATACGTTGCTTGGCCGCATGATAGTCCGCCATGGATTCATAACGGTCGAGATGGTCTTCACTTATGTTTAGGATAGTGGCAACTTCTGGCTGAAGCGTAAATGTTGTCTCAAGCTGGAAACTCGAAAGTTCGAGAATATAGAGTTCGCAGGCGTCATCGAGCAGATCAAGGGCCGGACGACCCAAATTGCCACCAACCTGGGCATGGAGTCCACTAGCCAAGGCCATCTCACCCACCAGGGTTGTTACCGTGCTTTTGGCATTGGAACCGGTAATAGCCACAACAGGTGCCTTGGCATGCTGAGCAAAAAGTTCGATATCACCGATCAGCTCACGGCCAGGTAGCTCGTTTTTCCACTCCTGAAGCACGGGTTCCTTGATCGATATTCCCGGACTAACCAGAAGCTGATCACATTGATGCACAATCTCAATGGCAAAGGGACCGCGATGAATCGCTACCTCAGGCCAGAGCTGCATGCACTCATCCATGCCGGGCGGCTGCATACGCGTATCAAACACGCAAACCGGATACCCCCACTGACGCAAGAATCGCACACAGGAAAGTCCGGTCGTCCCCAGCCCGACGACTCCCCAACGTGTATTCCTGTAGAGCACCGTATCCGACATGAATGTCGACTCCCCCCGTTAACGAATCTTGAGCGTTGATAATCCCAGAAGCACCAGCATGAGGCTGATGATCCAAAAGCGCACAACCACCTTGGTCTCTGGCCAGCCTTTCAGTTCAAAATGATGATGGATGGGCGCCATGCGGAAAATTCGGCGGCCAGTCAGCTTGAAAGAAGCGACCTGAAGCATTACCGATACTGTTTCCATGACAAAAACACCCCCCATGATAAACAGCACAATTTCCTGACGGACGATGATCGCAATTGTCCCAAGCATCGCCCCTAGAGCCAAGGCGCCCACATCACCCATAAAGACCTGTGCCGGATAAGCGTTGAACCAAAGAAATCCCAGCCCCGCCCCAATCATGCTCGAAGTTACAACGATCAGTTCCCCCGCCCTCGCCACATAAGGAATATGCAGATATTCGGCAAACTTCACATTGCCGCACAAATAGGCAAAAACAGTCAGTGCGGCAGCCACCATAACTGTGGGCATAATGGCCAGACCGTCCAGACCATCGGTCAGATTGACTGCATTACTACTCCCCACAATCACCAGGTAACTGAGAAATACAAAGGATCCAAAACCAAGAGGCAGGAAGACCTGTTTGACCATGGGAATCAGTAAGGCATGCTCTTCAGGAGTCTGTGCCAGCCAGAACAGCACAACCGCTGCCAGAATTCCGCCGAGTGACTGCCATAAATATTTCCAGCGCGCAGGCAAACCGCGAGAATCGCGCTCAACGACCTTGCGATAATCATCAACCCACCCCACCGCGCCAAAGACACCCATGACCAGCATGCAAACCCAGATATAGGGATTATGCAGATCAGCCCAGAGCAACACCGTGATCAGGATGGCCACCAGAATCAGGGCACCACCCATCGTCGGGGTACCCGACTTGATCAAATGCGTCTGCGGTCCGTCGGTTCGAACCGCCTGACCAATTTTCATCTGACGCAGTCGTTCGATCATACCCGGCCCGACCAGCAGGGCAATACTGATGGCCGTCAGGATACTCAGGATGGCTCTCATAGTCAGATAATGCACGACACCAAAGCCGCTGTAGTAATGAGCCAGATATTCTGCAAGCCATGTCAGCACGTGCCTTGCTCCTTCAGGATGACATCAACGATCTCATCCATCTGACTGCTGCGCGACCCCTTGACCAGCAGACTGACCACACCATGCAGTTCACTCAGCAGTTCGGCGATCAATGCTCCCCGGTCGGAATATCTCCGGGCATTGGAACCAAATCCCTCTGCGTAGAAATCGGCATACTCACCGATTGCGTACAAGGCATCAATTTTTTTCATTGCGGCCCAAGCCCCCACATGCACATGTTCCTCCCGAGCAGCCGAACCCAGTTCGGCCATATCACCCAACACAAGAATTTTTCGTCCAGGCTGCGCCGCAAGCACATCGATCGCCTTGCGTATGGAATCTGGATTGGCATTGTAGGTATCGTCAATGATCGTCAGTGCACCACGTTCATGCCGGCACATACGCCCCTTGATTCCTGCCATCCGCTCAAGACCCCGGCTTGCCTGCACAAGATCAATTTCGGGAACAGCCAGACACATCCCAACGGCCAGACTGGCATTGATGACATTATGTTCTCCCATTACCGGCAGCTGTATGCGCGGCAAAGGACTTCCTCGCACAACCAGTTCAAGGGAAAAACACCCCTGTTCATCGGCCGACTTACTGGCGACCCAGACGTCAGCCGCTGGATTTTCAGCGCTGACGGTAATCTGCTTCAAGTGTTGCGCCCGGGAACGACAGTAATCACTCCACTCATCATCAAGATTGATCACTGCTACACCCAAGGCACCAGGATGTTGGAATATTTCGGATTTCCCCTGAGCAATCCCCTGACGGCCTCCAAAGCCCTCCAGATGAGCCCAGCCTATATTAGTAATGGCCACACAGTCCGGAAGCACCAGTGCCGAAGTCTGATCAATTTCGCCCACATGATTTGCACCCAGTTCGAGTACGGCAAAACGATGTTCTGAACGTATGGCGAGCAGGGTCAGGGGCACCCCAATATGGTTATTGAGATTGCCCGAGGTCGCCAAGGTCAACCCCTGCGTTGACAACATGGCTGCCAGCATCTCTTTCGTCGTTGTCTTGCCCGAACTTCCGGTCAGAGCAAAGCGCAGGACATGCCCACACTCTTGACGCCAGTACGTCGCAGCCTGCTGCAGGGCAAGCAGCGTATCAGGAACAACCCACTGACTGACCGGACAGTCCACCATGGATTTCTGCACAATCAGGGCCGAAGCACCAGCAGCAATCGCTTGGGCAAGGTGCTGATGTGCATCATGTCGCTCACCTTTGAGGGCAAAAAACCAGGCACCTGGCTTCAGCGTACGGGTATCGGTAGAAACCGAATCGAAAACACAATCCCCACGCAGTTCTCCCCCGAAGGTAGCAGCCAAATCACTCAGTTTCATGGTTTGCCTCCAACAGGGTTCCGGCCACACGCACATCATCAAAGGGATGTCGTTTTCCCATGACTTCCTGATAATCTTCGTGTCCCTTTCCTGCGACCACCACCACATCTTCAGACGCTGCGGAGAAAATTGCCTCACGAATGGCGGCGTATCGATCCGGTTGCACCTGCACGACTCGATCGCACCCCGCCTCAATCATGGCAATGATGTGGAGAGGATCTTCCGTACGTGGATTATCCGAAGTCAGCCATACCTCATCCGCAAATTGGGTGGCAATACTGCCCATCAACGGCCTCTTACCTGGATCACGGTCACCTCCACAACCAAAAACCAGCCGGATCCGACCTGTACACCAGGAACGCACATCCGCCAGCAATTTTTGCAGGGCATCCGGCGTGTGGGCATAATCAACAACGACCTTAGGCTTACCATGGATACGAAGCACCTGCATGCGACCACGCACCGGTTGTAATTGTGTCAGCAATCCAACCGCCTGCTCCCAGGCAACACCCTGTACAAGCAGCACACCCAGAACCGCAAGCAGATTACCAACGTTGTAAAGACCAAAAACCTGTGTCTGCAACTCGGCAGAACCCCAAGGACTGCGTACCTGAAGCACAAGCCCGCTGGTTGCGGACTGAACATGAAGACAACAGAGGTCTGCAGAATCTGTACTGCCAAAGGTCAAACAATGGATATCTGATTGCAGATTTTGTCGCAAGGTGTTGGTGAATGCGTCATCGGCATTAAGGACAACACCTTTCAAAGTTGGCCACAAAAAAAGACGCGCCTTGGCAGCAGCATAAGCATCCATGCTGCCGTGATAATCCAGATGATCCCGACTCAGATTAGTAAAGACCGCCCAGTGAACAGGCACAGCTTCCATACGAAATTGGGCAAGCCCGTGTGAACTGGCTTCCATGGCCAAATGCGTCATGCCCTGATCAACCAATTCACGCAGTGTACGCTGCAGGCGTATTGGCTCCAGTGTTGTGTGGGTCGAGCGCTGAATATGGCCCTTAAGACCGTTACCCCAAAGTCCATTACCCCAAAGTCCATTACCCAAAGTACCCAGCATGCCACTCGACAGATTGAGAGCATGCCACGATTGAGCCATCCAATGCGCAGTACTGGTCTTGCCATTGGTACCCGTTACCGCCATGACCTGCAGCGACTGCCCTGGCAGGTCATAATAGGCAGCCGCCATAGCTGACAAACGGGTCCGCAAGTCTGGCACATAAATGACCGGCACAGAAACTGCAATGCGTTCATCCAGGTCATCCCGAACAATCAGGGATGCTCCGCGGGCAATGGCTTCGTGGATATGATCATTCTGAACCCCCTTTCCAGCCGCCATAGCCACAAAGGCATCACCAGCCATGATCTCACGGCTATCCTGGGTAAGCCCATTCAGAGCCAGGTCGGTATCCAGTCCTGCCAGGCCGATTCCTTGCAGCCATACATTGGCACTCTTCATCCCTTTTCCCCTATACGAGGCTGAGGCATGGCAACAGGAGTACTTGCCGTAAGATGTTCACTGCTGTGGTCAGGGGGAACATCCTCCAGACGCAGGATTTCACTCATGGCTCGGGAAAAAACCGGTGCTGAAACAAGGCCACCATAATAGGCTGATTTTGAAGGTGTATCGATCACTACCGCCAGCACATAACGCGGATGCGTGGCCGGAGCCATCCCAACAAACAGCGCCCGATACTGACTGGGACTGTAATGACCATTTACGACTTTGTGTACTGTTCCTGTCTTACCCGCAACCCAGTATCCGGGAACCGCCGCCTGCTGGGCTGTACCCTCTGGACTGACTACCGTCTCCAGCATACGGATGATTTCCTGATCAACCACAGGGCTGATCAACCGCACACCGGCAACCGGCTGATTCTGCCGTAAGAAACTGACCGGACGAAGCACCCCCCCTGCCGCCAGCGCTGCATAGGCGCGTGCCAGTTGCAGAACCGTCACTGTTTCTCCATATCCAAAAGACATATGGGCAATTCCAATCGGCTTCCAGAGCGATGGCGCCGGCAACCGACCGGGACTTTCTCCGGGAAAGAAACTCCCCGTCGTATGCCCGAACCCAAAGCGTTGGAACATGTCCGGAAGTGCATTCGGGGGCAGAGCCAGAGCAATTTTCGAGGCTCCGATATTGCTTGATTTGGTGATGATATGGGTCATATCAATGACACCATTATTATCATCGTCGTGGATGATGTGATTCCCCACACGGAATGTTCCCGGACTGGTATCAAACATACTGTTGGGGGTAAACTGGCCACTGGTCAGACCAGCTGCAATGGTAAAGGGCTTCATGGTTGAGCCCGGCTCCAGCATGTCCACCACAGCGCGATCGCGCAAGGCTTCCATGGTCACATGACTACGGTTATTCGGGTTGTACGAAGGTACGTTGGCAATAGCAAGCACTTCCCCAGTCTGAACATTAAGCGCAACCGCAGCGCCCGCTTTTGCCTGCTGCGCATGGACTTGTTCGGCCAGTTCGCGATACAGAAGGTACTGCGCCCGACTGTCGAGACTGAGGTAAAGATCCTTGCCGGGTACCGCTGGGCGAATCAAATCGACATCACGAATCAGATGGCCATGCAGGTCGGTCATCACCTTGCGCAATCCCGGGTGTCCCTGTAACCAGCTGTTGTATTCCAGTTCAATACCATCAACACCCTGCCCATCAATATTGGTAAAACCAATGGCCTGAGCAAAAGGCTCTCCTTCCGGGTAATAGCGCATGTACTCGGTCTGACCATACAGACCCGAAATACCCTGAGCCAGTATGGTTGTAGCCGAAGACGGATCAAGATCACGCCGGACGTACATGAATTCGCGATGGCGGGCCCGATGAATCTTGTTCTGGAGATCAACCGGATCGAGCGCCAACTGCCGTGCCAGTTCCCGAACATCATCCGGATCTTCCCCAAACTGGCGGGGATTGATCCACAGGGAGGTCACTGGGGTACTTACTGCCAGTGGATTACCCTGTCGATCCCGGATAATCCCCCTGCTTGCCTGCACTTCTTCCTGATGGATGGAGCGTTCATTTCCCTGACGCATCAAAAAACTTCGGTCCATGACTGCCAAATAGCCCGCTCGCGCCCACATGGCCAGCAGAACACCGAACATCAGGACTACAACAATCTTGTAACGGAACTGTAACGGCTCGCGCGAACTGACCTTCTGCCGCCGCCCAACCTGATGAGTCATGGGCGCACCATAACAACAGATGCTGGCGTTGGGGTTACCATCTGGAGCGATTCCGTGGCGACCGTACCAACGCGTTCATAAGAACCCCAGGCATGTTCCTCGAGCAGCAGTTGAGACCATTCAATTTCCAGAAGGTCACGCTGACTCTCCAACTGCTGCAACTGGGCCATGTACACCCGGGTATGAAACGTGCTGTAGGCCACACCAATGCAACTGGCAACCAGCATCAGCGCTACAATCAGGAGAACATGAAGATCACTGCGCGGTTGAAGATTCTGCTCAACCCGCTGTCCTACGCCGCGAAGGGACTGTTTCATCGTCATGATGGCGCGATCCGTTCGATGACACGCAGGTGTGCCGAACGTGCACGGGGGTTCTGTTCAACCTCAAGGGCACTCGGCTCCAAACGACGAACCACGGAAACAAAGGCAGGTGGCAACTGATGTCCTACCAGCATTTCAGGCCCCCACTCAGCAGCCTGCACCTTTGATCGGAAAAATTGCTTGACCGCACGATCCTCAAGCGAATGAAAACTTATAACCGCCATACGACCGCCCACAGCCAGGGCGGCAGTTCCCTGGGGCAAGAGCGCTTCAAGACTCTCCAACTCCTGATTGACATACATACGCAGTGCCTGAAAGGAACGGGTCGCAGGGTGGCGGCGATGATCCCATCGTGGATGAGCTTCAGCAATAAGGGCTGCAACCTGTAACGTACGCGTCAGTGGCTGCTTTTGACGCGCCTCAACCAGAGATCGTGCAATACGACGGGCAAAACGTTCCTCTCCATACTTCCAGAGCACATCGGCCAGTTCTTTATCTGAAATATGCGCCAACAGGTCCGCAGCAGACTCACCGGATGTTGTATCCATGCGCATATCCAGAGGACCATCAACCTGAAAGCTGAATCCTCGTGCGGCATCATCAAGCTGCGGTGAAGAAACCCCCAAATCCACAATGATCCCCTTGACCTTTCCGTTCCACCCCAACTCTTCCAGCCAGACAGCCAACTGCACAAACGAACCCTGACGAACCATAATCCGTGCGTCTTCGCTTGCAAGCATCCGGGCCGAACAAATGGCCTCCGGATCCCGGTCAATCACCAGCAATCGTGCTTCCGGGCTGAGCAATGCCAGCAAACGCCGACTATGTCCTCCCCGGCCAAAGGTTGCATCCACATAAATACCGCACGGATCGCTCAGCACATGGCGAACCGTTTCATCACCTAATACAGTTACATGTTCGGACATAATCAGAGCGCCAAAGCATCAATGGCTGTGGCAAGCTCTGCCGAACTGAAATCTGCCTCCAGCGCCTTGGCATTCATCTCACCCCAGGCAGCCTTGTTCCAGAGTTCACACTTCTTGCCTTGGCCTGCTAGCACAACTTCCTTGTCCAGCCCAGCGAAGCTGCGCAACTCGGGAGAAATGAGCAATCGTCCTGAGCTGTCCATCTGCACTTCAGTTGCATACCCAAGAATGCGGCGTCTTAAAAGTGCCAGCGCCTTGTTTGAAGCCGGCAGTGCATTAAAGGACTGTTCAATCTTTTCCCATTCCATTAACGGATAAATCACCAGACAATCTTCATGAAGATCGACCGTCACGACAAAGCGACCCTGACAGCCTGAATGAATGCGCTCATGGTAACGGGACGGCATGACAAGCCGTCCCTTGGCATCCATATTCAGACAATCAAAGCCACGAAACACAGGAAATCACTCCGTTCAGATTACTCTGTCCCACAAAAAGACACTTTGTCCCACCGAATGCGCAAACTATAGAACTACCTCACTGCATCGTCAATCAGCGAAATATTTTGTTATAAGAATACTTATTCGTTTACGATCAATGTTTTATAACACCATCTCTAACAAGCATTTAATGCCTATGTTCTTTTTAAACAAGAAGTTACGAATGATAGTTAAATCAAGACATGAGTAGTGGATAATTTTTAGTTATAAAAAACCTAGTGAACGTCAGTATCAGAACAGAATCGTGTAATGATGAGCAGGAACAGCTAAGTTGATGGTCCTGTTTTCAGGATATTTGATGGTCAGCAGGGGTGAAGTGGCCTCGGTTGTTTGAACAGCCATCCCCGAATTATAAGTGGGGTCTGGGAAGGGTTGAAACAGCGCAGACCTGATCTTTTGAGGTATCAGTTCGGGGTACGCCGATTTGTTCATTTTAGGCAGCCTTTGGCATCGTTGGCAACAAATTGTTGTAAGCCTGTTCTGGCGTGATGTCATTGATTGCAGAATGCGGTCGTTCCTGGTTATACCATTCGATGTACTCTGCAATATCGTTCTTGGCCACCTTGGCGCTGTCATAAGCCTTCAGGTAAACACGTTCGTATTTGACCGTCCGCCACAGCCGCTCCACAAAGAC
>JAJZHM010000084.1 GCA_021804485.1 Pseudomonadota bacterium | reverse complement strand
TGGGCTATGCGGTCGCCTTGCTCGATAGCTGCACGGGGGTTGTCCTGGGCGATGTAGTCTAGCTGCGCGTCTCGGTCAGCTATCGCCCTGCGAAGCCATGCCAATATCAAGCGGCGCTCCCTTCAGCACGCTTGACCAGCTCGGCCCGTTTCTTGGCCCAGCTCGCGTTCGCCTCCTCGTTCGTTACCCACTCGGCGGCCGGATCGTCAGCTTCGGCCAGGCCAATTTCCACCTGTTCCCGAAACCACTTGTCATGTGCTGCTGCTTCATGGGCGTTGCGCAATCGTTCCGATGCGTCATCGCGGGACTTACCTAGTAGGGCAACATCGCTGAAGTTGGTCGCGTCAAGCAGCTCGAAGCGGGTAATGTGAAGCTCTCTCTTCAGGTAGTCCACGCAGCGGTCAAGGCTGCGCCACATGCGGGGCTTATCGCTGCGCTGTGCCCCCAGCGGCTTTTCTTGCATCCCAAGCTTCAGGACTACGGACCAGCCGCCAGGCTGACCAATGATCGACGCGCCATGGATCGCGGACGCTTCGACCATCCGTTTTGCCATGGCTGTGTCTATGGTGTGGCTGCTCATGTTGATTCCCTCGCACAACTAACGGTTTTTCAGTAAGTAGATTGTGAATTTTATTTAGAGTTTATGCAAGACTTACTTATAAAAGTGCCGTTTGCCTTTCATAACGCTCGTTGCACGTAGTGCTTGGCCAGGCGTAGGTCATCCGACACGCTCTGGGCCAGAAACCGGCGATCACGGATGCCGGCGGGCTGGCTTTAGATGACCTACGGCCAGACGCGGGAGTTTTTCAGCGCTAGCCCTGCCCTTTACCCACAATTTCTCTACCCCGAACTACCCACTACAATTTCAGCCCACATGCACATGATTTGAAGCGTTGTATAACCGCGCCACATGATCTGGTGTCCGGGAGGAGAATCGTTTTTTCTGCCGATGTAGCCGCCAAGTTTGGCGACCGCCCGCACTGCATCATCTAGCAAGAGGGAATCTGTCAGTTTTATTAGCGTTGCGTTTAGTATGTGTATTTCAATATCCGAGAACAGCACCTCGGCCGGTAATTCCGGGCACTCCCGGCCCATCAAGGTCAGCAGCATGATACGCCAGGCAATGACCAGATTAATGGCGATGGTGCGTTTGAGCCGTTCTGCCGTTTTGTGCTGGAGTTTCTCAATATTGCAACCGCTTTGAAGCGTTATCGCAGATCAGAGACAATGTTCAGCGATATCATCGGGTAAAGAGCAGGTCTAGCCAGTTGCAGTTGCGCTGATTCTGCTGCGGCCCGGAGGTGTACCTTGGCGGGAACCAAGGGAGACCCCAAATCATCCAGCACCATAAAACCCTTTAAATTTATTCATGGAGTTGTTTAGGAAGTCCGGTGCAACCCAAGCTCCGCCAAATCAATCATCGCTTGCCGATAAACAGAATCGGGCACTTGTTCAAGGGCTGCAATGGCCAGTTCCGACTCACGCGCCGCCACCGCTCGGGCATAGTCTGCTGCACCGCTTTCCCGCACGATATGAATAATACGCTCAAGATGTTCAAGACCTCCGGTCTGGATCGCCTGCCGGATAAGCCCTGCATCGTCCGCTGAAGCAACTTTCATGGCCTGAATCAACGGCAGAGTCGGCTTGCCTTCGGCAAGATCATCCCCAACGTTTTTGCCCATGGTCGTGCTGCTGGAGAAATAATCAAGGACATCGTCAATAATCTGAAAAGCAGCCCCAAGATGTCGTGCGTAACGAGCCATATCATACCGCCAACGCTGATCACCCAGCACATTGCCTGCCTCGGCCGCTGCTTCAAAAAGCTTGGCGGTCTTGCCGTGAATCACCTGCATGTAGCGTTGTTCGGTGACATCCGGATCCCTTTGGCTGATCAACTGCAGAACCTCACCTTCGGAAATGACACAAGTACTGTTCGCCATCACCTCCAGAACATCGCGGTTTTTCAGATCCACAATCAGTTGAAAGGCCCGGGAGATCAGATAGTCACCACTCAGTACTGCTGTCGCATTGCCCCATGCGGCATTGACCGTCGCCCGCCCCCGACGCAGACGCGACTCATCCACAACATCATCATGCAGCAATGTCGCCGTATGCAGGATCTCGACGGTCGCTGCAACCGTCACATGCTGCTGTCCCGTATAACCACTGGCACGTGCCGCCAGCAGACAAGTCAACGGGCGCAGCCGTTTACCTCCACTGCCGATAATGTAGTCAGCTACTTCATTGATCAGTGGAACATGACTTTGCAGACAACGGCGAATCTGTCGGTCAACCTCTGGAAAGTCATCGCCAAGCAAGGCGCACAGACGGGCAAATTCATTCGAGGACATGCATTAGTTCCAAAACATGAAGAGTGGAGGCGCTTCAGAGGTATTGAAACCCCTGACTAGCAAAGGGCTATTATCCCCGAAAAGCCCCTGTTTCGCCAAGGCTAAAAGAGGAAGAAGCATCATGAACGGACAGAACTGCCATTCTGGGCACGCTGGCGCATGCAATGATCCATGAGCACAATGGCCAGCATGGCTTCAGCAATGGGAGTTGCCCGCACACCCACACAGGGATCATGACGTCCCTTGGTCACCACCTCCACCGCTGCGCCAAAGCGATCAACGCTCCGTCCGGGTGAAGTAATACTGGAAGTCGGCTTTAAGGCAATACTTACAATAATGTCTTGTCCTGAGCTGATTCCCCCCAAAGTCCCTCCAGCATGATTAGCTGTAAATCCTTCAGGCGTCATTTCATCCCGATGAATATGTCCCCGCTGGTTGACAACAGCAAAACCATCACCAATAGCCACTGCCTTCACCGCATTAATACTCATCATCGCATGGGCAATATCTGCATCAAGACGATCGAAAACCGGCTCTCCCCAGCCTACTGGCACTGCTTCAGCCACAACCCTGATCTGGGCGCCACAACTGCTGCCATCACGACGCAGCTGATGTATGAGGGCTTCCATAGCCGGAACAACCTGGGCATCGCCACAGAAAAAGGGATTTCGGTCAACTTCATCCCAATCATGGGTCATGGCCACCACATCGCCCATCTGCTGCAAATGACCCCGGATCCGCACACCAAACTGTTCATGAAGATACTTGCGTGCAATCGCACCAGCAGCGACCCGCATGGCCGTTTCACGGGCAGAAGACCGACCACCCCCACGGTAATCACGCACTCCGTATTTCATTTGATAGGTGTAATCAGCATGGCCCGGCCGGAACGAGTCGGCAATCGCACTATAATCCTTAGATTTTTGATCCTCATTGCGGATCAGCAGCCCAATAGGCGTACCGGTCGTCCTGCCTTCAAACACACCAGAGAGGATCTCTACCCGATCAGATTCCTGGCGCTGGGTCGCAAAGGATGAGGTTCCTGGTTTACGACGATCCAGATCCGGCTGAATATCTTCGGCAGATAACAGCAATCCCGGTGGACAACCATCAACAATCGCCCCAAGGGCTGGACCATGGGACTCACCAAAGGTTGTTACCCGAAAAAGCTCGCCAATACTGTTGCCCGCCATGTCTAACCTACCCGTCGCTGCTCGAAAATTGGCCGATATTCCAGTAATTCCTGTTGAGTCAGCACCAGCACCCCCTCGGCATCGCATTCAAATTCAAGCCAGTTAAAATCAATCTCCCGGTATTCCTGCTCCAGGTTCCAGCGTGATTCACCAACCTCAAGAATCAGAATACCGGCTTCATTGAGATGATTCCCGGCTTCAGCCAGGATACGGCGAACCAATACCAGTCCATCCCGACCCGCTTCAAGTGCCATTTCGGGCTCAAAGCCGTACTCCTCAGGCAGGTCTGCCATCGACCCTGAACTTACATAAGGAGGGTTGCAGACAATAAGATCATACATCTGATCTTCAATCTGCTCGAACAAATTGGAACGAATCAGCATGACCTGATGTTCAACCTCATGGGTTTCAACATTGACTGCTGCCACTTCCAAGGCATCTTCAGACAAATCGACCGCGTCGATCACCGCATTGGGATAAACTTCTGCCAGAGCGATGGCAATACAGCCACTACCGGTGCACAGATCCAGAATTGATTCCGGATCATCCTGCAGATAATCATCAAAACGCCGTTGGATGAGTTCAGCAATTGGAGAACGTGGAATGAGCACCCGCTCATCGACATAAAATGGCAAGTCACAGAAATAGGCGATATGGGTAAGATAACCCACCGGCTTGCGCTCAAAAACACGCTGTTTGAGCATTTCCAGAATGGCTTTTTTCTCAAAACTGAGTAAACGGGCATCCAGAATTTCAGGATCAGCATCCCAATGCATGTTCAAGTTGTACATAACGATGGCCGTTGCTTCCTCAAAAGGATCATCGCTGCCATGGCCTAGATGCACTTCCGCTGTATTGAGGGTGCTCACTGCAAAACGGATAAAATCCCTGATGGTATGCAGTTCCCAGCTTGCTTCCTCAAATTGTTGCATCAACTCTGTCGCTTCAATAGCCATACCCTGCTCTCTGCATGATTTCCGCCATTATAAACCGACAGACCCGGTTTGGACACAAAAAGGCCACGGCCTGTGCCATAGAAACGGATAGGCACTATGTTTCCTGTCTTTTCAGAAGTAATTCGCCATCTATCACCCTAGAATTTGAGAAGATGTCAGGAAATCGCATCAAATACAACCTAGTTTTAACATGGTATTCCCTGCAATCATCACTCCATTCGGCTCGTACCTCCAGTTTTAGACATCCCGTTAAAAAAGCAAGATACTGATCAGTGATACTTGTCCCATGAGAACCGGCAACCAAGCGGAGGAGCATACCGCATGGAAACTGGCAGGCTGGCACCCATCCCTTTACGGAACTTCATATTTTCTGAGCTGTTTTCATGCTTGGGTTCATGCTTCGAGTACCGTACAATGCAATTTGGACCAATGATAGGGTACATGATCCATGGCTCTGAACGCTTGGTTGCTCTGGTTGAGCAACATGCTTCTTGACAGTATCGGCCAACTAGCCTTCAAGGCTGCTGCCGGCAAGGAACACCCCTCCAACGGCCTTGATTACTGGTGGTTCGTTGCTCGCCAGCCGTTTATTCATCTGGGCGTGGCCTGCTATCTGGTTGAGTTTGTCCTGTGGCTTGCCTTTCTTTCCATCGTTCCACTTTCCGAAGGAGTGATCCTGGGTTCGATTAACATCGTGACCCTGATGCTCGGGGGACATTTTCTTTTCGGAGAACGCCTGACCAGTTGGAGAGTCGCTGGCATGGCCTTTGTCGCCTTTGGAGTCAGCCTGGTGGGGATCAACTGATGTGGCTTTTCTACGCGAGCGGTTTTTTTGTGTTGATGGCTTGTGACACCCTGGCCCAGATCAGTTTCAAGTTCACGGCACTGCATGCTCTGCCCCTGCAGGCAAACCTGTCCTGGGTACTACGCATTCTCCACGAGCCTTGGCTCTATGGCGCCATTGCCGGGTATATCGGTTCTTTTTTTACCTGGGTCACGCTGCTGCGCAAGGCTCCAATTGGACCTGCATTTGCCGCCTCATATCTGGAAGTCATCAGCATTCTGATCTGCTCCGTACTGATCTTCCATGAGCATCTGGATGCACGTCAACTGATCGGAGCTGCCAGCATCATTGTCGGCATTATCTTCCTAGCTTATGCAGAGAGTCGGCTTCAGGCTGAAGCCGAGCCAGAAAAGACTGATTGAACCGCTGTTGATCCTGCTGCCACTTCTGCAGTTCTTCCGTATTTGCCGGCTGATGGGCTTGCTGACCATCCAAGGCGCTCAGTCGTCTTTTCCAAGCATTCTGGTAGCGGTACACCGATACCTCACCGGTCACATCAACCCCAATCAGCCGAGACCTGAGGGCATCCAGCACCTCAAAAAGTTCATGCTGACGCATGACCCCCTGATCCCAATTGGTCCGGACATCCTCAACATTAAGCACATCCTTGTCCACGCTCAAATAGACAGGTCGCTGCGCATCCAGGTGCTGATCCAGGGCTTCAAGCATGCCATCCACCGTATCAAACCCATGAATGACCTTGGATAGCCCGACCCAGCGCGCATATTCCACGGGAACCTGTACGGTCCAGTAATGCACCTTGGCCTGATAGAGTGGGCCCCATACTTGCTCCCAGAAATGTCCTAACCGGACATCGGCGGCATGAATTCCCACAACATGAACGGCATGGACTTCTGGCATGGCAGCCACATGGGCCACCCATGAGCCACAGTGCACCCCCCATGGAAAACGCATATTATCCGGATGATTATCGAGGACGACCACATCCATTCCCATGGTTCGACGTGCTCGGATCAGAGGGATGCCAAGATGATGAAAATCACCACTGCCCATAAAGACAGGCACAGGCCCCTGACAATGTTCAGCAAGCAGGTCGCCAAGAGCATCCAGATCGCTCATCCGGCAGGAAAAGCGCAGACATTCCTGCCAGTCTTGCAAGGCAATACGCCGTTCTGCCTGCAACGGTAGTACGGAACCATCCAGGTCCAGAACAAGCGCTTTCATGATTGCTCCCGCGGGGTGTTCTCAAGACGCTCTGCGAGGACATGATCGTATTCGAAGAGGAAACGCAAACGGTTCAGAATCATGCGTAGCAACCGTGGGCGAATGTAGACCAGATGGCGAGTCATGGTAAAGGAGGCCCCCAGCGTCGCTTTAACTTCCGGATCCGTCCAGCCGGCCACATAAGTGTGCAGCCCTTGGGCATGCGCCCAGTTCATGTTATGAAACCAACTGACGAAATACAGATGCGCCTCCCGAGCCTGAGGATACGCCAGTCCGATGTATTTATCGATCAGCCGTCCCTCATGCACAAAACAGAGGTTCCAGCCAAGCAGGACTTCATCCTGTTCATAACAGAAAATTATCGCACCTGTCGGCTCACGCAACAAACAGGTCAGAAACCCAAGGCTAAGGCGATCAAAGTGAAACTGGCTTTGCTCGTACACCGCTAAATACAGTTCATACCAGGACTGTATCAGGGCATCCGACTGAAAACAGGGATCACCCGCGTACAGAGTTCGAATCTGCAGACCGGAACGGGCGCGAAGCTTGCGCCGGAAATCTTTGCGCCGAGCCTTTGAACAAGAGGCAAGAAAGTCCTCTTCACTCCAGTCCGCACGGACTG
This sequence comes from Pseudomonadota bacterium, assembly GCA_021804485.1. GTDB lineage: Bacteria > Pseudomonadota > Gammaproteobacteria > Pseudomonadales > Moraxellaceae > JAJXWR01. Next base: position 3,812 of record JAJZHM010000084.1, on the reverse strand, counting down.
GCACAAAAGCCAGAGCCATACCTTCAACCTCGAGCCAACCCTGTCTGCGCCCTGCCGCGATCAGGGCATCAGCATGTGCATTCTCCACCTCACTGAGTAAAGGAGAACGGCAAGGAAGGTCTTTGATCACGACCAGCCAATGCTTGGGGCTGTACTGAGCTACGAGAGTCTTCAACCAGGACTGTGGCTCTACTAAAGGAATTACGGCATACTCACTGACCGTAGCTCCGACAAAAACCGTCCGGTGCGTTACCCATCGCCTCAAACCAAAGCGCTCAACCCAGGGATGCAGCCGCTGCAGCAGATCGGGTTCGAGGGTCGTCAGCAGATCATAATCAGCCGCAAAGGCACAACCACCTTCGGGAAGTGACCATGCACTGAAATCCACCGGTGGAAAGCGTACAAAGGCATCCAGCAGCAACGATGGCTCCAGCTGGAACAGCAGATTTGTTGGTCCTGTGCTCACAACTTACTCGTCCTGTTGTGGCAGTACCTTAAAGAGATGCAACATATGGGCAGCGTCACCCAAACCACCATCGCGAGAGAAGGTTGGCACATGCCAGCCCTCATCCTTGTGCATCCAGATCAGACTCGCCTTGCCAACGATGAAATGATCATCGAGAAAACCCCAGAACCGGCTATCGCGCGAGTTATCGCGGTTATCCCCCATCATGAAATACTGATGGGCAGGCACAGTCACCTCCCAGTGATGTCCTGCGATGAAGTTACCTACTTCAAGGCGGATGATGTGATGCACGCCTAAAAGGTTCTCATCGAAATACTGTTCCCAAGGCTCAATCTGTGGATTCTGCCGCAGCAGGACATTGTTCAGGACTTGGCCATTAATGCTCATCTGACCTTCATTAAAAACGATGTGATCGCCTGGCACCCCAACCACCCGCTTGATGAAATCCACCCTTGGATCCTGCGGAAAGCGGAAGACCATGATATCTCCGCGTTTTGGCGCACCAACCGGCACCCATACCTTTCCAGTTAAGGGATTTCGCAACCCGTAGGTAAACTTGTTCACCAAGATGTAATCACCGATCTGCAGGTTCGGCAGCATCGACCCAGAGGGAATGGTAAACGGTTCAGCAACGAAAGAACGTACCAGAAACACCAGCAGCAGAATCGGAAAAAATGACTGACCATACTCAATCAAAGGCGGATCCTGCAGCAAATGATCGACTTGGGCGAGTGCCAGCTTACTGGCCCGCAAACCTGGTTGAATCCGCAAGCGATCAAGAATCCAGATAAGCCCAGAAGCCAAGGTTGCCAAGATCAGAAACAGGGTGAAGTCCACATCAAGGTGCAGAAAAAAAACCAGCAGCACTGCGGCAATCAACGTGGCCTGGCAGGTACGCACCACCGGAGCCAGCCAGCTGGGCTCTGCCAGCGACGACGCCAGCGCCTGGGGCGCAGGTACACCCCGTGCCAGCTGATCCTGAAGGACCCGATACTGTTGGGGCAGACGGATAAACGTATAAAAGGCCCAAATGAGTGTAGTGACGCTGAACACACTCATCAGCGCCAGAACCAGGTGAACCATCGGTGTGTTGATCATGTCTCAAGCCCCAATCTTATTTGCCCACTTTCCTTATTTACCCACTTTCAGGATCGCCAGAAAAGCATCCTGCGGGATCTCCACCCGCCCAATCTGCTTCATACGTTTTTTGCCTTCTTTTTGTTTCTCAAGAAGTTTTTTCTTACGCGACACATCACCACCGTAGCACTTGGCCAAAACATCCTTACGCATCGCCTTGACCGTCTGCCGAGCGACAATCTGGCTGCCGATCGCCGCCTGAATCGCCACATCGAACATCTGTCGCGGAATCAGTTCCTTCATTTTTTCCGTCAGAGCAAGACCACGTGAACGCGCATGATCCGCATGACAAATAACCGACAACGCATCCACTCGGTCGCCGTTGATCAGGATGTCCACCCGCACCAGACGGGTAGCTTGAAAATGACGAAAGCTGTAATCCAGTGAAGCATAACCCCGCGACACCGACTTTAGCCGGTCGAAAAAATCCAACACGACTTCAGCTAATGGAATCTCGTAGGTCACAGCCACCTGCTTGCCATGAAAAAGCATGTTCTTCTGTTCGCCTCGACGTTCCTGACAAAGGGTGATCACATCCCCGACATATTCCTGAGGAACAAGGATATGGCACTCGGCAACGGGCTCACGAAACTCGACGATGGTGCCGGGATCTGGCAAACGGGATGGATTATCAACATAGACAACGACATCCCTGCGTGTGAGCACTTCATAGACCACCGTCGGTGCCGTCGTCAGCAGATCCAGATTGTACTCACGTTCAAGACGCTCCTGAACGATTTCCATATGCAGCATGCCAAGGAAGCCACAACGGAACCCGAAGCCAAGGGCATCAGAAGATTCAGGCTCATAGAATAAAGCTGAGTCGTTCAGTGTCAGTTTCGCCAAGGCCTCGCGGAAGGGTTCATAATCATCCGAGGTCATCGGAAAAAGCCCAGCATACACCTGCGGCTTGACCTTTTTGAATCCTGGCAGTGCATCAGTGTCCGGATGCAGGGTCAAGGTATCACCAACCGGAGCACCAAAAATATTCTTGATTCCGGCCAGAACAAAACCCACCTCACCAGCCTCAAGGCAGGGCAGTTCACAATGTTTTGGGGTAAACACGCCCACACTGGTGACCAGATGACTCAGCCCGGTACTTTTGATCCAGACCTTGTCTCCTTTGCGAATACTACCGTGCTTGACCCGTACCAGTGAAACCACTCCCAGGTAGTTGTCAAACCAAGAATCAATGATCAGCGCCTGCAGAGGGGCCTTGCGATCCCCTACAGGAGGCGGTATTACCCGAATCAGCTGATCCAGAAGCTCATGGACACCTTGCCCGGTTTTGGCACTGACTGCAATTGAGCCGGTGGCATCCACTCCGATAATATCCTCAATCTCCTGACAAACCCGATCCGGGTCGGCCTGGGGCAGATCAATCTTGTTCAGGACCGGTAGGACCGTCAATCCCTGATCAAGCGCCGTATAGCAGTTGGCAACCGATTGGGCCTCAACGCCCTGAGCAGCATCGACCACCAGCAATGCACCCTCACAGGCCGCCAGTGAACGGGAAACCTCATAGGAGAAGTCAACATGTCCAGGAGTGTCAATAAAATTGAGCTGGTACTTGATCTGATCAACCGTTGAACAATAATACAGGGTGACCGAGTGTGCCTTGATGGTTATCCCACGCTCGCGCTCCAGGTCCATGGAATCCAGAACCTGAGCCTGCATTTCGCGCAGCTCCAGCCCGCCGCAGATCTGGATGAAGCGATCGGCCAGAGTTGACTTGCCGTGATCAATATGAGCGATGATGGAAAAATTGCGAATGTGGTTTATATCCGACACGTTCCTGCACTCAGCAACCGGAGAAAGTCGCACAGTCTAACCGATTTTGCACCAGAAGGCATCCGCATCAGTCCAGTACGGATGCCTTCTTCACCAAGATCAGGGTTGCAGGGTGATCGCCACAATCGCCTGGTTACCCTGACGATTGATCAACATACCGATCGGCTTACCCACAGGCAGGGTACGCACGATGGCCAGATAGGACTGAACATCCTTGACATCCTGATTATTGAGGCGAAGGATGACATCACCCGAACGGATCCCTGCCAAGGCCGCTGGGCCGTTATAGACTTGGGTTACAGCAACCCCACCATGAACATTGAGTGTCTGCTGTTCCTGGGCCGACAGGTCCCTGATGTACAGACCAAGATGGTGAATATCACCCTGATTGGTCTGGGGTCCACCGTTGGCCTGATCA
>JAJZHM010000174.1 GCA_021804485.1 Pseudomonadota bacterium | reverse complement strand
TGGTAAGTCGTGGTGGTGGCAACATCCCTGCGCTCAGGTCGTTGACCCAGGAAACCCCCGCTACAACGTCGCAAGGCGTTTAGCGGTGGGAGACTTCATACGCAGCTTTGAGGACTTTACTCATTATGAAACTTCAATTTCTTGGCGCCGCTGGCACCGTTACCGGTTCAAAGACGTGGGTCCAGTGTGAAAAAACACGTATTCTGGTCGATTGTGGGCTTTTTCAGGGCATCAAGAATGATCGCGAACGCAACTGGCAGCCGCTGAACATCGATGCCCGTCTCCTTGATGCCGTCGTGCTGACCCATGCTCACCTCGACCACTCCGGCTATCTGCCCGTTTTGGTACGCTCAGGATTTCGGGGACCGATCTACTGTACCGAGGGCACGCGTGATCTGTGTGCCATTCTCCTGCCTGATGCTGCCCATCTGCAGGAAGAGGATGCCCGTTTTGCCAATCGCAAGGGATTCAGCAAACATGCTCCCGCCTTGCCTCTCTTCACCCAAGAAGATGTCCGCCGCACCCTCGAGTTATTCAAGCCTAACCCTTTCGGGCAGAGTTTCAAAATTGGAGCCAGCTTGCACGGCCAGTTCAGTCGTGCCGGCCATATTATCGGCGCTTCCTGCCTGACCCTCGAAGGTGGAGGCCAGCGTATTGTGTTCTCCGGTGATGTTGGCCGCACCAACGACGTCATCATGAAAAACCCTGAACCTCTGAAGGCTGCTGACTGGCTGGTACTTGAATCAACCTATGGCAACCGCCGCCATGATCAGGTGGACCCCCGTACCATACTGACCGATCTGGTCAATCGGGTTGCCCGACATGGAGGGACGCTGCTCATTCCCGCATTTGCCATCGGACGCGCCCAGATGGCCTTGCACCTGCTCTGCTCCTTGCGAGAAGAAGGTGCTATTCCCGCTTTACCGATCTACCTCAATAGCCCTATGGCAATCAAGGCAACTGAAGTGTTCATGCAGCACGACCAGGAGCATCATTTGACCCCACACGAATGCCAGCGTATGCACTCTATGGTCACCTACATAGAGACACCCGAAGAATCCATGGAACTGACCAATCGCAAAGGCCCGATGATTGTGGTTTCCGCCAGCGGTATGGCGACCGGTGGACGCGTACTGCATCATTTGCGCCAAGTCCTTCCGGACCACAACAGTGCCGTGCTGTTCATGGGCTATCAGGCAGCAGGTACCCGGGGTGATGCCATTGCCCATGGACATACCCCTATCCGTATTCATGGTGAATCCATTCCAGTACACTGCCATGTCGAACATCTGGATTCACTCTCCGCTCATGCTGATTACCAGGAACTGATCGACTGGCTGAAAGCCCTGCCAACCCCACCCAAAATGACTCTGATCAATCACGGCGAGCCGGCGGCGGCTGACGCCTTGCGCTGTCATCTTGCCGAGCAGTTGCAATTTCCCGCTCGTGTTGCCGAGTTCAAGGCAGGTTACGACACCCTACATCCTGTAGAAACCGCCTCAACAGGCCCTTGAGGCTGACACCGTCAGCACTGAATACCCCGGCCAGGCTGTACGCACATTGACGTGATCCGTGCGGGCAGCCAGTCGGCCAATCAGTTCCAGTTCAGTTTCTGTGTAAAATTTTCGCAAGGTAATCACTCCATCATGGATAAAGTCCGGAGCCCGCATCAGCACTCCGGCTGTGGGCACTACTGCATACAGCCCCAGTGACCGTTGTCCATCAATGCCAACGAAAGCCATCGAAGCCACCCGGAGGGACTGGTGAATCATCATGGCAACCTTACCTGGGCTAAAATGGTGAATACTCTGGGTCACTACCACCAGATCATAGGCATCCTCTGTAACTTCCGAGAGATCAAAGGCATTAAGGACCTGAAACTGGACAGTATTGCCCGTGGCAGAAGACTTCAGCCGACATGCCTCCACATGTTCTGGAAAATAGTCCGACCCCGTCACCTCCACATCCAAACCATCCTGTATGGCCTGCTGAGCAAGCATCAGGGCAAATGCTCCTGAACCACTGGCCAGTTCCAGCACACGCACAGTCCGCCCCTGTTCAAGGATACGGCGTTGAATTAACGGCTTCAGAATCCGGTAAAATCTTTGATAGGCAAAAACCCAACGATTGAAGCGGTGCAGCCCTTCAATAATGCCAACACGACGTTCCGGATCAAAATCCGGCATATCAAGATACTCAAGCTGATCGGTTAAGAGCAGGGCGTCCAGTCCAACCTGCAAACGCCGCACCCAGCTACTGTTGGCAGCCCGCTGCGAACGCGTCCGACGCAATTGCGCAACCGCCTGATTGGTCAGTTGTTCAAGCTCAGAGATATTATTCCAGTGCCCATAACGCTCCAGCCATTGCAATAACACTTGCTGATCCACAACCCGATGCTGCAACATGATCCATCTCCCTGTTTCCATACCCCACGTGTTCGGCTTCGATCTTTAATTCCCTTGTCTGATGAACCACTCGGGCCTTGCCCTGAAGCCATTGGGGTCTACGGAAAGGCACCAAGCTCCAACGAGTGAGCATTTAAAAACACGTCCATTAAAAACTTTAACTGATGATACTTTGATCGGTAAAGCACTCCGCTTCGGTATCAGGCGACCTGCACCCAAGGCGCAGAAGCCGCTAACTCGTGGCTAAAGGACACGA
>JAJZHM010000083.1 GCA_021804485.1 Pseudomonadota bacterium | reverse complement strand
CACGCCTGCAACTTGACGATGCTGAACTTCCTTCCTTCCAGGAACAGTTGAACAACATCCTCATGATGGTTAATCGCCTGCAGTCCGTGGACACCAAGGGACTGGACCCCATGGCTCACCCGCTCGACTTGGTTCAGCCTTTGCGGAACGATGCAGTCAGCGAGGCCAACCAACGCGATCTTTTCCAGTCGATTGCTCCGGCAACTGCCGAAGGACTTTACCTCGTTCCCAGGGTTATAGAGTAAGCCACATGCACACACATACACTTGCACAACTGGCTGAAGGACTGGCCAGCAAAAAATTCTCCAGCGTCGATCTGACCCGTCATTTTCTGAACCGGATTCAGTCTCTGGATGCAACCCTGAACAGTGTGATCACCCCTACCCCGGAGCAGGCACTGAAACAGGCAGAGGCTGCCGATGAACGTCGCAGCAAGGGTCAGCCCCTTGGTTTGCTGGATGGCCTGCCAATCCTGCACAAGGACATCTTCTGTACCGAAGGCGTCCGTACCAGTTGCGGTTCTCGCATGCTGGACAATTTCACCGCCCCCTATAATGCCGAGGTGGTAGTCCGCCTGCTGAATGCCGGCATGGTCATGCTGGGCAAGACCAACATGGATGAATTTGCCATGGGTTCTTCCAACGAGACCAGCTACTACGGTCCGGTGCGTAACCCTTGGAATACGGATCGTGTGCCCGGAGGGTCCAGTGGTGGCTCGGCGGCAGCGGTTGCAGCCCGGCTAGCCCCGGCAGCTACTGGCACGGATACCGGTGGCTCCATTCGCCAGCCTGCTGCCTTGTGCGGTCTTACCGGCCTCAAACCCAGTTATGGCCGGATCTCGCGCTGGGGCATGATTGCCTTTGCCTCCAGTCTGGATCAGGCCGGCCCGATGACCCAGACGGCAGAGGATGCTGCCCTGCTACTGCAGTGCATGGCAGGACACGACCCTAAGGACTCAACCAGCGTCGCCTGTTCAGTCCCCGATTACCGCGCCGAACTAAACGCACCGCTTACCGGCATGAAAATTGGCCTCCCCCGGGAATTCTTTAATGAAACACTGGATCCCCGCATGGCAGAAACCATTTTTTCCAGCTTGGCCGTATTGGAGCGACTCGGCGCTTGCCGAGTTGACATATCCCTGCCCCATATCGACCTGTCCGTGCCTGCCTACTACGTCATCGCCCCAGCGGAGGCCTCCAGTAATCTGGCTCGTTACGATGGTGTCCGTTTTGGATACCGCTGTTCCAATCCGACCGACCTGACCGACCTGTACGTCCGCAGTCGAAGTGAGGGGTTCGGCCCCGAAGTCAAACGCCGCATCCTAATCGGAACTTATGCGCTGTCTTCCGGATATTATGATGCCTACTACCGCAAAGCCCAGCAGACCCGAAGACTGATCCAGCACGAGTTTGATGCCGCATTCAAAATCTGCGACCTCATACTTGCCCCCACCTCACCGACCGTCGCATTTCCGCTGCAGGATCGAAAGGATCCACTATCAATGTACCTTTCCGATATTTACACCATTGGCGTCAATCTGGCCGGCATACCTGCCCTCAGCCTGCCCTGTGGCCAACTGGATGGCCTGCCCGTCGGCATGCAGCTGATTGGCCCTTACTGGGGTGAATCACGGCTTTTGAATACAGCACACCGTTTCCAGCAAGAAACTGCCTGGCACCAGGCCATACCTGCGCAGTACCGCTGAGGGAGAGAACATTATGACATGGGAAGCTGTTATCGGACTGGAAGTGCATGTACAGCTCAACACGAAGTCCAAAATCTTTTCCGGAAGCCCGACCCAGTTTGGTTCTGCTGCCAATTCCCAGGCATGCCTGATCGACCTTGGCATGCCTGGCGTGTTGCCCGTGCTCAATGCCGAAGCGGTTCGTGCTGCCATACGGTTTGGACTTGGGGTCCAGGCGCAGATCAACCATCGTTCTATTTTTGAACGCAAAAATTACTTCTATCCTGATCTGCCCAAGGGCTACCAGATTTCCCAGTCTGAGGTGCCGATCATTGGACCCGGTCATCTCGACATCCAGGTTGCTGATGCCATCAAGCGAATCCGCATTACCCGTGCCCATCTGGAAGAAGATGCCGGTAAGTCTCTGCATCAGGATTTTGGCGGAATGACCGGCATTGATCTGAACCGGGCCGGAACACCACTCCTGGAAATCGTGTCCGAGCCTGATCTGCGCAGCGCTCGCGAAGCCGTTGCCTATTTGCGCGGCATTCATGCCCTCATACGCTATCTGGACATTTCAGATGGGCGTATGGCCGAAGGGTCGATGCGTTGTGACTGCAATGTTTCGGTGCGACCGGCTGGAAGCACGAAACTGGGTACACGCTGCGAAATCAAGAACGTCAACTCCTTCAAATTTGTTGAAAAGGCCATTCAGCACGAGATTGAACGCCAGATTGACATCCTGGAAGGTGGTGGACGGATCAAACAAGAAACCCGGCTGTACGACTCGGAACGAAACGAGACCCGCTCCATGCGAAGCAAGGAAGACGCCAATGACTACCGCTACTTCCCTGATCCGGACCTGCTGCCCGTACAAGTCACCCAGGAGATGATTGACCGCGAAAAAGCCTCACTGCCTGAACTTCCCGAGGCACGTGCCGAACGTTACATCCTGGTTTTTGGCCTAACACCCTATGATGCTCGGGTACTGGTGAGCAGCCGTGAACTGGCGGAGTATTTCGAGACCGTGGTGGCTTGCGGAGGTCAGGCAAAAATGGCCGCCAACTGGATCATGGGAGAGATCATGGCAGCGCTGAACAGGGACGAGCTCGAAATTAGCGATGCCCCCATTTCCCCACAGCAACTTGCCGGATTGCTGGTGCGCATCGCAGACCAGACCCTTTCCGGGAAACTGGCCAAGCAGGTGTTTGCGGTACTCTGGTCTCGTGAAGGCGACAGCGCTGATGCCATCATTGAAGCTCGCGGCCTGAAACAGGAACAGGATACCGTTCTAATTCAGGGACTGGTTGATCAGGTACTTACCGAATTTCCAGAGCAGGTGCTTGCCTATCGTGGCGGCAAGGAAAAGCTTTTTGGCTTTTTTGTCGGGGAAGTCATGAAGCGCTCACGCGGCAAGGCAGCCCCCGCCGCAGTCAATGCCGTGCTTCAGGAGAAACTGCAGAAACCGGGTGACTGAGTTTCCAATCCGCCATGAGCCCACGGGCATGTTCCAGTTCCTGTGGGCTCATTTCCAGCTCCAGCACATCGCGCGACTCAGCCGAATCCTCAATACTGCTGGATGCCAGACTGAGGTACATCCACGCCTTAGCGACATTGCGGGCCACTCCTTCTTCACCCAGAAGCAACAGCCCAAGATGATACTGCGCTTGGGGATTGCCGGATTCAGCCGCCATGGCAAAGCAACGAGCTGCCCGGACATTATCGCTCAACACGCTGGCATAAATCTCACCTAAGTCAGTCTGGGCATCAGTACTGCCTAGATCAGATGCTTTGGTCAGCAATTGCATAGCCTTTTGGGTATCCTGAGGCACACCGTCTCCATCCTCATAAAGCTCGCCCAAGCGGGTTAGCGCATCAGGCTGAAGCTGATCTGCAGCCTTTCGATACCAGTAGGACGCCGTTACAAAATCACCCCGACCTTCCTCATAGGAGGCCCCAAGCAAATCCTGGGCATTCTTGTCACCCTGTTCTGCCCAGGGTGACAAGATCGTGATGGCATCGGCATAACGCTCCTGCTGATAAGCACGTACCCCGTCAGCAAGATCAGTCAGAGCAACCGATGTACGTACCATGGCGGCCATGGCAACGCAGAGCCACCAACGAGAGGCCATGGTCCATTCATATCGGAGCAGACCAGGTTCCAGAACATCCACACCCATCATTCGTTTGTTTGTCCCTAAAAAATTATCGTACTGCCCACTCAGCCATCCAGCCTTTCAGCCAGGGCTGTCGTTCAATCCATGCCCATCCCTGTCCCCGCACAATACTCCATAAGGGCTGATGTTCAGCCATCAAACGCTGCAAAATCGTCATGGAGCCTTGCATCAACGCGTTGTCGCCACGGCGTCGGCGCTGATAACGCCCCAGTACCGAACTGTGCTGCAAAGACAAGCCACGACGACGGGCACGCATCAGCTCTTCCACCAGCACACGGATATCGGTCAAGCCCAGATTCAGACCCTGACCGGCAAGCGGGTGAATGGTATGCGCCGAATCGCCAACCAGAACGACATTGCCGTCATAATATCGCAAGGCGTGCCGTGCAACCAGCGGATATAGCTCCTGATCGTAAACAGCAACCGCCTGACCGAGTTCATCCGCCATATGACGCTGCAGAACCAGCAGGAAGGCTGCTGGAGAACTTTGCAGAAGGGCTTGTGCCCGGGGCGTCGGTAATGACCAGACAACCGCATAAGCACACGACTCCGCATTGCCCAGAGGCAGAAAAGCCAAGGGATAACCATCACTAAACTTTTGCCAGGCTCGTGCCTGATGCGGACGATTGGTTTCCACGACGGCAACAAGTGCTGATTGTCCATAATCAAGGATACTCTGGTGAATATCCGTCTGCTGGCGCAACCACGACTGAGCACCATCGGTAGCAATCAGGAGCTGTCCTTCCAGAACGGTGCCGTCACCCAGTTCCAGCCTGCGATCAGCATGCAGGTGAAAAGCCGGGTACCGGTAGACCGGAAGCCCCCGGGCATAAACACATTTGGCAAGTCCTGCATTGAGGAGTTGAAGTTCAATCAGGACACCAAGAAAATCATGCCCGAGTTCTGCCGCAGAAAAACGCAAACGAACCGGAGCATCGGCATCTTCAATCCCGACCGTGCGATAGCGGCAATGCCGCCAGTGCTCCCAGTCAAAGCCAAGTTGATCCAGCAAGGCAACCGATGACGGCGTCAGAGCCACCGTCCGCGCCCTCCATGGTCCTTGGGCATTAACTTCGACGTCATTTGGCGCAACCAGTGCCACATCGAATCCGTGATCGGACAACAACCCTGCCTGCATAAGTCCGGCCGCCCCCCCACCGACAACGATCACCTCATGAGCATTGCGATGCTTCATGCCGACTCCTCAATTAAAAAACGCTAAACCGCACCCATGGTCATGCGCGCCAGTATCTTCTTGCTTGCGGGCACGAGATCAAGCCCGGCCAGCCCCAAAGATCGCAGGTGCATCAATCCCGGCTGGTTCCAAGTAAAAAAACGTACCAGGCTGTCCGAGAATCCGGTAATCATCTGCTGATCCCGTATTCGAGAAGAGGCATAGCGCTCCAAGGCACTGATCTCACCCAGAGGCTGCCCGAGCCTGGCCTGTTCATCAACAATCTGGGTCAAGCCAAGCACATCCCGCACACACAGATTAAAGCCTTGTCCGGCAACAGGGTGCAGAAAATGTGCGGCATTTCCCAGAATTACCCGTCCAGGTTGAACCTGCTGATCAGCAACAATACGCTCAAGCGGATAAACGACCGGATCGGTTCGATCACGAACACGCCCCATCCCAGGCCCAAGCCGCAACTGCAACTCAGCCCTAAACCGCTCAGACGGCATGACCGCTAGAACCTCTGCCCGCCGGGTCGGGGCTGTCCAGATCAGCGCATGACTTCCATCGATGCGTGGCAATACGGCCAAAACTTCGTCCCCTGAAAACCGCTCAAGGGCCAGACCTTGAGGCGCATGGGTAAGCTGGATATTACAGACGATGGCATTCTGCCCATAATCATGCCGTTCAACACGGATACCCAGGACAGATCTCAACCGGGAGAAAGCTCCATCAGCAGCAACCATCAACCCGGTCTGCACCGACGCACGACCCGGTACATGAACCGTTGTCGTCCCGCCCTGGATATCGACCTGTTCAACCCGGCAGGGAGCCCAGACCTCAATATCCGGACACGCAGCAACAGCACGGCTTAATACAGCACCAAAACCTGCATTCTCAATCACATAACCAAAGGCATCCACCCCTTCTTGCTGCGCATCCAGACGAAAGCGCCCCCAGCTACCCTGCTGCGTTACATGAATGGACCTGATCGGCGCAGCATGGCGCATAACCTCAGACCAAAGCCCAAGATGCTGAAGATGCAATGATGTCGTCCGGGACAAGGCTGTTGACCGTCCATCAAAACTGAGCGACGACATCGCCCCATCCGAAGGGTTCATCGGCTGTGCCTCGATCATCAGGACGGAGCGCTGGTACCGCTGGACCAGATTAAGCGCCAGCAGCGAGCCGACCATACCCCCTCCAACGACCACCACATCGACGTGCTTCATGACCCTGCGTCCTGACGCAGTAACTCAATGGCCGCAACCGATTTTGGCGCCGCTTCGGTGAGTACCTCATGACCCTGACGGGTAACCAGAACATCATCCTCGATACGGATGCCAATGCCGCGCCACCGTTCATCCACATCAGCGTCAGGAGCAATATACAGCCCGGGTTCCACCGTCAGAACCATCCCCGGCTCAAGCATTCGCCAAGACTGGTCAATCTTATAATCTCCTACATCATGCACATCCATGCCAAGCCAATGGCCCGTACGATGCATATAGAACGGGCGATAAAGTTCCTTTTCCAGCACTTCATCAAGCGTACCTTTCAGGATACCCTCATCAAGAAGACCCGTCGCCAGTACACGGATCGCCCGATCATGGGGGTCATTCCAGTGTCGCTCCGGACGTACCTGGGCAATCGCTTCCTCTTGTGCATTCAGCACAATCTCGTACAAAGCGCGTTGTTCCGCAGTAAAGGTTCTGCCTACAGGAAAGGTACGGGTAATATCCGCCGCATAACTTTCATATTCACCACCGGCGTCAATCAGAACAAGATCTCCATCACGTAACAGAGCGCGATTCTCAACATAATGCAAAATACAGCCCCGAGGCCCGCCACCCACAATGGTTGTGTAGGCAGGCGCCGCACACCCAGACCGAACGAACTCATGCAGCAGTTCAGCCTCAAGTTCATACTCGAACATACCCGGCCTGCACATGCGCATGACACGTTCATGGGCATGTGCCGATATGGCGGCAGCTTTACGCATCAAGCGAATTTCTTCACTGGATTTGAAAAGCCGCAAATCATGCAGCCAGTGATCCAGCATCAGTAATTCCTGGGGAGCCCGCACACCGGACCGTGCCTTGGTACGTACCTGATTCAGCCAGTTCACGACCCTGCGATCAAAAGCTGAACGCTTGCCAAGCGCATAGTAGATACGCTCACAACCTGCCATCAGATCCGGCATGCGCTCATCAAGTTCAAGAATATCATAGGCCTGATCAGCCCCAAACTCCGACACAGCCCCTTCCTGCCCGGCACGATAGCCATTCCATATCTCCTGGGCCCGATCCCGTTTGCGGCAAAAAAGAATGCATGCCCCCTCTTCTCGTCCTGGAAGCAGACAGAGTACGGCCTCAGGCTCATTAAATCCGGTCAAATAATAAAAATCACTGTCCTGACGATAACGATACTCCGTATCACGGTTACGCAGACATTGTTCAGCCGCAGGCACAATTACCAAGGCATGTTCACCAAGCATGTTCATCAGTGCCTTGCGGCGCTCGGCAAATTCCCGTCGCATGATCTCATTCATCTCCACCAGCCTCCTGACGATCAGGATCAAATTCCTCAAACAGCATCACGACCGCAACACGCAGATATTCAGTGATCTGCATCAAATCAAACTCCGCTCCTTCTTCAACAGCATTGGGATCAATCTGGGCGATGTCAACCAAATCTGCCAGGACTTCCCGCACCGTTTCCGGTAGCGAATCTTCCGGAATCGCCTTGAGCGCCGTACCGAACCCTGTCAAAAACCCATGCGACCAAGCAGCAAGGTCATCAATCTGGGAACGCACACCACCCTCCTCAGCCAGAACAAGGTCAAAATTGAAGGCCTCATCGCCAAGGTCGGCCAGCAGTGCATTCTGACAATCCAGCAAAACAGCAACATCCTCGCTTGCAAAGGGCTCGGACTGATCCAGATGAGCCGCAACCAGACGCCCCAGTGCCTTGAGCCCGGGTCGTGCACCACCTGCCACAACCCCGGTCAGCAAACCGATCAGTTCCGCAGGTGTGGTTAGAACATCACGTTGTGCCAGCCAGTCATCCATTTTTTCCCAGTATGACTTCAAGCGCTTCTCCTTACAGCCAATTGACCACAGTTTACCAAAAACACTAAGATACCCAACTATAAACTCGCACCCAACCGAACCGGATGCCTCCTATGACTGTCGCCCAGAACCCGACCCTGAATCTGCTTCAGCAACGTCTCGACCAGGTTCTCAAGCAACTGGTTCGTATCGACGAAGAAAACCGCAGATTACGCCTGCGCGAAGACACCTTGCAACAAGAGAATGCCGAGTTACAGCGCAAAAATGAACTAGCCAAAGCCCGGGTAGAAGCCATCATCCTGCGCCTGCGTGCGCTGGAACAACAACAGGAGCACTGAGCATGGCCACCAATACCCTGGAAGTTACCATCCTGGACAAGTCGTTTCGGGTCAGCTGTCCGGAAGAGGAACAGGACATCCTGCGGGCATCAGCTCAGTATCTGGACAAACAGATGCGGGAAGTTCGCTCCCAAAGTCGAATACTTGGCCTTGAACGCATTGCCGTCATTGTAGCCCTGAATCTCTCCCGAGACCTGCTTAAACTGCAGGGAGGTAGCCCGGTAGAGGACTGTTCCGGACATCTGCAGGGCATGATCCATCAAATCGAACAGACTCTGTCACAACTGGACTCCACCGGCACAAAAAACTGAGCTATACTCAAAGAACGTTCCCTGGGGTGTTCGCTTTCGCGCCAAGTCCCCTGAGCCGATGCGTAACAAAAATGGGTGGTTTTCGTTTCTGCTGTGTGCATGTCCGTCCCGTAACGGAAAGCCTGATGTTGAACAGAACCTCCCTCCTTGAACCTCTGGGTTCAAGGGTCAAGGCTCGTAGCGGCACTCCGGAGAACTCTACATATACCTTGTAAACACCAAACCCAATCTTTAAGTTTAAGGGCTTGAACAGTTCGCTTGTAATCTATTCTTAAGCGCACAAACATCTTCGAAATGAAAAGAATCGTACGTATAGGCGAAGAGGCGGAAGCTCTTGGAGCCTTGATCACGACGTTGAACAGTGGGGGCCGATGGAATACTGATGTCCATCATCACGTTAGGGCAGGTATTTCAGAATTTCTTCGCAGGCTGCGCCCACTCTATGCAGTTCCGCAAGAAGGGCGTTCACATCCGCTTCACGCGCACCAACTTGCAATATCCATGTAATCATGTCTTCTGATAAAAAAATCCTGCGCAAACAGCTCCGCACCCTGCGTCGATCACTTTCCAGGTCACAGCAGGAACGGGCATCCTTTTTGATTGGCCGAAAACTGCGGCTCTTGAGCAGACATGGCGGTAAAATCGCCTGCTATTTGGCGCGTGATGGTGAAATTGCACTCCCCCACACTATTCTCAAGACACAAAATACCTTTTTGCCTTGCATTCACCCCAATCCAAACATCGGACTTTATTTCAGGACAGTGGGAAAAACCCGTATGAGCCGACTTAAAATTCCGGAACCGGCACGCGGTCAGCCCCACCTTGCATGGCAACTGGATCTGATCCTGTTGCCTCTTGTCGGCTTTGATCAGCATGGCCACCGGCTAGGGATGGGAGGAGGATTCTACGACCGGGCACTGGCAGACCTTGCCCGTCGCCCACGACGTCCGATGCTCATCGGATTAGCCCACGACTGTCAGGAGTGCCCTTCCGTGCCTCAAGACCCATGGGACCATCCTCTTGATGGCATTATGACCCCAACCCGGACATTCTGGCTGTAGCTCACTGGCTTGAACACAGCCTTAGAGAAGCTACGGGACATGCATTTCCTGACGCAAGCGGGCAATAACCGGTTCAACGACCGGGCGCTGACCCCGCCATAGAAAAAAGGATTCCGCCGCCTGCTCCACCAGCATCCCTAATCCATCAATGCACGAAACAACGCCCTGATCTGCTGCAAAACGAAGAAACGCTGTAGGCTCTGAGCCATAGACCATGTCATAGGCAACACCATGATCTGTCCAGAGTTTCCCGGGGAGATCAGGAACCTGCTGCCCCAGGCTTGCCGAGGTTGCGTTAATCACCAGATCCCAGCCCGTTGACTGCGCTGCCAGCTGTTCATAGGAAAAAACCTGAATCACCCCTGAATCTGCCATAAGTTCTGCCAGTTCCGCAGCCTTGGCTACGGTCCGGTTAGCAATGGCAAGACGATTTGGCCTGGAA
This sequence comes from Pseudomonadota bacterium, assembly GCA_021804485.1. Classification (GTDB taxonomy): domain Bacteria; phylum Pseudomonadota; class Gammaproteobacteria; order Pseudomonadales; family Moraxellaceae; genus JAJXWR01. The sequence continues at coordinate 889 of JAJZHM010000083.1, read as the reverse complement.
TCCACCAGTGGCCCAAGAACGCTGCGCGCCGCACCCCCTGCCCCAAGGAGCAAGACCGAACGCCCTTCGGGCGAACAACCCTGTCTTTGCAGATCACGCAACAGTCCAACCCCGTCGGTGGTATCACCATAGAGTCGTCCATCCTTGCCAGTTAACAGAGTATTGACTGCTCCAGCCCGCTGGGCTCGTTCAGAACGAACTTCGGCCAGATCATAAGCCTGTTGCTTGAAGGGAACCGTAACATTGAGCCCTTTACCGGAATCCCTGAAAAAATCAAGCACCCAAGATGCCAATTCTCTCTGCTCAAGCTGCACGGCCTGATAATCAACTTCAGATCCAAACTGCGCCGCGAAAAGCTGATGAATGCGTGGTGACCGGCTATGGCGCACCGGATTACCAATCACCGCATAGCGATCAAGCATCTTCATCAAGCCAGTTCCTCGCCTTCAGATAATAATCGGTTAGTTCTGCTTCAGGACTTCCTGCTTCGGGATGCCAATCGTAGCGCCAGTGCACGGCATTGGGTAACGACATCAGAATGGATTCGGTGCGACCTCCGGATTGCAGGCCAAAAAGGGTTCCCCGGTCATAAACCAGATTGAATTCGACATAACGTCCACGCCGGTAGAGCTGAAAATCCCGTTCCCTCGCCCCATACGGAATATCTTTGCGCCGCAGAAGGATGGGCAGATAGGCGTCGAGATAGGCGTTCCCAACAGCACGCCAGACCGCTTGACAGGAATTCCAGTCCGGTTCATGGTAGTCATCAAAAAAAAGTCCGCCGATCCCTCGCGGCTCCTGACGATGTTTCAGGAAGAAGTACTGATCACACTGGGCCTTCCATGTTTCGTAGAGCTGACCGGAAAAGGGAGCCAGCGCATCCTGTGCA
>JAJZHM010000006.1 GCA_021804485.1 Pseudomonadota bacterium | reverse complement strand
CGACAAGGCCATCCATCATCGGACATTGTGCTGAAAATGCCGTAATACTAGGATCGCGGGCTGCCGTCACCAAAACATGCCCCCCCGAAAATGAAGATCCCCACAAAGCCACCCGAACGGGATCAACATGACGGATCCGGCGTGCATAGGCAACAGCTGCCTGCCAGTCTTCCAACTGATTAGGGACCGAAATAAGCTGACGAGGAGTTCCATCACTACTACCTAGGAATCGGTAATCAAACAGCAGCACACAAAAACCGGCCTTGGCGAAACACTCGGCATAGGGTTCAAGTCCTGCATCGCGTGTCCCTCCGAGGCCATGCGCCATGACAATACAGGGACGTTGGTCAAAAGAGTTGGATTCCGGCCGGTAAAACCATGCCCGACACAGTGTACCTTCACTATAGAATGCAGCATCTTCCCGAATGAGTTGAGGCATGGAGTGGACCTGAGAGTCTGATGATCTTTGCCTTTCATTGTAGTCTGATTTGGACAAATTGACAGAACGGTGGGTGGGGATGACACAGTGGTCTTGATCAACATCCAACAGACTGAAAGCCTGAGGTTCAGAAAAGGCCAAACACAGTTATGGGAAAGGAGCAAACACTTGCAGCAAAAAACGGTATCATGATAATTATGTATAATTGCATGATACCAGCAATCTGTCTGGTGGGTCCTGTTCGTGGGGTGTGACAGGAAGTAGGCAGCGGCACGTGAGCAGCAAGGTTCGCTGCTCGATGACGATGGAGTCTGTCGTAATGAATCATTACAGTGACCTACAACTGGAAACCATGATGACTGACCTTGAGTCAGATTTTGTGGAGCGCAAGCAGTTATTTCAGGGAGAATCGTCTAAGAAAGTGCGAGAGGCTGTCTGTGCTTTTGCTAATGACCTGGCAGGGCATGGTGCACCGGGCGTGGTTCTGATTGGCGTGCACGACAACGGAACCATAATGCCTGGTTTTAAGGTTAGCGATGAATTATTACTGAGCCTCGCCGGCATTAAGACCGATGGGAATATCGTGCCACCGCCCTCTTTATTTGTTGAAAAGCGCTTGTTACGAGGTGGCGAGGTGGCGGTCGTTACGGTCTTGCCTTGTGATTCCCCCCCTGTCCGCTACCAGGGACGTATTCATGTACGTTGGGGGCCGCGCCGAGGACTGGCGACAGCACAGGATGAGCGCATTCTGAATGAGCGTCGTCGTCATCATGACCGCCCTTTTGATGTACAGCCGGTGCATGATGCTGCTCTGACGGAGCTTGATCGGCTGCGATTTGAACAAGAGTATCTGCCTGCACTGGTGGCGCGTGATGTGTTGGATTCCAATGGGCGCAGCTATGAACAGAGGTTAGCCGCCACGAAGATGATCCTGGGTGAAGAAGAGCCAACACCTACGACTCTGGGATTGCTGGTAATCGGCAAGTCCCCCTCCGATTGGTTGCCAGGGGCTTATACGCAATTTCTGCGGCTGGCTGGTGATGATCTGACTGCGCCAGTGGTGGATAGTGAGTCTATTCATGGTACCGTGGCCGATCAGATTCGGCGGCTGGAAGAAAAGCTTGCTGTGCATAACTTGCGGAGCGTCCGTTTCCACGATGTTGCTACTGAGGATCGTAGTGAAACTTATCCACTGGATGCCTTGCGCCAATTGGTACGTAATGCCTGTATGCATCGCAGTTATGAGGCAACGAATACCCCTGTTCGGGTGTACTGGTTCGATGATCGTATTGAAATTCATAACCCTGGTGGACCGTTCGGTAGTGTGACTCCTGAGAACTTTGGGCAGCCGGGCATTACTGACTATCGCAACCCCAATTTGGCTGAATCGCTGCGAGCTCTGGGCTATGTGCAGAGGTTTGGTGCAGGTATTGCCATAGCTCGTAAAGCACTCGGATCGCGGCTGCGCTTTGAAGTCCAGCCCAGTGTTGTGGCTGCAATTATACAGGGAATGGATTTATGACAGCAGCCCATATTGCGTTTTTCAACAACAAAGGGGGGGTGGGCAAGACTTCATTGGTCTATCACTGCTCCTTCATGTTTGCCGAGTTGGGTGTGCGTGTGTTGGCAGTAGATCTCGATCCCCAGTCAAACCTGTCCATCATGGCCTTGGATGAATGCAGGCTTGAGGAGTTATGGCCGGATGATGATCATCATCCGCTCACGATTTTTGGCGCGCTCGCTCCCTTGTTTGATGGTACAGGCGACGTGCAGCCCGTGCATATTGAGCCATTAAGCGACCGCCTTGGATTGCTGGTCGGTGATCTGGCACTGTCACGTATCGAGGATGACCTTTCAACTGAATGGCCTCGTTGCCTCGAAGGGCGTGAGCGTGCTTTTCGTGTCACTACGGCGTTTTGGCGGGTGATTGCTGATGCAGCGAAGCGACATCAAGCTGATGCGGTATTGCTGGATGTTGGACCAAATCTTGGGGCCATCAATCGCTCAGCACTGTTGGCATCCAGTCATGTGGTCATGCCCGTAGCACCGGATTTGCTTTCACTGCAAGGTTTAAAAAACCTAGGGCCCACGTTGCGGAAGTGGCGCAGCACTTGGGCGGCGGCATCTTCCCAAGCGCCACGCAATCTTGGGGAGATGCCGCAAGGCAGCATGAATCCGGTAGGGTATGTACTGATGCAACATGCAGAACGTTATGGCAGGCCCACCAAGGCTTATGCCAAGAGGCATGCAAGGTTGCCGCTAGTCTACCGTGAAAGTGTCTTGGGGGAAGGGAATTGTGGCACTGGGTCCGATGACCATCAGATTTATCGCATGAAGCATTATCGAAGTCTTATGCCAATGGCAATGGAAGCTCGCAAACCTATGTTTAGTCTGACCTATGCCGATGGAGCAATTGGTGCGCATCAATCCAATGTGCAGCAATGCCATAATGACTTTTCCGCACTTGTTACTGCACTTGCTGCGTGTACGGGTTTATGGGTGACAGGTGTTAAAAACACAACGGGACTTGATTCCTAACCGCCAATGGGCCTTAGATAAGGTCTGTGCTCGCCGAGTTGCGCGCTTGCCCCTTGTCTATTTCAAGGGAATGGTTAAAAAGTGTTCATGATTTGTTACAGATAAGGTGTTGTTCGCCAATGATGACAATGTGCAGTGGCGGTGGGTGCTGATTTAACCTGAATAAATGAACACATGATCAAATCTTCTTAAATTCTATGGAAATTCATTTTGCTATTGATTGTTGGTCCAGATGATTTCAGCTTTGTCATGGTGAATGACTATAGTTGGCTCAGATGCGTCCGAAATAGTCTACTGATCATTAATGATGAATGAAGGACACGCTCAGCGGTGTTGCGTTTCAGCCATTTGCAACTATCGTCAATGCATACAGTCCTGAATTATACGGCCTATGACTTTATCACGTGAACCCTCTCAGCGACCCGACCACAGCGTGGCTTGGGTGAGTGTGCCCCGGCTGAACGTCGTGGGAGACCGACGTTTAAGTGGACGTCTGTTGAGTCGGTTTGTTGCTTTTCAGGGGCTTTTGAACGAAGAGTTGTCCCGTCATGTCTGTGTCGTCAATAATCCGGTTCTAGAATTGCTGGATCATGATGAAGGTACTCGTCAGCTGCTACCTTGGTTCTTGCCGCAATGGTCACTGGTCATCAGCCAGATGATGCTGTCCCGTCAGCAATTGATGATTGAGATGCTGGGGGACTCGCGCTGGGCTCGTCTGGCCGAGTCTCCGGTGATGACCGTGCGCCGGCAACTCAGTTATGACCATGAGGGTTCGGGTGTCTGGCAGGCTCCCAAGGAACAGCCCAACCCGGCTGAGCTGTTGTTACGTACCAATGATCAGGTTCATGGCTGGTGGGAATCGTGCCAGAGTCTTTTGCCGGAGTTGGGTGTCCTGATGCCGGACATGCGTCATGCTCAAGCTGCAACCCGGCAGTTGTGTCGGGTGATCGAACAGGATTACCTTAATGATGAATTGTCCATAGCCCTGGCTACCATGTATGTGCTGGAAAATGCCCTGAGTAACGATGTCAGTCTGCGTTTGCGTCATTCGGTGGAACGTTGTCAGGATACCGATCTGCCCGTTCCGGGATTACGTTTTTTTGATACCATGCTGCTAGTAGCGCGTGAAAATAGTGCTCTGGTGCAACATTTTATTGAATCTTGGTACTTTTTTGACAAGCCTGACGAAGCAGCCTTTATGCGCCAGGCATTGCTCATTATCCATGCCTATGATGCGTTCTGGGAACAGTTCATGCCATTCATGAAACAGGGGCCGCGACCATCATCCTGATGGCGTGCAAACTTGGTTCAACATGCTGCAAGGCATAGCGCGCCTGTTCAAGGCTTGTGTCGAAGTGGGTGATTTCGTCTTCACGGACACTCGGGTTAATCATTTGCAACGATCGCAGCCGGTTCTTCTCAAAAGCGCAATGGTTTTCGAGTGAGGCAAGCATGGAGGCGCGCTGTTCTTGCCACTTCCGGGCAGCCAACTGACTGGCTTGTGCCACCCGTTCCTGAATACGAAGGTGATTCTGATGAATCAGTTGACGGGCCTTGCTGCGTTCCATGCCGCGTAACTGCCGGCGCAGAGTGGCGTGATTGACCCGGTCAGATAACGTCCGTCCGTCGCCATCCAGCAAAATCCGGATAAAACCGGCAGAATTGTCCATCAATGCCTTTAAGGATGCAGGCAACTGGATGTCAGGCAAGAACAGCATTTCCAAGAGTATGGTACCAGCGGGGAGTGCAGGGTTCACAATCCAGGCCAAACTGCTGTTGCCTAGTTCGGTAGTAACCAGCATGTCGATACAGGAGCGAACCAGTGGATGTTCCCAGCTAAGAAAGTGAATGTCTTCCCGAATCAGGGCTTTTTTTCGGCTCCAGGTCAGTGTCATGCCCTCTTCATCAAATCCAGGGAGGGGCTGAATCATCCGGTGTTCAGCCGGACGGAGCAGCCAGACATCTTCATCACCATGTTCTTCAAGGTCAAGGCCAAATCGGTCAAAGAACTGTTCGAGAAAGTGGCGCAGGCTGCTATCCTCGTCCATCGTCTGCAGTGATTCGCGCAACTGCCCGGCGACATGGTTGCGACAGGAGGTCAGTTCCAGAAGGCGGTCACGACCTTCATGCATCAGTGCATCAAGAGCTTGGCGTTGCTGATGGGTTCTCTGAATAAAGGCTTCCCATTGTTCCTGGGGTGCATGCAGACAGGATGCACGTTCCGCACCAAGAAGCTGAACCAGTTGACTGGCTGACTGGCAGATCTGCTCGAAGGCATTCAGACCACGATGGAACCAGTCGACTCGACGGTTTTCTTCTTCAAAGGCCCCATGTTCCGTATCGTTGATAAAAACATGAATCTGGATATCCTCGTGTTGTCCAATACGATCCAGACGGCCAATACGTTGTTCGAGCAGATTGGGATCATCAGGCAGATCAAGCATGATCAGATGATGACAAAACTGGAAATTACGTCCTTCACCGCCAATCTCAGAGCAGATCATGATCTGGGCACCCTGATCGGATTCAGCAAAGTAGGCAGCAGCGCGATCACGTTCAATCAGGGACATGCCTTCATGGAAAAGCGAGGTGCGAAATCCTTTCTGCACGCGCAAAAAGCGCTCCATGATTTCCGCATCAGCGACGTGCTGGGTAATCAGCAGGACTTTATCATGCCGAAGCGTTTGCAGAAGAGCCAGTAACGCGATCAGTCGGTCATGAGGAAAGTGTTCTGTTGGTGTTGATTCAAATTTATGTTGGTGCAAATGACGCACCTTAAAGCCTTGTACCGTCTTGCGGGTATTACGGAACAATACCCGTCCTGTACCGTGCCGATCCAGCAGGGCATCCAGCCATAATTGCCGGTTGGCTGGTGTATGCTCTAGGTCTGTGTATTCGGGCAGAAATTGAGCCAGCAGCCGTTGATGTTCAGCATCAATGTGTTGTTCCGGGTCGTTAAGGAATACTGCTAGGTCTGCAACAGTCGCTAATGCCTGGTGGCGCAACTTGATCTGATCGGCAGAGGCGAAGCAGTCTGGATCCAGCAAACGCAACCTTGCAAAATGACCCATGGGCTCCAGTTGTTCTGGCGTGGCGGAAAGCAGCAGAACTGATGGGATTTTTCGGGCCAGCTGTTCAATCTGCTGGTAGGCAGGAGATGGCTGCTCATCATTCCAGTAAAGGTGGTGGGCCTCGTCCACAACCAGCATGTCAATGCTCGCCTCGAGCAGCCAGTTCTGTACCGGGATTGATTCGACCAACAGTTCAAGGCTGAGCAGCATGAGCAGTTCCTGCTCAAAGGGATTGCCTCCACTGGATTGCTCTTCTGCCTCAAGGCGATCCTTGTCCATCAGACTAAAGCGCAGCTGAAAACGGCGCAATAATTCCACCATCCACTGAATCTGCAGGGCCTGGGGTACAACGATCAGAACGCGACTAATACGTTCATCCTGCAATTGCCGGTGGATAATGAGTCCTGCTTCGATGGTCTTGCCAAGACCAACTTCATCGGCAAGCAGGACCCGAGGGGCATGTCGGCGCCCAGCCTCATGAGCGACATAAAGCTGATGAGGTAACAGGTCAATTCTTGGACCGATCAGACCACGACAGGGGTGACCGAGCCACTTCTGCTGATGCTGCAACGCGTCGAAACGCAGATCGTACCAGCCCAGTTCATCAATCTGGCCGGCCAGCATCCGGATCTCTGGGCGAGCAAGATGAATCTGGTGAATCAGTCGGGTTTCAACAAGGGATGTCTTGCGACCATCAGTCTCATGTCCGTGATAGGTCAGAACGCCCTTAAACTCGGTAACTTCATCCACCACGATGGCACGTCCATCAATGGACTCAAGCCGGTCGCCTGGTGCAAATCGAATCCGGGCAATACTCAGGTTCCGCAATGAATAAACACGCGAGTCTTCAACGGCAGGAAAAAGAAGCGTTGCAGTGCGTTCATCAACGTCAACGACCAGACCAAGGCCGAGTTCAACATCAGATTCGCTGATCCAGCGTTGGCCGATTTTGGGAAGTTCGTTCATAGCGCACCGGTTAGAAAGGAGTAGGTGAAAAGAACGTCATGCTTTGTCCTGATCCCGGATGGGTAATCTGTAGTTCTCGGGCATGCAGGCAAAGACGCGCAGCAGCGGCAAGGGCCAGTCCATCAGCATAAAGGCTGTCGCCCAGCATGGGGTGGCCAAGGGAAAGCATATGCACCCGCAGCTGATGTGACCGACCCGTGTAGGGTCTGAGTTCAACACGAGTGAACAGGGGCGCACGATCAAGGACTTTCCAAAAGGTCTGGGCCGGTTTGCCCTGTACGTGGTCAACACAATGCCGAGGTTTTCGATCCGCATCATAACGCAAGGGAAGATTGATTTCACCCTCATTAGCTTGCGGAGCCCCGAAGACCAGAGCCTCGTATATCTTGGCAACTTCGCGATCATGAAACTGTCGACTCAGTTCACGGTGGCTGTCTGCATCCAATGCCAGGACCATGATTCCCGAGGTGTCACAGTCAAGTCGATGTACAATACGCGCTTGCGCGTGCACATGATTTTTGAGGCGAAGGGCCACACTGTCAAAATTTTCTGGAAGTCTTCCAGGAACACTGAGTAATCCGGCAGGTTTGTCAACCACGAGAAGGTATTCATCCTGATATACTATGCTGATTCCTGTATCCACACTGACCTCCGCAATACGTCAGTTTAGCAAAGATCATGAGCAGTAAAAAGCAGGAATATTGGCTCGTATGCCTTGAAAACATTTGACAGATCGACTTTAGGCAAAGATAATACATTAATGAATAATTCAACCAAACATAGTTTTAACGACACTGAAAATCTGGTTGCTCGGGCACATCGCCGGGCCACGGGTGAGGAACTTGGTGTCATTCGCATCAATCTGCTGATCAAGCATTGCAGTTGCCTGATTGCGGACACCCTGTCGGATTTGCTTAAGCCCTATGGGCTTTGCTACAAAAGCTATCTGATCATGGTCATGATGTACAGTCGTGATGATGCGATCAATCCTTCTGAATTGTGCGACAACATGGGTGAAACCCGCTCCAACATGACGCGTCTTTGTGATGAACTGGTTGGTCGGGATTTGGCAAAACGGGTCACGAATGCTGCTGATCGCCGGCGAATTGATCTTTCTCTGACTGATCATGGCCTTGCTATTATTCAAGAGGTTTTGCCACTGCTTCGGGAACGGATCAAGCAGATGTATGCCCGTCTTGGAGACACGATGCGTATTCAGCTCGAAGAGGGTTTGCAGGGACTGCTGTTGGCGGTTGAAGACAGTCGTCGGACCTGGAACAATGAGGGCTAAACGCTGCGCGCTGCTTGCCGGGGCTTTTGCCTTGCTGATTCAGGCATGTTCTGCTCCGCAGGAAAAACCTGTGCCCGCTTTACCAATCCCGGCTGCAGGACAGTTGCCTGATGAAGTGCGCATGTCCTGGCCCGGGCAGCGCTGGTGGCAGGCATGGCATGATGAACAACTTAATCATCTTGTTGATGCAACGCTTGCTGATCATCCGGATTTGGCTGCTGCTCGGGCGCGTTTGGCTGTTGCTGAAGCCCAAGCGGGGTTGCAGAAATCAAGAAAGGGCCCTGAACTTGATGCCTCTGCCTCTGTAAATCATGAACGGTTTAGTGCCAACAGTTATATACCTCCTCCCTATGGAGGTAAGGTCTATGACGACACCTTGCTGGGTTTGAATGGACAGTGGGACCTTGATTTCTGGGGGAAGCAGCAAGCCCACATCGAGGCGGATCTTGGTGAAGTCCGTGCCAGGCAGTTTGAGGCGGTGGCGGTCGAACAGACGCTCGCTGCTGAGGTTGTGCGAACCTATGTCCTTTATCAGCTTGATCTGCAGCGTCAGGAGCTCATTCGCAAAAATTCAGCGCTGATTCGTCAACAGACTGAACTCAGATCATCCAGAGCCAAGGCTGGGCTACAGGCATCTGATGAGCAGATTCATACACAAGTCCAACTCCTTGGGCAGAATGAAAATGCGGAGCAAGTTGAATCTGGGCTGCAGTTGCTCCGGGTTCGGCTGCAGGCGCTTACTGGGATTAAGGCTGCTGCCTTGCAATTGCACCCAATAGTGTTACCGGCACCCGTGTCGGGTTTGCCGCAACATGCTGGTTTGGATCTTTTAGCTCGTCGGGCTGACCTGGCCGCGGCGCGAGAACGTGTCCTGGTGCACTGGAACCAGCGTCATGCAGCCCATCAGGCTTTTTACCCGGACATTCGACTGAGCGCCTTGTTGGGTTTTTCCAGCTTGCAGATTGATCGTCTGGTGAACAGCGGTTCTTTCGTCGCCGGAGTGCAACCAGCCCTGAACTTGCCCTTGTTTGATTCGGGGCGACTGAAACAGTCTTATGCGGTTGAGGATGCCGGGCTGCAACAGGCGGTTGCCCAGTACCGCTCCGTATTGACCCAGAGCATCTTTGAGGTTCAACAGGCTTTGGAGGCCGCTCAGTCAGCGCAGCATCAGATCGGGACACTGCAGGATGAACTGCATCGGCTGACTGAAGCACAACAGGATGCAGAAGTTCGCTTTGATGCCGGTCTATCCGATTCTGAGCCAGTTATTGAGGCGCAACTGGCTGTTCTTGACCTGCAAAATCAGACATTAAACCTGCGCCAGCAAGCACTAGGTGCCCATCTTGATTTGATTCAAGCGCTTGGCGGCGGATTTCAGGACCGTCGTCAGGCCCTACCGTGAGGCAAAAACATGACGGACAACTCGGCTAAACCTGGCCGTAAAAAATCCCTGCTGATCCTGCTTCTGGTTTTTGGTGCGGTAGCTTTGGCAGCTTGGGTGCGTTGGCATCTCTGGGGACAGTATAAGGAAGAAACTGAAGATGCTTATGTTCAGGGCTATGATCTGCCGATTCACCCACAGGTAGCCGGAACTGTGGTGTCGGTGCAGGCAGATGATACCCAACTCGTTCAAGCCGGGCAACTCATTGTCCAGCTTGATGATGCCAGCGCACGCCTTAATCTCGACCGTCTGGCTGAACAATATGTCCGCTTGCTTGGGCAGGTTCGTGAAAATTGTGCCACGATTGAGCGTGATCAGGCGATCATAAAGCAGCGGCAGGTTGAGCTTGATGCAGTGCGGGGGGACTGGGAACGTCGCAAACCGCTGTTGCACAGCCCTGCTCTGGCGGCAGAAGCACGAATTCATGCTCTGAACGCGATGCAGGAGGCTGAGGCGGCCCTGCAAAAAACCAGGCAGGATCTGCACGTGGATCAGGTTCGAGCCATCACTTGTCATCCAGCCAAACACCCAAGCCTGAAGCAGGTCCGCACTGATTATGCCCTCGCATATCTTGATTTTGAACGGTTAACCATTCGTGCTCCGGTGAATGGCATGATTGCTCGCAGACAGGCGGTTCCTGGTCAGCATGTCACTCCGGAAGATGTCCTCATGAGTGTGGTCCCCCTGCATGAGCTTTGGGTTGATGCTAATCTCAAGGAAAACCAGTTGGGCAACGTCCGTGTCGGGCAGCCTGTGCGACTCTATTCAGATCTGTATGGTCCGCATATTGTATTTCATGGTGTTGTTGCCGGATTGTCGGCTGGATCCGGGAGCGCATTTTCCCTGTTGCCTCCGCAGAATGCCGTGGGAAACTGGATCAAGGTCGTGCAACGCTTGCCAGTGCGTATTGCATTGAACCCGCAGGAACTGCAGGCACACCCCCTGCGGATTGGTTTGTCGATGCAGGTGAACATTGATACGCATGATCGCTCCCAGCCGGCACCTTCTGTGATTGCTCCGGTCACTTCCTTGCAAACCAATATATATGCGCAGCAGCTTCAGGTCGCTGAAGAGGCTGCTCAGAACATGGTCAACAAGGCGGGGGAGTAGAGCCTAATGGCCGTCATCCAGGAAGCACCCCCCATCGCCGGTGCCCGACTTGGCATTCTGAGTGTGGCTCTTGCGGTTGCAACCTTTATGGAGGTTCTGGATACAGCCATTGCTAATGTTTCCGTACCGACTATTTCAGGTGACCTGGCTGCCAGTCCTACTCAGGGAACCTGGGTTATTTCATCCTATGGCTTGGCAGCGGCCATTGCAGTGCCACTGACCGGATGGATTGCCCGTCGTTTTGGGGAAGTACGGGTTTTTGTCAGTTCAGTACTGCTGTTTACCTTGGCCTCAGCAATGTGTGGACTGGCACACAGTCTGCTGCAACTGGTTGCTTTCCGGCTGTTCCAGGGGTTGGTTTCCGGTCCGATGGTCCCCTTGTCGCAAACACTGCTGTTGCGTATTTATCCTCCGCAAAAGCGAGGTCTGGCCTTGGCAATCTGGTCCATGACGGTGGTGATCGCGCCCATTTGTGGTCCATTGCTGGGCGGCTATATCACCGATAATATGACCTGGCCATGGATTTTCTACATCAATGTTCCGGTCGGGATCCTGGCAGGGCTGGTCTGCTGGGAGTTCCTTCGTGATCAGGAAAGTCCGATTCAGCGACAACCGATTGATCTTGTTGGTTTGGTACTGCTGATCGTTGGGGTTGGGTCACTGCAACTGATGCTAGATAATGGCAATGATTTAGACTGGTTCAGTTCAAGAATCATTATAGGTCTGGCTATTGCCGCAGTTATTGCCCTAACTGTCTTTGTTGTTTGGGAACTGACCGATGAGCACCCGGTGGTTGATCTCACTCTGCTCGGACATCGAAATTTTGGAGTGGGTGTCATCGCCTTGTCCTTTGGATTCATGTGTTTTTTTGCCATGAATGTCATGTTTCCGCTCTGGCTGCAGACTGTTTTGGGGTACACGGCAAGTTGGGCAGGACTGGCAACGGCTCCAGTAGGTATTCTTGCCTTGTTATTTTCACCCATCGTTGGTCGTAATGTTGCCCGTGTTGACCTCAGAATTCTGGCCAGCTTGGCGTTCATTATTTTTTCAGTGACGACGTTCTGGTTCTCGACCTTCAGCATGGATACGCCCTTTCGGGTTATGGTGTTGCCACGTATTCTGCAAGGCGCAGCCATTGCCTGTTTTTTTATTCCGGTCAACAGCATCATTATTTCAGGGATAGCTCCGGAACGTATGGCGGCTGCATCAGGATTATCCAATTTTTTCCGAACCCTTTCAGGGAGTTTTGGTACTTCTCTGGTCGTCATGCTCTGGGATAACCGTATGCGCTTCCATCGGCTACGCCTCTCCGAGCATATTCAGCAGGGTGTGCCGGCCTTTGCGTCCTATACCCAGCAGTTGCATCATCTTGGGCTTAAGGGGATGCATGCTGATGCCTATGTACTCAATCTACTCAGTACCCATAGTTACATGATTGCTACGGCCGAGGTCTTTCGTACTGGTAGCCTGATTTTTATCACTCTGATCAGTATCATCTGGTTGACGAAACCTCCATTTTCTGCCGGAGTGAAGGGCGGAGGCCACTAGAACTTTTGTTGTTCGCTAGCATAATTCATTAAATCTATATTAGATATTGCCTGTAGTGATTCTAATTCAGGTGCCTATTGTTATTTTGCAGTGCTTTGCAATCTAAAATAACTAAATTAAATCAATTCTTTATACTTCAAGTATCCAGCCTGATGATGCAAGAATGCTGGCTTGAATTACATCATGGATGCACAGCCACAACAGGAAAAACCAAAGGTCATCGTTTACACTGTTATGAATCCGTCGTGTCTACCTGTCACCCGATGGAGCAATGATCGTACCTGAATCAGGACGGTTTCCAAGTGAACAGCACTGTGATCCAGTGTACTGTCGCATTGACCCAGTCTTTAAGGAGAATGGCCTTGAATCAGCAAGTAGTCTGGCTGCAGAATCTTGGTAAGCATGATGTCGAAACAGTGGGGGGCAAAAATGCCTCCTTGGGCGAAATGATACGGCATCTGACCGATGCAGGCGTCTCTGTGCCGGGAGGTTTTGCCACAACCGCAGACGCCTACCGATCTTTTCTGGAACAGAGCGGCCTGAACCGCAAGATTGCTGATACCCTGGAAACACTGAATGTCAATGACGTGATCCAGTTGGCAGAAATCGGCAAGAAGATTCGTGGCTGGATCATGGATGCGCCTCTTCCATCCGATCTTGAAAAAGCCATTCGTGAGTCTTATACAACGATGTGTCAGGGTGCCGATGATGTCGCGGTTGCGGTGCGATCTTCTGCAACGGCAGAAGACTTGCCTGATGCCTCCTTTGCCGGTCAGCAGGAAACCTTCCTGAATATTCGTGGGATTGAACAGGTTCTGGTTGCTGTACGCGAAGTCTTCGCTTCCCTTTTCAATGACCGGGCCATCGCCTACCGTGTGCACCAGGGCTATGATCATCGTCATGTCGCGCTTTCCGCAGGCATCCAGCGGATGGTACGTTCCGAGACGGGAACTTCGGGTGTCATGTTTACTCTTGATACTGAATCAGGTTTCCGGGATGTTGTCTTTATTACAGCTTCCTATGGGCTTGGTGAAATGGTCGTGCAGGGCAGTGTCAATCCTGATGAGTTCTACATTCACAAGGCAACGCTGGAAGCAGGCAGACCGTCCGTCCTGCGTCGTAATCTGGGGAGCAAGGCCCAGAAAATGGTGTACGGTAGCCAAGGACACACCGGTAAGTCTACTCAGGTTGTGGATGTGGAACGTACCGAACAGCACCGTTTCTGTATCAGTGATCAGGATATTGAAATTCTGGCCCGTCAGGCCATCATCATTGAAAAACATTATGGCCAGCCCATGGATATTGAGTGGGCTAAGGACGGCGATGATGGCAAAGTCTATATCGTTCAGGCTCGCCCTGAAACCGTTAAGAGCCGGCAATCACTCGGTACCATGGAGCGCTATCTGCTTAAACAAAAGAGCAAGGTTCTTTGTGAGGGCCGTTCCATAGGTCAGCGTATTGGTGCCGGTGAAGTGCGTATTGTGACCAGTATCCGGGATATGGACCGGGTGCGCCCTGGCGATGTTCTGGTGACCGATATGACCGATCCGGATTGGGAGCCGGTTATGAAACGGGCTGCAGCGATTGTGACCAATCGCGGTGGCAGAACCTGTCATGCGGCGATTATTGCCCGTGAACTGGGTGTTCCGGCTATTGTGGGTTGTGGTAATGCAACCGATCTGCTTAAGGAAGGTCAACCGGTCACGGTATCCTGTGCGGAAGGAGATACCGGCTTTGTTTACGAAGGTCAGCTGGATTTTGAGGTTCAGAGCAACAGTATTGAATCCATGCCCAAACTTCCCTTTAAAATTATGCTCAACGTTGGCAGCCCGGATACGGCTTTTTCAGCCGCACAAATCCCGAATCAGGGTGTGGGGCTGGCAAGGCTTGAGTTTATTATTAACCGGATGATTGGTGTACATCCCAAAGCGTTAATCAATTACGAACACCTGCCGCGCGATATCAAGCTTGCTGTGGATGAGCGCTGGATGGGATATGCCTCACCGGTCGATTTTTATGTAGAAAAGTTGGTTGAGGGAATCTCGACACTGGCTGCGGCATTTTCCCCACAGAGGGTTATTGTCCGTATGTCGGATTTTAAGTCGAACGAATACGCCGGGATGGTCGGGGGCAAATTATACGAGCCGGATGAAGAGAACCCCATGCTCGGTTTCCGTGGTGCATCGCGTTACATCTCCAATACCTTCCGCGACTGCTTTGAACTTGAAGTCAAGGCGTTGAAAAAGGTACGTGATGTCATGGGGTTTACCAACGTTGAGATCATGATTCCCTTTGTGCGTACGCCTGGCGAAGCGCGTCGAGTGATTGAACTGCTAGCAGAACACGGTCTGCGTCGTGGTGAAAACGGTCTTAAGATCATCATGATGTGTGAACTGCCGACCAATGCCTTGCTCGCTGAGGAGTTTCTGGAACATTTTGACGGGTTTTCCATTGGCTCCAACGATTTGACCCAGTTGACCCTAGGTCTGGACCGCGACTCCGGGATTGTGTCGCACTTGTTTGATGAGCGTGATCCTGCGGTAAAGTTCCTGCTATCGCGTGCCATTCAGACCTGTCGCAAAGCGGGCAAATACGTTGGCATCTGCGGACAGGGACCTTCCGATCATCCGGATCTGGCATTCTGGTTGATGGAGCAGGGGATCGATTCCATTTCGTTGAATCGTGACTCGGTTCTGGATACCTGGTTCTTCCTGGCGCAGCAGATGCATAATCGTACTTAAGTCGCCCTTAAGTCATCAGGGGCCGGCTACGCTGCGACGTATCCAGCCCCTGCTTGGGTGGGTGGTTTCCTAATCAAATCAACGAATTGCGCAATAAATCTCAGGGTTGCAGGACAACCTTAACAGAATTGTCGGCACTTCCGCTATCGATGTACCCAACAAGGTTGGGATTGCTGGCAATAAGCGTACGAAGCTCGGCTTCACTTGATATGGTCTTGGGTGGAGTTGCACGGCCGGTAAAAACCATCTGCGCCCAGTAGGCGCGAACCTGAGCATCGTCTTTTTTCAGCACAACCTTTTCAAAATCCTTTCGAAGAGACGACTGATTCGATATTTCCACAGGAATGGCGGTCGAGCCATCCGGGAAGCTACGGGTCTTGCCAAGAAAGATGTTGCGAATCTGCTCCAAATTCATTTGATTATGGTTAAGTGGATTGACGATGACTACCAATCCTGAACATGCGTCCTGCATGGTTATGCCCAACGCAGTTGCCAAAGCAATATGTATGATCCTTTTCATGTTGGCATCCTCAAAAGATAACATCCAGGCCGACAGCAAGCATTTTGCTATCACCTGCAAAATAGGGGAACTGACTAACGACGCCATTTGAATACAGGGCGGTGTGATCCTTGAAAAGATCATATTCCATCTTCAATGCGGCGTTGGTGTGAAAATCCCAGCGCATCACAACGCTACGGGTGTTATCGCGTTGCGGTGACGAGTAATAGGTCAGATCACTGGTATGCTCCCAATATTGGGAGTAGGTGTACATGAGGGTAACCTGCTGGTATTTGTAGCCAAAACCAGTAAAAAAGGAAGGGGCAACATAACCGGGCTGATAGGCCCCGTTGCTGTAGGGGTTAGTGGGACGACGAACGTAGTTGTACTCGCTTTTCCAAATCCAGTTGTTGTAGTCGGCATTAAATGCCATTCCCCAGACCTGTTGTCGTCCACCAGCATAGGGGGTGTTGACGGCTCCGGCAACAGGAAGGCTTTGAACATAATTGTTCTGCATGTACACCGCTCGAACATGGATATAGTCATTGCTTAGATCAAAGCTGGTACCAATGATGTCGCGCCAGGAAGTATCAATGGCACTTCCTTGCTGATAAATATTCATTAACCCTGGGGCGTTCGGCAGGCTGCTGTTGCCTGCCCAAGTGTTGGTGGACAGCGCCCAGTCTCCAAAGGTGTTGTTGTATTGCAGGTTGGCGCCATCATAGGAATAGATTTCCCAGCCATAAAGGTCAACGGGCGGGCGGATCCACGGATAGGCATAACCGACGTAGGCATAATCGGAGTACATGTAGAGGGGTAGGCGTTTGCGTCCGGCCTGTACAGTAAACTGGTTATTGAGGTTGTAGGAGACATAGGCCCAGTCAACGCTAGCCTGATAGCCATTCAGTCCTCTCGCATCAAGCTGAACAACGGCACTTAACTGATCATCGATATGAGCGTTGGCCTGTATGCCAACCATGCTTTCGTTGGCGGCATTCCAGCCATTGTTCTGATAGACCCCACCATATTCATAATTGGAAACAAAACAAGGGCAGTTGTAGTTTTTGGGAAATTCACCACTGGCACCTTGTCCTCGCAGTGAACCACTCAGTACTTTCCCAGCCGTCATATCGGCAAATCCGGAAAAACTGAAATCGGCTGCATATCCGTTTAGCCCAAAACCCAAGATGGCGCACAAACTCAGTATTCGACGTGGTAGAAACATAAGTAGTCCTCCTTGATCAGGATCAAATGCTGCCGTTTTTACTGTAGTCAAGGAGTGGAAAAAAGATCATCCAAAAGACGATTATAAATTAATTTTCACGAATAAAGAGGTTAAACGCCCGTGGCGTAGAGGTGATGATAACGACTGAGGACTCGACGCACATAATCCTGAGTCTCAGAAAAAGGTGGTATCCCACCGTATTTCTGAACATTATTGATTCCGGCATTGTAGGCTGCCAATGCCAGATGAATGTCACCAAATTTGTGAATGAGATAAGCCAGATGACGGGCGCCGGCACGAATGTTCTGAACAGGGTCGTAGGGATCGGACACATGGTACAAACGGGCTGTTGAAGGCATTAATTGCATCAATCCTTCAGCGCCCGGCAATGAACGCGCCACTGGATTAAATCCGGATTCGGTATGCATGACGGCTTTGACTAAGCCACTGTCCACCCCTTCTTCCTGAGCCACACTACGAATGATCGGGTCCCAGCGATGCCGGTTTTTGCTAAAACTGGCGGGTACAGCAGATTCACTATGTCCCCAGTCATGATAGCTGTGGATATTGCTGTCCTTGTAGTAGGTGATTCTTTCCAGGTGCCGGTAATCATGAAACGCTGAGCCCTGCGGTTGCTGGGCCTGATTGACAATATTGGTAAAAAGAAAATTACCCTGATCATCTCTGAAGGTATAAATTTTCCCCGGTCTTCCAGAGGGACAGAACAAGAGCAAAGCCAGCAGTAAGGCAGTTTGCCGGCCCAAGCCAGTTCGTGCTGTTCGCTGCATGAGTGCCCGAATTTTCATGGAAGAGTCGTTCCGTTTCACATCGGCATGATCGCCATGGTTTTACTGAATTCTAGTGCAATTAAGCAGAAGTTCCTAGCATTTTCAACTTGACAATATATTGACACACAGCAACAAAACACTCAGAGGATGCGTGATTTTTGCAGACTCTTGCACTTGTTTGAGGTAAGTGTGGGTTGATTTAAATAGAATAGAACTCTTGCAGTAATACCCATTATGTGATTGGCCACAAAATTGAATGAATATTTTTATATCCCGGCTCAAAATGCTCTTGCGGTTTTTAACTTACTGATAAATATATAAATTATTTTTTGGTTAAAAAACAACCAAATCGAGACAGGGCGCATTGGCCTTAGGTTTCAGATTGATTACACCCAGTCTTCCACTGACTTATCCACAGAATTTGTGGATAACCAAAATTCTTGAAATTGAATGATTTTTCTTCTGTAACGTGTTGTTTTAATGATTTTTTTGATGATTTTTGTGTGATAATCGAAAAATTCGCCACTAAGTGACCGAAAAATGACGTCGGGATCATGATCGTTCTGTTCAGTCTTGCGTCATTTCTGCCAATGATGAGCGATGCAAAGCAGTTTTATTGAGCACTGGGATGGTGCGTACAGGAAGCTGGGTATCTATAAAGTACCTGAGCACACCCTTGGAGTGGGTCTTTTTGTCACGCATGACCCAGATCAGCCGGTGCATGGCACGAGTCATACCGACATAGGCCAACCGGTGCGTCTCATCGACAAGCATTTGTTCATAGCGCATCCGATCATCAACGTGCTGATAGATCAGTTCCCGTATGGCTCCGGAATGATCTGCGATACAGTCATCAATAAGTAGGGCAGTTTCCGCCTGCAACCCTTTGGCACTGTGTAAGGTGTGCAGTCGGACACGTGATTGCCAGTGCCTCGGCATTTGTTCAGAAATCTTGCGGAGAACATCCCGTTTACGAGCCATCAACAGCAAAGTTCCGCGATCTTTGCCATGCATACGATCCAGAGTCTGCAATTCATGATCGATCAGTTGTATCAGGCCCTGAATGAACGTCTGTCGAGCCTCCTGTTCACTAAGATCCCACAACTGCAGCCCAGGATGATGGTCATCATGGGGGCGTCGAGAGAATACTTCCTTTTCTGAGCGCATCTGAACGTGCCGGATTACTTTATCAGCGTCATCAATGATTGCTTGTGAAGATCGGAAATTTTCAGAAAGAGTAATGGTCCGCACAGGTTGTTCGGACCAAGGCGCAGCGGCATATTGTTCCAGTTCCAGAAGGATACGGGGAGAAGAGCCTCGCCAAGCATAAATGGACTGCCAGTCATCGCCAATAACCATCAGGCTTGCGCCATGACTTTGGTGCTGTTTCTGAAGTGCACTGATCCAGTTGATGATTTCCGGAGAAACATCCTGGAATTCATCAATCATCAGATGTTGTGCCCAAGGTTCTGGCTGCATGCGGCTGGCGCTTTGACGGAACTGATCGGAATAGAGGCAAAGCTGGTTGTGGGAGAGGGTGGTTCTGAATGCCTTCCAGAATCCCGGCAAGACCTTCAAAAATGCCCCCTCAACAGGCTTGAGTCGGTTTGTACGCAAAGGTACCTGAGGGTCAAGCCCCAAACTGAGCATCCAGCTGCCGATGCGATACGCATGCATTGCGACCGTACCATAACCTGTTTCACCATCCAGACATAGTGTGAAATAGGGCGCTTCATCAGGGGTATGGGGCTTTGAGCGCTGGCGTGCCTGGGGGCGGCGCTGGTTCATTTGCACATGCTGGATGATCTGCTGCCATTGCTCAAGGCTTCGCACAAAAACATAAGGTTTGAAACAGTATTGGGAAATCAGCTGAATGCGGACATTTAGTCCTTCATGGGTGCTGAAATAATGGGTCTGGTCCTCTTTAGGAAACCAGTTTTGCTGCATAATCAGCTGATCAACAAATACCAGTCTGCCATCAGGTAGTTGCGCTGTAGCACCCACCCGGTAGTGACGGGTCGTAAAAGTCGCTGCCTCCGAAGTATCCAGCTCATCGCACCATAATCCCCGTTGCATGAGGGTTTGACGAATCTTAAGGCGTAGCGACTCATCCCGTTGCACGGCAAGTTTAATATTCAGTGTTGATGATTCCTGATTCCAACCTCCATGCTGTGCAGAATCGTCCAGCGTATGTTCAAGAAGCTCAGCGAGTTGCGCGGTAAAGTCGGAGTCATGGGCACATGCGAATATATATGCTTGATTAATTAATCGTAATTGACTGTCATTAAGGTTCGATTCCACACTGGTAGACCGGTTGCTGCCACGCGATGATTGTCCCAGCCATTCAAAAGGCTCTAGGCCGTCAGGGGTTGATTGGCGAAGTCGCGCATGAAAGGTGGTGATGCAGGCACCGATTTTTTTTATGTCCTCTGTGCCTATTCCAAGTACTGCAGCCCACTGGCCGAGGCTCAATCTCAACTGTTCACAGGATGCAGCCGTAAACGAAAATACGCTGATCTGCTCAGGCTCAATGCAGAGATGCCGAACAAGGAACAGTAGTCTTAACAGTAGGGTTGATGATTTGCCGGAACCTGCTGCGGCAAGAACACGGTTGACAGGGTGTCCGGTCAGAATCATAGACCATTGTTCTTCGGTCGGATCACCAACAAGGCCTTGGGCCTTAAGTAAGGCCACATCGCTGCGCATAGCTGAAATGGCCTGATCAGTCATGTGCAGGGTTTGCCAATAGGGTGTCGCGACGCTGCACTTATGCGATGCATTCAGTCGTGCCTGCATGCATTTCAGCCAAGAGTACAGATGCTTAAAAAGCAGCCCGATTCGAAACATATCTTCATCCATGACAGGCAAACAATTCGATTTTAGAAGATTCGAACAGATTACAGGCTGTAATTGTCTGACAATCTGACTAAATTTTAATGGACTGGAAGATATGCCCAAATATTTAGTCATTTCAGTCAATCATCCCAGTACACTTTTCGGGTATACCCATGAGCTGTTTTCCCTAATCTTGATGGAGGTACCCTAATGACCGGGCCACTCAGTCGTCTTCGGGTTCTTGATTTCAGTACCCTTTTACCGGGGCCGGTTGCGACCATGATTCTTGGTGATCTTGGAGCGGATGTCCTGCGGATTGAGTCACCAAACCGACCTGATCTGGTGCGAGTCATGCCACCCTATCGAGCGGGAATTTCGGTGGTTCATGCTTCAATCAACCGCAACAAGAAAAGCCTGGCTCTGGATCTGAAACACCCTGCAGCCCGCAGCATCATTGAACGATTCCTGAACGACTATGATATTGTCATTGAGCAGTTTCGCCCTGGCGTCATGAAACGATTGGGGCTTGATTATGAACAACTCAGAGCGATCCGACCTGATCTGATTTATGTTTCCATTACCGGCTATGGCCAAACCTCATCTTATGCCCATAAAGCGGGGCATGATCTGAACTTCATGGCCTTAAGTGGTGCCCTGCATGCCAATGGCCGAAAGGAGCAGGGGCCCATGCCCTATGGCCTGCAGGTTGCTGACCTTGCTGGAGGCGCTTACCATGCGGTCATGGGTTTGCTTGCGGCAGTGATACACCGACAATATAGTGGTGAAGGACAGTATCTCGATCTGAGCATGACGGATGCGGCGTTCAGTATGCAGGTCCTCAGTAATCCAGCGGTTCTGGAAGGAGATGCAGCACCAGGCCTTGAAACCGGTATTCTGAACGGGGGAGGGTTTTATGATTGCTACGCCTGCTCGGATGGCCTTTATCTTGCCGTTGCCCCACTTGAACCCAATTTTTTCAGTTCCTTCGCTGAAGTTATTAATCGGAAGGATCTTTTGGCTTTTTTGGCGGTTACTGATCCTGTTCAGGTATCCTGGCTGAAACAACAGATTCGGGATGAACTGCTGAAAAACCCCCGATCCTATTGGCTGGAACTGCTTCAGAATCTCGACTGTTGTGTTGAGCCGGTTCTGGATGCCCGGCAGGCGATGGATCATCCAGCCCTGCGGGATCGAGAGATGATCGTCGAGGTGCCGCAACCGGGTACTGGAGAGATACTGACACAGGTTGCCTCTCCGTTGCACTTTAGCAAAACGCCCGCTTCTTATGAACGCGCCGGTGCTGAATTGGGCATCGACCGTGATGCGGTTCTGCAACAGGCCGGGTGGTCTCTTGAAGAAATCAGTCAATTCAGGTCTTCGGGGGTTCTATATTAACATTTAATGCATGAACATGTGTGCGGGTACTGGAGTTTCCTGCTCAAATCAATTAGAGTAAATACTCTAATTTTGCCATTTTTTTGCTTCTGGGGGGTTAAGGCATGCAAAAGCCATGGCTCAGGCAGCTGGAGCAGTCATCCATGCGCCTGTATGTGCAAATAATGATGGAAGTTGTTGGTCGAGGACTGGTCGCTGCCAGTCAGACTGATGCTGTTATGAATAATGAACTGAATTCTTTTGCTCCGGGAACGTTGATTCAGATGATGGTATTGCCTGAAGGACCGGGTTTTACGGTTCGGGTTGGACCAGGCAGAGTACTGGAACAATTGCATGATCATATGGGCCCGGCTCATGTCGGAATCCGCTTCAAGCATATGTCTCATGCTTTTCTGGTTCTTTCTTTCCAGGAGAGTACGGCAACGGCTTTTGCCCATGACCGGATGTATGTGGATGGTGATATTTCTTATGCCCTGCGTTTGGTGCGATGCCTTAATCGTATGGAATCCCTTATTTTGCCGCGTTTTGTTGCAGAACGGGCCGTTAAGCGCTATCCCGACCTCACTGTGCGCGAAAAACTGATCCAAGGTGCCCGGATCTATCAAAGACTCGCTTTCAATCTGCTTCGAGGAGCCTGATTCATGTCAGCATCATTTTATGAGTTCTATTGCCCAGTAAAAATCATATCCGGACATAAGGCTCTTGAGCATATTCCTTTCGAGCTGGGGGTTCTGCAGTCCCGCCGTCCCATGATTATTACCGATGCCGGTGTGATTGGTGCTGGTCTGCTGGCCTATGTTGAGCAAGCTCTACAGGGGGCTGGAATCGAAGTTGGGGCGCTCTTCAAAGATGTTCCTCCGGACAGTAGTATGGATACTGTCCGCAAGGCAGCTGATCTGTATCGTTCATCGGGTTGTGATTCACTGATTGCCGTGGGTGGTGGTTCCGTCATTGATACCAGCAAAGGTGTGAATATTCTAGTTTCGGAAGGTTCGGATGATTTGCATGCCTTTGCTGGCGCCCATAATTTGAAAAAGCCGCTTAAGCCTCTGTTTGTTGTGCCAACGACCTCAGGAACGGGCTCAGAAGTAACCATGGTGGCGGTTATTTCCGATACGGAAAAACAGGTCAAGGTTCCGTTTACTTCCTATTTCCTGCTTCCAAATGCTGCTGTTCTTGATCCTCGTATGACCACCACCTTGCCGGCTCACTTGACGGCCATGACCGGCATGGATGCCATGACCCACGCCGTTGAGTCCTATACCTGTCTGGCCAGTAATCCGATCAGTGAGGTTTATGCCTTTAATGCCGTGCGCAAGATTAGCGAAAATTTGCTGCATGTCATGGATCACCCCCAGGATGCAGAGGGACGTTTGCAACTGGCGGAAGCATCAACCATGGCCGGTATCGCTTTTTCAAATGCTATGGTCGGGCTTGTGCATTCTCTTGGTCATTCGCTTGGTGCGGTTGCCCATTTGCCCCATGGTCTGTGCATGAACCTCTTCCTTCCGTATGTTCTGGAATACAATCTGCCTATGATTGGACCCCGGCTAGGTGCGCTGTTGCTGCCGCTGGCAGGTTCTGATATCTATGCAGCAACCCCCGAATCTTCCCGGCCGAATCGCTCCATTGCTCAAATCCGCACCTTGCGGGATCAGATTTATCAGCGATCGAAATTACCCCGCACACTTTCAGAAACAGCTAAAGTCAAAAAGAATCAGTTGCAGCAAATTGCTGAAATGGCCGTTAATGATGGTTCGATCCTGTTCAATCCAAGGGAGGCCGACGTTGCTGATCTGCTTGCACTCCTGCATGAGGCCTGGTAAGACTTGTGGTATGAAGTGTGGTAAAGAGCGTTGTGATTGAGGGTTCTGTAAGCTTCCGTTCCAACGTGCTAAGATCCCTCTAAAGTCTATATTCGGAGGTGGTTTGTGCAGGCACGGGTCAAGTGGGTGGAGCAGGTGACATTCATGGCCACTTCAGGGAGTGGCCATGCCCTTGTTGTTGATGGTCCGCCGGATCATGGCGGGCGCAACCTTGGGCCTCGTCCGATGGAGTTGCTGTTGATGGGGCTCGGTTCCTGCAGTTCCTTTGATGTTGTTTCCATTCTGAAAAAGTCACGGCAAAGGGTTACTGGCTGTGAAGTGGATCTGCAGGCTGAGCGGGCAGACAGTGTTCCAGCGGTTTTTACCCGTATTCATCTGTTGTTCAAAGTGTCTGGCCATGACCTTAGCCCCGCTGCGGTAGAACGGGCCGTCAGGCTCTCTGCTGAGAAGTATTGCTCGGCATCGATCATGCTGGGCGCAGCCGGAGTGCAGATCACCCACGATTTCGTCATTGAAGCCGACGCTGCTTAAGTGGTTTGGAAAAAGAGGGTATTCGTAAACGTGGTAAGGTGGTCTTAGAGCAGCTGGTGGAGCAGAACAAGCGACATGTGGCAGCGCCGATCGGCTGCGGCAAGAGACCATCTTAAACTTGATGTAAATTTCTTTTGACTAAAGGGGCCACTTTAACTAAGGGGGCCAGCATTCTCAGACAGAGCATTGGCGATGCCGGGATTCGCGGCATAAATCCGCGCTGCCTCCGGGTGACAATCGACTAAGAACGCCATCATTTCAGTGGCATCCCGAGTGAGATAAAACCGCACCATCTTCTCGTTGAAGGCTTGCGCCTTGGCGGCTGGAACGCTGATCGCATCAATGCCGTTCGACATTAGAATGCCATTCATCATAAAGCGTGAGGTGCGCTTGTTGCCATCGAAGAAAAATAGCTGTAATGCGCCGAACACGAAAAATGCTGTCGCCTTCTCAAAGGGCGGGCACTCATTCAGCGCGGCCAAACCTTCATTAAATATCCGGTTAAGTTCTGGCGCACCTGCTTCCGTACGTTGTGGGGTGTATCTGTCATACGCTCCAAGACCAACATCCGGTGTGTAGTTTGTTTCTTGTCCCTCGCCTCGGAACACGCCCCATTCCAACGCTTCATTGCGAGCGACAATACTGTGAAGCGCCGTGAAGGTGGTCTTTGTCATTGTGAACTGACCACCTTTCACTAGTTTAAGCAAATGCTTGGAGCATTCAGCGAGGTTTAGTGCCTGATCTTGATCGGAAATTTTCCGCCCACCGATCGTTACGCCATCCAGCAGAGTCTTGACCTCCGGGAATGTGAATGGGTTGCCTTCGAGTACGCTGGCATCCCAAACGAACTCGGGCAGCATCCGATGAAAACGAAAGCCGACCCTTTCGATGGAGTAGGTTGGGACAACGGAGGGCACAGCAGTCCTGTTCCAGTGAAATCCAAGTGCGTTAAAAAGCTCCATGTTGGCCAAACCACTTTTTGCGATTTTCAATGAAAATAACTATACGGTGAGTTTAAGTCAAAGGCAAAACGATTTTGCGATTTGCAGTGATAAAAACAATCGGCATTAGAAAGTTTGCTACAATGCATTATTACGAATACATGAGAAAGATTGGGAGCCTTTTAGGCTCCCAATCAGGAATAAAAAAACCGTTCGACTGGGTGGGTAGCCAAACGGAGCAGGCGATAAAGCTGAGAATCAACGGGGTCGAGGGAACCCCGTGACTTCATCGGAATACTGTCATCAGACACAAAGTCGAGACACTCGTGAAGTCATGGATTCATCAGGGAGTGTGCTGTAAGAGCGAAGGTTTCGTCTTTTCAGCACCGCCTGCTGTGGACTACTTTAGCAAAACGAACACATGTATTCACTCATATTGTCGGACAATTAGGCATAAATTTTATATTTTATGCCAATTTTTGGTTTTTGTCTGACAATTAGTGGTGATGACCACCTTCACCATGAACATGGCCGTGATCAAGTTCTTCTTGGGTTGCTTCACGAACCTGCATGATTTTGACGTCGAAGTGCAGTGTTTGTCCGGCAAGTGGATGGTTCCCATCCAGTATGATACCGTCCGGTTCGACCCGAACGACCGTGACAACCTGTACGCCGGAATCGGTCTGAGCATGAAATTGCATGCCTGGTTCAATCTCATCCATGCCACTGAACATGCTTTTGGGTACTTTCTGGGTCAGATGGTCGTAGCGCTCACCATATCCCTGCTCAGGAACGACGCTGACTGAGAGGGTGTCACCCGCAAGTTTTCCATGCAGAGCCTGCTCCAGTCCAGGAATGATATTGCCATGCCCATGAATGTAGGCAAGGGGTTCTTGTTCCGAGGATTGATCGATAATTTGCCCTTGATCATCTTTAAGGGTGTAATGGATGTGGGCAACCTTGTCTTGATCTATTTTCATGTTTTAGCGCGGGTCAATTCCCTAGGGGGAACGGGATAGCGTCCATGTCACGACATGGCCAGACTCGCTTTCTCCTTGGGAGTTGAGGCTATCTTACTTGAGGAATGATCGTGAGGAGTGCGCTGCAATTATAAAACGTGGCGTTGATGTTTGCAAAAAAAGAGCCTTTCGGATTTAAGATTTTAGAATTGGAACGTGAAGAAACCGGAAATGCCCGGATTCTTCACGACAGCAGGTTAGACTGCTACGGCAGTTTGGACGACCTCAGCATATTCAGCCTTGGATTCACGCTCTGCCTGCTCCCGAAGCGTCGCAGCCCAAGTTCCATATTTCTGCATCAGTTCTTCACGGCGGTCAGGGTCCATATTCATCTTAGAGAAGTCGCCTTTATAGAACTCGATAACACGCCGATCCATGATCTCAGACCACAAGGACGGGATATAGGCAGGTAACAGCATTGATGCATATCCCCCTGGTAGTTGCGGAGCTTCCGGGAAATGTCGTAGCGACTGGAAACTTCGGGACGGGAAGGCGTGGTGGTCTGAATGCCGCTGCAACTGATAAAGAACCAGGTTCGTGACGCTGTAATTGCTGTTCCAGCTGTGTTCGGGTTTGGTGCGTTCGTATTTGCCTTGCTCCGTTTTTTCCCTGAGCAGACCGTAGTGTTCGATATAGTTGACCACTTCCAGAAGGCTGGCTCCGTAAGCGCCCTGAACAACCAGAAAAGGGATGGCGCGTGGCCCGCAAATCAGGGTTGTAACGCCAACAAATCCTGCGGTAATGGCCCAACCCTGTAACAACTCATTCTCCAGGCACCAAAAACTCTTGCCACGGCGTGCAAGTCGCTGGGTTTCAATGTTAATCGCGGACTTGAAACCGCCAATCATGGTACGGGGCAGGAATTTCCAGAAATTCTCGCCCAATCGGCTTGAGGCGGGGTCTTCCGGTGTGGCAACGCGTTTGTGGTGTCCGAAATTGTGTTCAACCGCAAAATGGGTATAGAAGGTAGGCGCAAGTGCCAGCATGGCGCCAATGCGATTATGGCGTTCATGTTTGTGGCCAAGCTCATGTCCGGTTACGATGGCAATGCCGTTCAGGGCACCCACCGAAATGGCAATTCCCAAACGATCCGCCATAGGCACATTGTCTCGGGTTGCCAGCCAGCTTCCCAGCAGCGTCATGATGTATTGCGAAGGAATAAATGCTTTGGTAATGAGGTTGTAATAGGGGTCCTTTTCAAGCTCAGCGATGGCATCATCGGGAGGGTTGCTGCCATCCTGACCTAGCATCCGGTCAAGGGCAGGAATCACGCCATGCACCAGTAATGGTCCGGTCCAGGCCAGCGCCCGCAGCTTTTTGGGCGCAATTGCATAGGCACTCAAGGCAGCAATGCCAATCACGGGGAGGGCTGGGCTTAGCAGCCATTTATAACGTTTTGGGTCTCGCCAGGACGATTTGCGAGGCGTGCTTTGCTCTAATGCTTCTTGAACCTGCTCATCTGCGATTTTTGTTCCCATCATTATTCACCCTTGCGTTTATTGCTACAGTAATTTGTGATGCATTGAGTGATGATAACATCAACTGATGTCATCATATGCTGCTTCCGCTGAATCATGCAGTGCAGGGATTGACAACAGGGGGTCATTTTTTGACAATGACCATCACATTTGACTGATGATTGCAATGGACACATTCATTCTTCCAGGCTACTACGTGCGCCAGATTCATGAACAAATCAGGGCACTTGGGCTCGATACCGAGCGCTGGCTCCAGTCTTATCAACTCAGGCCCGAGCAATTATCTGAGCCGTTTCTTGAACTCTCCTTGTTATCGTTCAAAGATATGGTTCGAAGCATTGTCCAGTTGACGGGCGAGCCAGGCGTTGGACTTCTGGTTGGCTCCACACTTTTGGCTCATACTCATGGAATACTGGGGTATGCAGCACTGAACAGTTCAACACTACGTCAGGTTGTCGATCTTTTTGAGCGATTTATGGTCTTGAGAACAACGCTGGTTCATATGGAGCATGAGGAGGATGAGGTAAGTTATCGCATTGTTTTTCGTGAAAATGTCGCCCTTGAGGATGTTCGTGGTCCCATCATGGACGCAGTTGTGTTAGCGATACGTAACGTACTCAGTTTTATCACCATGGATCAGTGTCCTGTGGAACAGGTGGCTTTTTCAAGTCCAACAGGAAACCACAAATTAGCCCTTAGTCTTTTTGGATGTACAGTCTCCTACGCTTCGGATTGGGACGGCTTTTGTATTGCACGGCAATGGCTGGATCGTCCATTGACCATGTCGGATCCTCGTACCTTTGCTGAAGCGGAGGTCCTGTGTTCCCGGGAATTGCAACTTATGGAGGGTCGTGTTTCACTTGCAGGGCGGGTTCGGCAACTTTTGATCGCGCAGCAATCACAATTCCCTAAACTGGACATTGTTGCCCATCATATGCTGATGACCAGCCGGACCTTACATCGTCGTCTGACTGAAGAGGGGACTTCCTTTCACCAGTTGCTCGATGAGGTTCGCCATAAGCTGGCTGTTGAACATCTGCGGCGAGCAAACCTAAGCATCAAGGAAATTGCATTTACCTTGGGCTACGGAGATCCTGCCAATTTTCGCCGGGCCTTCAAACGCTGGGAAGGGCTATCTCCTCAGGATTTTCAACAACGATCTGACGAGGCATCCCGCCTTGGGCACTGATTTCTACAGCAGCACGTAATCCCTGTTCCAGGTGCCGGGTGAACAAAGTGGTTTGAAAGAGAGGCATGTTACGTTTGTGCAAGGCCAGATGTTTCTTGTAGATGCGAGTGCCACCAGGGGTATTGGAAAATCCGATGGCTTTTTGAATGTAGCTTGCACGGTCTTCACAGATCAGGGATGTCATGCCACAGGCGGTAAGCAGGCTGGCAGCCATTCGTCCTGAAAAACTCTGACCCATACAGGTTAGTACCGGAGCACCGCCCCACAAAGCATCACTGGTGGTTGTCCCTCCGTTAAACGGCAAGGTATCGAGAACCAGATCAACTTGGGCGTATCGAGCCAGGTGGGCGCTGTATTCAATGTACGGAGCAAAAATCAGGCGTTCAGAATCAATTCCGCGCTTGATCGCTTCATGGCACAAACGCTCAGTCTGTTCGGGACGTTCTCCGATCAGCCAGAGAATTGCATGCGAAGGGGAACCTTTGAGGATTTTCATCCAGTCATCAAAGATGTCTGGGTTGATTTTGTAGGAGTTGTTGAAACAGGCAAATACAAAGGCATCTTCCTTAATGCCATAAATCTCACGCCGTTGCATCGGACCGATCAATCGTTTGTCATCATTCGCCTGAAAGCAGTAGGGCATCACAATCTGTTGCTCACTGATTCCGTCCGCATTAGCTTCAGGAACAGTCACTCGGTCGGTGATCATGTAATCCATAAAGGATGCACCGGATGTTCCCGGATAGCCGAGATAATTGATTTGTACCGGAGCCAGGCGACGCGCAAACAGCGCTGGGCGTCCTTGGGCAGTAGTTCCTGTCAGGTCAAAAGCTATATCAAGCTGATGCGAACGGGCCAAGTTCAGGATGTCATCATCAGTCCAGTTATAAACATCATGAACGTGTTCAATACCCTCTTTTATTTTTTTGTGCATTGGGTCATCTCGACTGACAATGCCATAAGAATAAGCATGGATTTCAAACAGACTTCGGTCGTGTGCTTCCAATACTCCGGCCATAAGAAATGTCAGGGCATGGTAACGCAGATCCGCTGAGAAATAACCAATCCGGATGCGGCGATGCTGCAGGTCAGGGGCATGTGCAGGTTTCTCAACACCCATTGGTACCGGATAAAGATGTTCGGTATAAGACGTGCTGATGGCTCGTTGCTGCAAAGGGTCATCGGTCAGGGACAAGGCAAGAAAGGGCGAGAAGGTATGGGCATGTTGAGGCAGTAGTGCGGGCAGATCATACCATTGATCCCAGTTGCACAAACGCATCTCGGCCGCAGCCTTTTCGCCTGCCAGATAATCTATGTCCAAACCGTAGCTCATCGCTCTGCGAAATGCTTCAAGGGATTCGGAAAAACGCTTTTGTTCCTTGAAAATCAGCCCCTGTACATGCCATGCCTTAGCATAATCAGGATCGAGAACCAAAAGCTGGTCGAGCAGCTTTTGGGCTTCCGCAAAACGCTTCAGCGTTTTCAGACAGTTGGCCTGATTGTATAAAAGCTCAACCTTGTACGCTTCGGCTTGCCCTTCTGCCTGACGATAACATTCAAAGGCCTGTTTGCTTGAACCCATGTTTTCATAGGCATTCCCTTTGTTGATAATGGCCTTGACGGAATACTCTAGTTTTAATGACTGGTCATAGGCAGCGATGGCTTGCTGATAGTCGCGCATGAGACACAACAAGTCGCATTTATGCAGCCAGAGAACCGCAACATCAGGATGAATTCGAAGGATTTCTTCATAATCGGAGCGGGCTTGTTCATACGCACCCAACAAAGTTGCAACTTCAGCACGTCGAACTTTGGCTTCTATCATGGTAGGTTCAAGCAGCAGTGCCTGATTAAAGGCATCGAGCGCTTCTGCATGCGCCTCAAGTCCATAAGCGGCAAGTCCAAGGTGAAAATGCAAAGTTGCTTGTTCTGCATGCACTGCACGAGCCCGCAAGAAGAAACTTTGGGCCTGAGTCCATTCTGAGCGCTGCAGACAAACAACACCCATCATGTGCAGTGCATCGTAGTGGGCCGGTTCCTGAAGCAGCGTCTGCAGATAACCCTTTTCGGCATCGGCAAGATTTCCTTGCTGATGCAACTGCATGGATTGTTGAAAAAGCGTGGTCTCATTAGCCGTGGTCATATGCAGAGGTCCCTGTTCTTGTTCTTTGATCCGCCGGGTCAGTCCGGAATCACTGAAATATAGTACAAGTCTAGCATGCTTCCAATGGTTGTTTATTGGTTTTTTTGAGATAAATCATTGATTAACAATTAGTTGGTTATTTTGTGTATTTCGATTTGCCGTATTGAGGCAGTAATGAAATACAGTGATTTTAAGCCGCCCCCCAGAAAATTCCGTCGCCCCGGCTCAACCCCACCACGATAAGTAGACCAGCCGCCATTTAGTGCATCAATGAGAAGGAAGGACACGTGACCATGCCGTGTGCAGCGTCCGGTTACCGAGACAGGTGTCGTCCAGCTATGCCGCTACGATCTCGTCTTGATTGACGAACTTGGGTATCTGCCCATGAACCGGCAGAACAATCACAACCTGTTCCAGTTGATCCATGCTTTGTATAAATACCGGTCAGTAATTTTGACCACCAACAAGGATTTCAGCCGCTGGGGCGATTACTTCGTTGACGAAAATATTGCCGTTCCGATTGTAGATCGGCTTATACACCACGCCCAAGTCTTTATGCTGGGCGGTGACAGTTACCGTCTCAAGCAGAAAATGAGCGGTGGTTCAGTGGTGGAGGTGGGTCAAAATTTATGGCCAATACTGGGTCAAATTTGAAGGATGTTTTGTTCCAATTTCGGAAAAAATTTGCCGTATTGAAGCACCGAGTTTGTACACAAATCGATCAGAATGAATGTGTTCTGGTGGTATATCCTTCATAAAAATAATTACTTGGTTTTTCATATGATCTATGTGGCCTGAATCCTGCTTTTTGACAAAGTCCATAATAACTGGGTGGGTTTAATCATGACCATGAGCAATATCATGAATGCTTCATCGCTTTATCCGTACATGCCTTCGACGCCTTCGTCGCAGGTGTCTGGCTCGGGTTCAGCTTCCTCTTTAACACAAGGCAGTACTTCGTATGCTCCTACCGGAGTGCAAAGTATGTCTTCGACTTCGGGGATGATGGGTGCACATCATCATCATGGTGGAGGTGCGGGCGCAGCCATGCTACAAAGTGTCCTCGCAGCACTTGGACAGACGGGCGTCAATCTGGCGGGCCTTGGGCAGCCAGCTTCCTCGGCCAACCCATCTGGTAGTGATGCTGATGGTTCGTCCCAAGTCACAGCAGCAGGTTCAGCGTCGCCCCAGCAGGCGATGCGTGGATTCATGATGTCCTTGTATTCCAGCATTAATGCTTCCGGAGGCTCGGCAGCATCCAACGCATATGGTTCAGATCAGAATGGTTTGGCGAGTTTGATCAGTCAGGTTTCAGCAGCCTCAACGTCGGGATCCGGGTCCGCTGCTGTGGCTTCGCTGCAGTCCAGTTTTCAGAATCTGACCCAGTCCCTGGGTTCAGGAAGCTCGGCAAATTCATCGCTGCTGACTTTTTTGCAAAATATGCAACAACAGATGGCCGGTCAGGGTTTGGCAATGTCGGGTACAGGCTCAACCTTGCAGCAAACGGCCTGAAACTTGTGTGTTTAAGAGGCTTGTGCCGTTCGATCTATACTGATCCGAAGACACCTGATCGTGACTGCAGGAGGTTTGTGATGCGAATCGGTATTGTGCGGGAATGCAAGAATCAGGAAGGCAGGGTGGCACTGACTCCTTGGGCTGTTGCTGAGCTGATGCGAATGGGTCAGGATGTTCTGATTGAAGCAGGGGCGGGTGTGGCTGCCGGATTTGGCGATGTTGCTTATCAGAACGCGGGCGCACGAATCTGTCGGGATGCGGTAGCGGTTTATGCTGAGGCTGAGTTATTGGTCAAGGTCAAGGAACCCCAGGCGCATGAAGTTGGCTTGCTTAGGCCTGGCCAACTGCTTTTTTGCTACCTGCATTTGGCTGCCGAGCCGGTATTAGCCCAGGCGCTGGCGGATCGGGGTGTATCAGCCTTAGCGTTTGAGACCTTGATGGATGAGCAGGGTCAGCTGCCTTTGCTGGTGCCCATGAGTCGAATTGCTGGGGCATTGTCCATTCAGCTAGGTGCACAGTTGCTCTGTCGCTCATCCGGAGGCAAAGGCCAGTTACTGACAGCCATTGCCGGAATACCGCCTGCACAAGTCGTGGTTCTTGGTGGTGGTGTGGCAGGCACCCAGGCCGCTTTAAATGCTGCACGTCTTGGTGCGCGTGTACTCGTCTTTGACCGCAAAAATAGTGTATGGGAACGGCTGAGTGCGCTGCATCCCTGTATCTCTGCTTTGCCTGCGGAGCAGGAACCGATGCGTCAGGCCATTGCTCAGGCCGATTTGCTGATTGGTGCCGTGCTGATTCCCGGGAACAAAGCGCCGAAGATCGTGCCGCGCCGCTGGATCGAGGCGATGCAGCCTGGTTCGGTGGTGATTGATATTGCGATTGATCAAGGGGGGTGCATCGAAACCATTCGACCAACCAGCCATTCAGAGCCTTATTACCTCGAAGCAGGCGTGCTTCATTCGGCGATTACCAACCTTCCTGGTGTCGTGCCTCGATCCTCGACAGAAGCTTTGTCGAGTGTGTTGTGGCCGTATGTGCTTGAATTGGCGAAGGCGCATGATTGGCACAGCCTTTCTTGGGCAAAATCAGCCTTGAACGTGGATTCGGGTCGAATCTGCTTACCGGGTTGGAGTAATTGATCGTTCGTAAGTTGGCTCACGCTGGTTCCTTCATCCACGCCCGCCTGCTTGTTCCCGATATTCAGATTATTCGGTGATTTTATCAAGCCCCCAGCTGACAAGAGCTGGGGGCTTGATAGATGGTGGCCCCCCCCCGAGAGTCGAACTCGGCACAATATTGCCTGTTCAGGTGTCAGGCGTTCAAGGCGGTTATTAAGAGGGCTAAACCTCTCCGCTAGTCTCTGCACCTTCCGGAACTGTAGTTCTGGCTTGGCTCAGGATTGCCTTAGCCTTTTGGCTTTAGGTTTCCCTGAATTAACCCGATTTTTCAAGCTGCATTTCTGCAGCAAGTCACCTTTTGATGAGTCCGCTGCTCTATTGCACCGTATTTGGCCTGCTCGCTCAAAAGATCTGATGAGCTGTAATTCTCCGTGTGACCTGGAGGATGTTGCCGTTGGAGAAATTTAATTGCTGTCGAGAATGACAGCCTGAGCCGATGTGATGGATAATGTACGTAGGTGTGTAGAGGAGCGATGGCGTCATGCGTTTTCTTAATCCAAAAACTGATTATGCGTTCAAAAAGATTTTTGGCTCGGATCATAGTCATGAGATTCTGGTGTCTTTTTTGAATGCCATCTTGGGATTATCCTCTCCCTACTGCATTGCTGAGGTGGAAATTTTGGACCCATATCAGGCGCCCCGCATTCAGGGAATGAAAGAAAGCTTTGTAGATGTGCGGGCTCGTGATGAAAACGGCAAGAACTACATTATCGAGATGCAGGTCTTAAACATGCAAGGGTTTGAACAGCGAGTGTTGTATAACGCCTGTAAGGCCTATGCCAATCAATTGGGCAGCAGTGAAGCGTATCACTTGCTGACGGAGGTGATTGCATTGACCATCACGGACTTTGTGATGTTCAAGGATGATGTCGGAATCATCAACACCTTCAAAATGCGTAGCAGCAAGGGAGCTGTTTATCATGATGATCTGGAACTGGTGTTTGTTGAATTGCCCAAGTTCACCAAAAAAGAACAACAGTTGTCTACGGATCAGGACCGCTGGCTGTATTTTTTGAAGAAAGCCCGTGATCTGAAGATGATTCCCCCAGTCCTACAAGAGAATCCCAGTATTGTGCGGGCTTTTGAGATTGCTGACTATTCCAATATGACCCGTGAGGAAGAAGATGCCATGCAGCAGCGTGTTTTCTTCACAGAGAGTTGGAATAACGTCCGACAGAAGGCTTTAAGCGATGGTTGGGAACAGGGCATGGAACGCGGTATGAAACGCGGTATGAAACGTGGCATGGAGCGTGGCATGGAGCGCGGCATGGAGCGCGGCATGGAGCGCGGCATGGAGCGCGGCATGGAACGGGGCATGGAACGGGGCCGTGATTTAGGTCGGGTTGAAATTCTTGAACGCCAGTTGGCCAAGCGCTTTGGATTGTTGCCTGCATGGGCGTTACAAAGGCTGCAGTCGGCGAGTCCTGATGAATTGATTGCATGGAGCGAGGCTATTTTCGAAGTAACCTGTCTTGAGGATTTGTTAAATTGAGGAATCTCATTACTTTTATCAGTTTGTGCCTAAAACCCTGCCATTTCCATAGATCCTATGTGGGTTAAGAAACTGGGCAGGGATATCAGCATGCAGTTGCTGTTTGATTCATAGCTGTCTTAGCTGAAGGGATATCCCTTTTAGCTCCACAAAGTTAAAGTTTGCGATTTTTCGCTTCTCTTTCTTATGACTGCCTTGTACGTTACCGTCTATTTGACGCAATCGGTAAAAGAGCCAACAACGCGATTTTGATGCACGGCGGTTAAACCGAAATACGGATTCATCTGAATAATATGCCAACTTTGTCGACTGTACGACCCCATGGTGCGTTCCCCATATCCAGCGCTGAAGCAGTGCGGTGAACCGGCGATTCATAGTCATCCATCCGCAAGTTCCCGAGAAGTCTTTCAGCGATGCGACTTGGATGAGCGGGAGCAGGGCTGGAACTAGGTTGACTGAAATTTCTGGAATTCATGCTTACAAACCATACAGATTTGATCAGCCTTTGCACGGATTCAAACTATAGTTCTATTGACGATTATTAAATTTAATTTAATAATCTATTCGTGATTCTGTATTGTTGAGATATTCCATGTGGGTGATTCGTTGGGCATTAGGCAAGCCTTATTGGCTGGTGTCCATACTTATCGCGATCGTTGTCATTGGAATTTTCAGTATTACAAGGATTCCCAAAGATCTTTTTCCTGATCTGCATATTCCGGTTGTTTATGTTGCACAGCCCTATACCGGAATGTCGCCTGAGCAGATGGAATCCTTTCTGGTTTACAACTATGAGTACCACTTTCTCAATCTGAACAATCTCGAACGAATGGAGTCACGTTCCATTCAGGGGTTGGGCATGGTCAAACTGGTTTTTCATGCCGGAACGGATATGTCGGCAGCTCTTGCAGAGGTTGTCAATTATGTCAACCGAGCCAGGGCCTATATGCCTTCAGGAACCGTCCCTCCTTATGTCCTGCGCTTTGATGCAGGAAGTGCACCGGTAGGTCAACTCGTTTTTGAGGATCCGCACCATATTTACCCGATCAAAGCCTTACAGGATGCGGCTTTGTTCAAGATCAGGCCAATTTTTTCAATGGTTAAGGGGCTTATGGCTCCACCACCCTTTGGAGGTAGTCCGAGAACTATTGTCATTCGTGTTCACCCGGATGCCATGCGTTCCTATGGACTGGCACCTGACCGGATTGTGCAGGCGCTTGGCCAAGGCAACGTGATTGCACCATCCGGAGCTTTACTTATTGGTCAGCGTCTCCTTACAGTCCCTTCCAATGCAACGGTGGTGGCGTTGGAAGATTTGAAGCACATCGAAGTTGGGCGTATTCAGGGTGTACCGGTATTTCTTGGCGATATTGCTGAAATTGCCGATGATCAGGATGAACAGTTTGGTATCGCGCTGGCTCAGGGAATGCCCACAATTTATGTCCCTGTGGCAAAAACAGCGGAGGCATCAACGCTCGATATTGTATCCAGGGTCAAGAACCTGTTGCCTAAAGTACGGTCCGTGCTCCCGTATGGGATGGATGTGCACTTTGTGTTTGACGAGTCAGAGCGAATTAAGCAGGCACTGGCCAGTCTGGCTCAGGAAGGAATTCTGGGGGCATTTCTTAGTGGACTCATGATTTTGATTTTCTTGAGGGATTGGCGTAGCTCGATGGTTGTCATTCTGTCGATTCCCCTGGCCGTCCTTATGGCTCTGATTGGTTTATGGCTAAGTGGCATGTCACTCAATATGATGACCTTGGGTGGTTTGGCGCTTGCGGTCGGTATTATGGTGGATCAGTCGACGGTCGTGATCGAGCATGTGCACAGTTCCATAAAACAGCGTACCTCCTATCTGCAAGCTGTTGTTTACGGTTCAAATCACACGATTGAACCGAATGGTGTTGCTCTGGTCAGTATTCTGACTGTCTTTGTATCGGTTTTTTTCATGCAAGGAACCATACATTACCTGTTTATCCCTTTAGCAATTGCTGTTGCCTATGCGTTAACTGCTTCTTACTTTTTGTCGATATCCTGGGTTCCTTTGGCACTAAGCTGGCTTCATCAACGAAAAAATGTCCTTTCTCATGGACTGGAACAAGGGCTATTCCTGCGCCGGCACTATGAACAAATTCTGAGGTCGCTGTTCCGGTATCGAGTTGTACTGCTTCTCGTTTACGTATTATCAAGTGCATTGGCAGGAATATTTCTGTGGCCATCCTTGAGCGAGAGCCTATTTCCACATGGAGAAGGAGGCAGACTGCTGATTCGGCTTCATACACCCGCTGGGTCATCGCTGCAACGAACAGGCCAAAGGGTACAAAAGGTACTGGAGGATATAAATCATGATCTGAGGCCAGGCGGGATAACCTACTCCCTGGCATATGTTGGAACCCAAAGTCCTTCGTATCCCATCAATGCGATCTATTTATGGACTTCAGGTTCAAACGAAGCAGTTTTGAATGTGCAGATCAATCCTCCGCATCACTGGACGAACAGTCAGGTTGAGGAGTATTTACGTCGCGTTCTGCACCAGCATTTTCCTGATGTATCGTTTAGTTTCGAAGCAGCCGATCTCATGCAGCAGATTCTTAACCTTGGCGCGCGTACACCCGTTGAGATCAATGTGGTTGGTTCAAACTTGGCTACTGTTCAGGCAATTACTGGTCAATTAGAACAGCGTCTGGGTGCCCTTAAGTGTCTGCGTGATGTGCAACTGGAGCAACTGGCACAAATCCCCGCTATACATGTGGCCATTAATCGTACACTTGCCGGCGTACTGGATATTCCGGTCAGTACGATCAGTAAGAGCATGGCTGCCGCTACGGCATCAAGCCGTTTGACCTTGCCCAATTTTTGGTCTGATCCAGAATCTGGAATCAGTTATCGGGTACAGGTTCAGGTTCCTCAGGCAGACTTGTCTTCCGTGCAGGAATTTGAACGTCTGCCCATTGCACAGACTCAGACAGGCCCGCTGTATCTTGGGGACGTGGCCTCCATTCAGGAGAGAACGGTTCTGGGAGAACTTGATCGAATCAATATGCAGCGCGTGCTAACACTTCAGGCCAGTTATGTCGGTAATGATCTTGCAGGTGTTTATGCGCGCATACAGCAAACCATTAAGTCTGTGCAGATTCCACAAGGTTATGAAATTCAGATACGTGGTTTATATGAGCCATTGAATTCCATGTTGGAGAGTCTCAAAACCGGAAGTATGGTCGCGATGATGGCTATTTTTCTTGTTCTGAGTGGTTTTTTTCAATCATTTCGCTTGGCCTTTTGTGTTCTGGCCTGTTTGCCCGGAGTATTTACCGGAATTGCTATCCTTCTCGGTCTGACAGGTACCAGCATCAACATCCAGTCCCTGATTGGAAGCATTATGGTCGAGGGGGTGGCAACCGCCAATGCCATCCTGCTTATTCGGTTTTGCTCTGATCTGCGGCGCAGAGGTGTCAGTACCTATCGATCCATGTTGCACGGAGCTAGCTCACGCATACGCCCTATCCTAATGACTTCATTGGCCATGCTGGCCGGAATGCTTCCAATGGCTCTTGGTCTTGGGGAGGGAGGAGCACAGGCAGCTTCATTGGGTCGAGCTGTAATGGGAGGGCTTCTAGGTGCCTTGCCGACCACGCTGCTGGTTTTGCCGTTTCTTTTTAACATGGTTCAGAAGGGACAACCCGTACCTGGTTTTTCTTTATTGAATTCGGAGTGTGTACCGGATGATGATCATGCCCATTAACCGCCTGTTTTTGATAACTTTTATCGTAATATCGGCGAGGATACATGCCGATGGTCCTGCCGGTTTGTTCTGGCCGGCCACGGTACAGGCCTTCTATTCGACCGATTTGTATGGGAAGGATGTGGCCTATGTCACTGCGGTATACCATGACATTGGTGATCACGTCGAAAAAGGCGAACTTCTTGCTCGTCTGGAAAATCCGGAACTTCTTTCCCGAATGGATCAAGCGAAATACCTGCTGGCCCAGGCGGAAGCGAATGTACGGGTTGCACACAGTCACTTCGGTGCTGCAGAAGCGGAGTTGAAGCTGAAGCAGGTTTCCCTGCAGCGATTGTTGCATTTGTTTAGCTCCGATGCCACCACAGCGCAGTCCCGTGATGAGGCCCAGGCGAGCATGAATGTGGCCGAGGCACGACTGGATCAAACTAAAGCAGAAGAGAATGCTGCGATGCATGCTGTTGAAGCGTCCCAAGCTGAATTGGCGCGCCTGCAAAAACTGCTCAACTATGATGAGATTCGTGCCCCATATCGCGGGGTTATTACCCGGCGCTGGGTAAATCCAGGCGATCTTGTTACCGCAGGTGGAGGTCTTCATAGCACACCCTTGTGGAATATACAGGTTCAGGACCGGTTGCGTATTGTCTGTTATGTGCCTGAAAAAGATTTATACCAGGTACACCGGGGAGACAACGTTCTGATCCTTGGGCCAGAGGGCCTTCAGCGTATGGCCCAAATCAGTCGGCTTGGCAATCGCATTAATGAGGACAATCGAAGCATGCGCGTGGAAATTGATGTCATCAATAAACGCCAGGCCTATGTTGTTGGGGCTTATGTCCGAATTGTTCCCGTTCTGAAGGTTTCAAAATCATCAGCGATCGGTAGGACGGCACCCTAAGGATGAGCAACCATGAACGATAAATGGTTTTCCAGTCCTGTATATGGAGAGGTTTTTATAAAAACAGCCTGGTTTTTGCCTCTATTCATGCTCATTGCTGTGTCTTGTATCTCATGTTCCAGTTCGGCACCAGTGCCGGAACACCTCAGAGAATTGCCATCAAATCGAACCGTGATCATGATTTCCATGTCAGAGCGCCATGGCGTCACCCTTCGCCGAGAAGAAGTGATTCCTCTGTTGCTTAGCCATAACCTGGAGATTGCTGAAGCAAAGGAACGGGTGCATGAGCATCGGGCACTATACCGAGCGGCTTGGCAACATCTGGTACCCATTCTACAACCCGGATGGAGTTCCGTACATGTGGAAGGAGGGGTTTCGAGCACTCATGGACCAGTACTTACCGAAGAATCCTATGCTTGGGCCGGTT
This sequence comes from Pseudomonadota bacterium, assembly GCA_021804485.1. Classification (GTDB taxonomy): domain Bacteria; phylum Pseudomonadota; class Gammaproteobacteria; order Pseudomonadales; family Moraxellaceae; genus JAJXWR01. The sequence continues at coordinate 2,861 of JAJZHM010000006.1, read as the reverse complement.
CTTTACTCAGTTGGGTCATCAATCCTGGCCAGGCCGTGTATGACCTCTTGTTGGCTCATCAATCGCTGCGAACGAGTCAGGATCAGGAACGCTTGATCACTGAAGACGTTATTCATCAAACCCTGCAAGACTATAATGCCCTGATGCTGTCGCGCCACGCCATGTTGCTGGCTCAGGCCCGTTTGCGTCAGGCTGAAGCCTTGACCCAGCTTGAAGAGCAACGTTGGAATCAAGGCACTGGGCTTGAAATCGATCGTCTACGTGCCCGTGCTCAAGAATCAAAGGCAAAAATGGACCTGCTTGATGCCGGCATTCAGTTTTATAAGCATTCGTCGGATCTCGTGGTTCGACTGCATCTTGAGCCTGATCTACTGGTTGTCCCCCCCGAAAATGACTTGCAAATCCAGAAGTCTGTGCAGATTCCTGTTCATGTTGAACAGGCTTCGGCGCTGGCAATTATGAACCGACCCGATCTGGCGATTATCCGAGACCGCATACAATCAAGTCAATTGCGCCGGCAGCAGTTGATGGCAGCCTTGCTGAGCCCACAGGTTCAGGGGGGAGCCATGCTTGCACCTGCTCCACCGACCGGAAGCACCGCCAGTACACTGATCCGGGAATCACGCCAAAGCTGGAATGTTCGCTGGCTGATCACTCCTGAATGGGAAGCTCAGTTTGCAGTTGCCATATCGAGGCATCGAGTTGTCAGCCTTGATATGGCACACCGTCTTGATGATGTACGTGCACGCCTCAATCTTGATGGCTCTCGGGCTTCTGCACTTATGGAACAAATCACCCTGTCAAGACAACTGGAGCATGATGCTGACAAAGCAGTGCAACTGGCACAGGTTCAGAATCAGACGGGCACAATGCTTGAGGTTGATGTGTTGATGGCACAGAGTAAGGCTGCAGAGGCCCATTACAAAACTGCAGCCCTGATTACGCAGATGAATGATTGTCAGGATGATTTGCTGGAAGATATGGGATTGCTGAATCCCGAAAACAACTGAATCAGGATCGGTTACGGATCTCCAGAATCTGATAAACACCGCCAAAGACAGATGTTCGCTTAATGTCGGTCCCGGGGGCAAACGATCTGATCCATGTGGACAGGTCCTGCCGCCAGAGGTCACGGGCAAAAGGCTCAAGCCACGCAAAAATCAGGGAGAGGATTAGGTAGCAGGGATGCCCGATGCACGGTCGGTCATAATCAACGATTACCAGAAGACCGTTCTTACCAAGCACACGTAAAGCTTCCTGAACAGTTCTTATGCGTACCTGCAAGGGCTGTTCATGCAGCAAAAAGAACAAAAGCACCTTGTCAAACTGACCCGAAGGACAAGGTAGATCAGCGCTGTTGGCCAGGACAGCTTTTAACCGCTGATCATCGATTTTGCCAAGGCTTCTGGCTAACTGGTCAGGTACGACATCAACCAATGTCAGTGTTTCGGAGGAGTGTAGATCAGCCACCAGTTCAGACGTTAATGACCCATAAACACAGGCAATCTGCAAGACTGAACCGGGTTGTCGGGAAAACAGGGCTCGAACCCTATTCTTTAACCGAGAGTACTGACCAAAAAGGATCAACTGGACCAGAATACCATGATCCCAGAAACGAATGGCTCTACGGGATACGTAGGCCCAAAGATAATAGTGTGACAGGTACTCAGGAATCGGTACCGGTTTTTCAACGGGAGGCGCGTTCGATTCGGTCATTGATAGCTTGCCACTGAGGATGTTGGGGAGGGCGTTCAATCACGATTAAGAGTTCTTCCGATGCATCAGCCTGCCGAAGAAGTTCATAAAATCTCTGGGCGTAACGTTCAGCATCGGAAGGCATCGCCAACCAACGCCCAGGCCAGGCTGGCTGGGAAATGGATAGAATGACCGCATGCGGACGATCTGTAAAGAGATGCTTCGGATCCAGTAGTTGCTCCGTAGTACAGAGATGTACAGGTTTACCTGGAGCATAATGTTTGTCGAGAAGACCAGATGCGCGCGTGTCAATGGCGCGCTGCAGTGTTTGCGGCAGGTAGCCTAACACTTGCGCAAGCGATTCAGCAGCCAAGGCACCTGGTCGCAGAATAACGGCAGGCTCTGTACTCATGTCGATGATGGTGGATTCAAGCCCAAACCGGCAAGGGCCGGCGTCAAGAACGGCTTCAATGGAATCACCCAGATCATCTTGGACGTGCTGTGCCGTGGTAGGGCTTATCCGCCCGAAGCGGTTTGCTGAGGGGGCACAAACGCCACGCCCCAGAGCATTCAGGACAGCAAGAGTTGTTTCATGGGCAGGACAACGTAAGGCAACCTTCGTTTGTCCTCCGGTGATCCAGTGGGAAACCTCCGTACGCGCAGGCAAAATCAGGGTTAATGGTCCCGGCCAGAAGCGCTGCATCAATTGTTTGGCCAGCGATGAAATATCCTGTGCCCATTCCTCTACTTCCTCGGTGTGTCCAATGTGGACGATTAGAGGATGATCGGCAGGCCGTCCCTTGGTCTGAAAAATTCGCTTTAGTGCCGATTCATTACGCGCATCGGCAGCAAGTCCATAGACCGTTTCAGTCGGCAGACCCAGCAAACCACCTTGGTCCAGAATCATGGTGGCCTCGTTAATACCATCGGGGGTGCAGGATAGAAATTTCAACAGATTTGCATTCCGGTAACATCAGACAGGAAAATTATAACATTTTTTAAATGGGGACCCGTAGTACGAGATCAACGCTGGGGCGCAGGCACCAATGCACCGAACTTAAGGAAACCATATTATAACATCATAAAAATCAATCAAATAACGCTTGACATGGGTCCAAAGCCGCGCGGCCACCGCTCCGCTGACCATCTTTGGGGGTAAGGGCAGC
>JAJZHM010000082.1 GCA_021804485.1 Pseudomonadota bacterium | reverse complement strand
ATCACCACTTGTCAAGGCGGAGGTGGTGCTGCTTGCGCCAACCGAGGCCACGGCACTGGAAGAAACCGCTGCGGTGTTGGCCGTATAGGTGCCTGCCTGCAAGCCAGAGTCGGCCAACCCGGTCGTGGTCCCTTCAGCAATGGTAATATTGCTGTTATTGGTCGAAGACAAGGTGAATCCACCGTAGCTGACGATTGGGGTGGAACTGCTCGAACCGCCACCGGAGATACCTGTCCATGCGGCAGTACTGCCTATAGCAATATTGCGTCCATCATTGGCGGTTAGTGAGACGCCGGTCGTGTCGCTGCCGGTATCGGCAGCAACCACTCCAGTTTGTCCGGACACGGCATTAATGGCAGCGACTTCAGCGGAACGGGTGGCAGAGGTGCTGCCTGACACGGCTGACAAGGTGACGCTAACACCGTTGATGCTCACAGTTGAAGAAACTGAACCAGTGGATGACATCGTGGTGCCCTGGGCAACTGTAGCCTCGGTCGTGGCAACCACATTGGTCTGAGCTGAGATGGCGTTGATGGCAGCAACCTTGGCAATGGCGCTGTCGGCGGCATTGGTGGTTGAAGCGGTATCGGAAGTGGACTGCGACGCGCTGACTGCGACGCCATTGATCACCAGATCACCTGATGCAAGAGCAGCACCGGTGCCCTGTGCAGAGACACCGTCGCCCTGACCGGCACCCAGAGCATTGGACTGAACGCTGCTCACAGCAAGGCTGACCGTATTGCCTGCACTGGCACCAATCTGGAAGGATGAATTAAAGTTGCCGCTTAGCAGGTTAACGCCGTTGTAGTTGGTCGTTTTGGCTGTATTCTGAATGTCGGCTACCAGAGCTTGTGCCTGGGTCTGCAGGGCAGCACGGTTGCTGGAGGAGTTCGTGCCGTTGGCGGATTCGACGGCGAGGTTGTTCAGGGTTTGCAGGTCGTTAGTAATGGAGGCCAGCGCACCATCAGCAATTTGAGCCAGTGAATTGGCATTATTGGCATTCTGGATGGCCACACCATCGCCATTGGTCTGCGCGTTAATATTGGTGGCAATGGCCAGGCCGGCAGCATCGTCGGCAGCGCTGTTGATGCGCATGCCAGTGGACAGTTGCTTCATGGCAGAGGATACGTTGGTTTGGGATTGGGCCAACGCATTTTGAATATAGAGTGAGTTGAGGTTGTTGCTGATGACAAATGACATGGCGGCATGCTCCGTTCGGGAATCGAAACGCAACGCGTTCGTTGCATACCCTGTTTAGCGACAGAACCGGAAAAAGCTTTAGGAATTTTTTTGCCGCTAAAAAGCGACAGAGTATTGACGGAAATTTTATCTCAATGCCCTAAAGTTATTGTTGGCTGGGTCGCTAAGTAGAAGTATGTCAGGTATGCTTGAATCATTGCAGACCTGTCCGGTTGAGATAATGATGAACACTGAGCAGAATGAAGGTCGGAGTAAAATCATGAATGCCAGTCTTGCCATGAAGAGTTACCAGCATGTCCATGCCGCCGGTTCGGTTGCGGATGCTAATCCCCACCGTCTTGTCCAGATGTTGATGCAGGAAATTCTCAACTGCCTCAAGAAGGCGGAAGGGTTTATGGAATATAAGAATATTCCGGCGCGCACGCACAACATCAATCGCGCGGTGGAGATGATCAGTTACCTGCGTAGTTGTCTGAACCTTAAGGAAGGTGGTGAAATTGCTGCCAACCTTGAACGTCTTTATGCTTATATGATGCGTCGCCTGTTTGAGGCAAACAGCTATCAGGATGTGGTCGCCCTTCAAGAAGTCTATTCATTAATGTCCACAGTCAAAGATGGTTGGGATGGCATCGCCAATGCCTGAGGCGCTTGAACGCCTGCTGGACGATCTGGCTGTGGCATTGCTGCAGCCAGATGTTCCGCGTTTTTCTGCCTGTGATCAGGCGGTGCGGCACTGGTTTGAACGGGAAAGTCTCGGCCATACTGCCGAAGACCGGGCTGAGTGGGCGCGCTTTGCCCATGAGCGCTATGCCCAGTTGCTTGCGGGTCTGCAGAATGAGCGTGATGCCCAGGCGACCCGAATGCGTCAGAAAATGCACGCCATGCGTTCCTTGTTGCAGGGACGTTACGCCTGATCAGGTCTTTTTTGCGCCAAGTATTTGACTTCATCTGTACCTCTGTCTTAACTGTGTGTCAAGGTCTGGGCACAAGCCTATGCAATTAGGCGCGGTTAGGGGCGGTCAGGTGGGTGGTATGTGGCGTGATTCTCGAGTGCTGGTGATTTCCGATACACCGGAGCGTCAGCAGGTTCTGCGGATAATTCTGGATTTTCTGGGTGAGGAGGTCGTGCTGACCGACAGTCAGCGCTGGCAGGATGATTTTGCGGCGCGTATTGAGGATCCGCATGAAGTCCTGACGGTTTTGCTCGATATACAGCCGGAAGAAAAAGCATTCAGTGTCGCTGCATCTGTATCTGCCTGGAGTTCTGACGTACCCTTACTGTTGGTTGACGGTCGTTTACCGGAAGCGCGACAGCTGGATGAATGTTATCGCCACCAGTTTATTGGTAGCCTGAGCTGGCCTTTGGGCTATGGTGTGCTCTCAGATGCCTTGCGTCGGGCACAGGTGTTCAAGGATCAGCAGGCTCAAGATTCAGGGTTGATGTACCGGCGTGATGCTGAGCTCTTTCGTTCCCTGGTTGGCGCCAGCCGCAGTGTCTGTGAAGTACGGCATCTGATGGTACAGGTCGCTGACAAGGATGTTACTGTGCTGATTTTGGGCGAGTCCGGTACGGGTAAGGAAGTAGTGGCGCGTAACCTGCATTACCAGTCCAATCGTCGGGATCATGCTTTTGTGCCGATCAACTGTGGGGCGATTCCGGCTGAGTTGCTGGAGAGTGAGCTGTTTGGGCATGAAAAAGGCGCTTTTACCGGAGCGATCAGTGCTCGTCCAGGCCGATTCGAGCTGGCACAGGGCGGGACCATTTTCCTTGACGAAATCGGTGATATGCCTTTGTCCATGCAAGTCAAGCTGTTGCGGGTCTTGCAGGAGCGCACCTTTGAACGGGTCGGAGGAACCAAGACGATCAAGGCCGATGTGCGTATCATTGCTGCCACCCATCGTCAACTGGAAGAACAGATCAAGGAAAGCAAGTTCCGCGAGGATCTGTACTACCGACTGAATGTTTTTCCGATCGAGATGCCGCCGCTTCGGGAGCGTACCGAAGATATCCCGCTGTTGATCAATGAACTGACCCTGCGTATGGAACAAGAGAAGCGGGGTTCCCTGCAGTTTTCTTCAGCGGCGATCATGTCGCTGACCCGGCATGAATGGCCGGGCAACGTCCGTGAACTGGCCAATCTGATTGAACGTCTGGTCATAACGCACGCCTATGGGGTCATTCAGGTTGCCGATCTGCCGAAAAAATACCGGCATATCCAGGATGGTGAAGAGTATCAGGAAGTTCAGGAACAGGCGGTGCGTTCCCAGTTGAACTGGCTTCCTGAGCTGCCAACGGCCAAACTGCCGGTTAATGGTCTGGATCTGAAAGACTACCTCGACAATCTGGAAAAGAATTTCATTGTGCAGGCATTGGAGGATTGTGGTGGTGTTGTCGCCCGTGCGGCAGAGAAATTGCATATCCGTCGTACCACACTGGTGGAAAAGATGCGTAAATACCAGATTCAGCGTATCGACGGGCAATCGGACGGGCATACCGACTGAGGGTTTTGCGATTCCGGATGGCGGGTTAACAGGCGGGATAGATGAAGATCGGTCCGGAACAGCAGGCAGTTGAATTCCATCAGCGCGCATTGCAGCGGGCGACACAAGGGGACTTGGCCGGAGCGAAGCAGTATCTTGTCCAAGCGCTCGGTCTGAACCGTTCGGTTGCTGTGTACTGGAGTGATCTGGCCTCCGTTTTGGGTATGCAGCAAGACTTTCAGGGCGCTTTGACGGCTCTGCAGCATGCTTTATCGCTCAGCACCCCGCACGCTCACAATTACTATAATCTTGGATTGACGTTGCGTCATCTGGGCCGTATGGCAGAGGCTTTGGAGGCGTATCGCCGGGGTTTGCTGCTTGATTGCAAAGAAGCGCTTCTCTATAAAGAGTGCATAAATCTCTGTATCCAGATGCATGCCTGGAACGGGGTGCTTGAATTTGGTCAGGATGCTGAACGCTATCGTGTGGCCGATCAGATTGAATATCTGCCTGGTCATATGTTTCTTGCCAGGCGTTATCTGCTTGACTGGCATGACGATGAATCAGGATTTGCCCGGATTGAGCAGGGGGTGCAGCAGGGTAAGCCCGTCGTCCAGCCAGGGGTTGGGATGCTGGCCATGCCATTAACGTCTTTGCAGCAGCTGCGTGTGACGGTTCTGTACCAGCAGCGGCTGATCAGAACACCGGCACGGATCGCCCGAGCGGTTCGGCCAGGACCTTTGCGTATTGCCTATCTATCCAGTGATTTTCGCAGTCACCCGGTACTGCATCTGACCCGAGGTCTGTTCCGTCATCATGATCCAGCGGTATGCACTGTTTTTGTGATTTCACTCAAAACGTATGCTGGGGATGTGGAACAGCGTCGGTTTGCCGAGGAAGTTTCATTCTATCAGGATATTTCAGAGATGAATGATGCCGAGGCGATGAGCTTCCTGAGATCGCTTGATCTGGATGTTGCCATTGATTTGAACGGGATATCCGGTGATGCCCGCACCGAACTTTTTGCTCAGCGTATTGCGCCGGTTCAGGTCAATTATCTGGGTTATCCGGGAACGATGGGTACAGCCTGTCATGATTATATTCTGGCGGATCGGGTTGTACTTCCCGCGACAGATTTTGCGGCTTTCAGCGAGAAAGTTGTCTGGTTACCAGGGGGCTGCTTTCAGGTCAATGATCGACAAGGTTATGCTTATATTGAACGCATCAAACCCCTAAATTCTGCCGAGAAACTGATTTTAGCCTCCTTTAATAGCCTTTATAAAGTAACCCCTGTCGTGTTTCGTGCCTGGATGACTATTCTACGGCGTCAGCCTCAGACGGAGTTATGGCTGGTTGTTCAGGATCAACAGGCACAGCAGCGTTTGTTGCAGTTATGGACTGCAGCAGAACTTGCAGCAGAACGGCTGGTTTTCTGTCATGGTCTTGATTATGAAGCACATTTGCAGCGTTTGAGTGGTGTTGATCTGATTCTGGACACGCTTCCCTTTGGCGGAGGAACTTCGACAACAGATGCCCTGATGATGGGGGTTCCGGTTTTGACCTGTCGGGGTCAGACCTTTGCAGGGCGAATGTCTGCAAGTTTGTTGCAGCATGCAGGGCTTGATGAACTGGTCACCGAAGATATGCATGATTATATCGAACGGGCATGTTGTCTTCTGGAACGGCCTGATCGGCTGGCTGATCTGCGATGCCGGATTAGTTCAGATGTAGTGCAGAACCGGCTGTTTCACAGTGAAAGGCAGACGCGGATGCTGGAGTGCGCCCTGATCCGTATGGTTGAGCGTTATCGGCAAGGATTGCAACCTGAACCGATTGATCTGTCCTCGGAGACCTTCAAGAGTTGTGGAGATTCGTTGATATGAAGGCTCATGCTCAAGAGGTTGCTTTACTGATGCACCGACTGCAGCTTTGGGTGGATCAGTCCGAGGCGGTTGATAAGGCTGTTTTTGAACGATGGCAGACTCTGGATTTTCCCTTGGGGGAACTCGATGATCCCACACGGATGAAACTGGTTTTTCGCTTGCTTGAAACAGGGCATGAACAGGAGGGTCGGGTTTTATTGCATCGATGGACGGCTGCAAACTGGTCCGGTTCACAGGCCTGCAATGCTATGGCGGTTTTTCTGGCAAATCAGCAGCGTTTTGATGAGGCGAACGAATTCATCTGTATGGCTCTGGCGCGCGATGAATGCAATGGAGATGCCTGGAATAATCGGGCGCTTATTCATATTTCTCTCGGTCTTCCTGCTGAAGCTCTGGTGTCAGCAGAGCAGGCACTTAAATATGGGGTTTCGGTTGAGGCCGGCTTGTTCAACAAGGCACTCGCTCTTGAGGGGCTGCACCGACTGCAAGAAGCCCGTGCGGTCTATGCTGAGCTTATCCAGCGAAATCCTGCTCAGGCTCAGGCTTATGCCAAAAAGGGTTTGATTGAGCTTGACCTCAGGAAATGGACGGATGCCCGAGCCAGTTTGCAGCGGGCCTGGCAGTTGGATGCAACGCTGGCTTATATTCCATCAGGGGTTTTTTTAGCCCGTCAGCAACTTGCCGACTGGCAGCACTACGATGAACTGCGTTCTGTACTTGTCAAGGGCATTGAGGAGGATCAACCGATCTGTGAGCCCTTTACCCTGCTGAGCATTAGTGATGACCCTGCCTTACAACGTCGCTGCGCTGAGTCTCATGCGCGTGTTCAGTTCGCCAACCCAGAATCGTACCCTGTACGTGTTCGTCGGCCGGGGCGAATCCGGATCGCCTATTGGTCAGCTGATCTGTGTACGCATGCGGTGGGTTTTCTGACGGCTGGGCTTTTTGCAGAACATGATCGGAGTCAGTTTGAAGTATTTGTCTATGCTCTACGGGTTGATCCGGGTGATCAGCTGCAGCTACGCATCCTGAATTCCGTTGAACACTTTCGGGATATGTCGCAAATGTCCGATGACGCAATTGTCCGTCAGGCCCGCAATGATGATCTCGATCTGCTTATCGATCTGCAGGGCTATACGGCGGGTTATCGTGCCAAGCCCTTGGCCCAGCGACTGGCAGCCATTCAGATCAATTATCTGGGTTATCCGGCAACCATGGGGACAAAGGTGCATGACTACATGCTGGTTGACCCGGTTATGTTGCCTGTGGAGCGACAACATACGCTGACGGAACATCCCTGCTGGCTGTCTGTGTGCTTTCAGGTCTCCGATGATCAACGAGCTGTTCCTCAAGCGGCTGAACGGGCAAGCTATGGTTTGCCTGAAGATTTTTTTGTCTTCGGTTGTCTCTATTCGTTTTACAAGATCAATCCGATCCTTATGGAGCTCTGGCTTCAAATTCTGCAGCAGGTCGAGCAATCAGTCCTCTGGCTGGTCTGTGATGAACCGGAAGCGCGTCAATCGCTGCGCTCCTATGTCGAGGTACGAGGCCTTAATCCTGATCGACTGATCTGGGCTAAAAACTGCTCTTATGAGCAGCATTTGGCGCGCCTTAGGCATATTGATCTGGTGCTGGATACCTGGCCCTATGGTGGAGGAACCAGCAGTAATGATGCCTTATGGATGGGGGTGCCAGTTTTAACCTATTGTGGTCAGGCAACGGTCAGCCGGATGAGTGCCAGTTTGCTGCATACCATGGGTGTGGATGAGCTGATCTGTACCGATCAGCAGCAGTATGTCGATCGGGCAATCCAGTTTGCCCGGCAGCCACTTCACCTGTTGGCGCTGACGATGCAGATTCGAGATCGCCTGAGGCGCGGTCGTCTTTTTTCGACCCGACAGCGTGCCCGAGAGCTGGAGCGCGCTTATCAACAGATGTACGCCCGAAGCATTGCTGGCGAGCCGCCCTCAGCCCTGATGCTTGAGCCGACAAACGATCAAACGGAAATTCCTGCGCTGAACTGGCCCGTGTGTTCAGGAGACAAGGCTGAAATGCAGCGTCTGCTGCAGGTTGTCGACCAATCGTTGCAGGCCCATGATGATCGGCTTGCCAGCCTTGCCCTAGGAAAGATTCTCGTTCTTTGTCCCGAACTTCCGGCCATCCGGTTTGAGTGGATTCTCAGTTTGCTCCGACTGGGTGAACGGCATGTGGCCCAGATTGTTCTCAATGGCATGGAGCATATGGGTGTTGCCGCTGCAGCGGGTTTTGAGGCGTTTGCTCAGGATCTGATCGCTCAGCGATCTTATGGAGAGGCCCTGCATCTCTTGCAGATTGCAGCGAAAATCAGTCCGGATAAGGCATCTACGCTCAACAGCATGGCCCATGTTCTGCTTGAAATGGAATGTTCCGGGCAAGCCGAGCAGGTGATGGATCAAGTTATCACACTTGAGCCTGATGTACTGCAATGGCAGATCAACCGGGCTTCATTGTGGCTACGCACGGGTCAAACCGGTCAGACCAAATCTGCGCTGCAGTCCGCTTTGCGGCGTTGGCCGGATGAGCCGAAGCTCTGGTACCTCTTTGCCCTGGCGCAGTATCTGGATCAGGACCTGGATGCGGCTGTATGCTCCTGTCAGACTGCCCTGCAGCATGATCCCGTGCATGCAGACAGCATCATGCTTATGACCCAGATAGCTCAGCAGCGTGGTGCACCTGAGGAGGCATGGCAAATCGTGCGGAACTACCTTGAACAGGTTCCTACCAATTCCTCTGTCTGGCTTCAGGCCCATTATATCCAACTGGACCGTAAACAGATGGATGATGCCGATCGCTTCCTGTGCAAGGCCTATGCCATCAACCCCCTTGAGCCGCTGCTGCTGGGGCGAATGCTGGCTTGGAAACTGGCGCAGGTTGACTGGAGCGATTTTAAGTCGCTGACGGATCAGGTCATCAGTTCCCTTGATGCCGGTCTGCGATGTCTGCAGCCACTTGAGGCGCTTATGCTGCCAATTGGTGCGGCGAAGACTCGCCAGGCCGCTGAGATTTATGCAGAACATGAGCTGATCCGGCTGCGTACAAAGCGCTTGCAACGACGACCCGGTCGTATTCGGGTGGTTTATGTTTCTTCGGATTTTGGGGCGCATGCGATGGCTGTTCTGGCGGCAGGACTGTTCTCATGGCATGACCGCGACCGTTTCGAGATCAGCCTGTTATCGTTGCGTGATCATGTTGATGACGCGGCATACCAGCGAATTCGGCAGAGCTCAGAGCATTTTATTGATGCCAGTCGGATGGGTTGGCCACAAATTGAGGTAATCAGAGACCGCATGGACTGGGATATTGCTGTCGATCTGAATGGCCCGACTGAGGGGCATCGTCTTGCCTGGTGGGGGTGGGGTCTGGCCCCTGTTCAGGTCAATTATCTCGGATTTCCGGGAACAAGCGGTTCCGCAGTGCACGATTATATCATTGCCGATCCGGTGGTCATTCCCGAATCGGAGTTCCCGAACTACCGTGAACAGGTGATCTGGCTCATGGACGGTTTTCAGGTCAATGATGATCAGCGTCCACCGGCGGAGGCACGCAGCAAGGCGCAACTGGGGCTGCCGATCCATCAACCGGTTCTGGCTTGTTTCAATGCCAGTCATAAACTAAATCCGCTCATGTTTGATCTCTGGATGCAGATCATGCAGCAGGCTCCCGATGCTGTCCTCTGGCTGATCGTGGATTCTGCCGAGGTTCGACAGCGCTTGCATGCGGAGGCCGTTGCACGTGGCGTCGCTGCGGAACGTCTCTACTTTTCCGAACGGGTTTCCTATCAAAACTATCTTAATGCGATTACGGCTGCAGATCTGGTGCTGGATACTCTTCCTTTTGCAGGCGGGACCAGCAGCAGCGATGTGTTGTGGGCAGGAACCCCGCTGTTGACCTGTCCTGGAGATACCTTTGCTGGCCGGATGACGGCCAGTCTGCTCCATAGTGCCGGAATGTCCGGGCTGATTGCACCAACCTTGTCTGAATACGTAGCCCGTGCCGTGCACTGGATGCTGCATCCCAATGAGCTTGAGGCCATGCGCCAACAATTGGCCCTTTCTCAAGTTCGCGCCAAGCTGTTTGATACACAGGCTAAGGTTCGGCAACTTGAGAAGGCTTATGAGATGATGCATGAACGTTCCGAACGTCGGGTTCAACCCGGGCATCTGCGTGTTGATGCCATCCAGCAGTGCCTGCCGTCATGATGCATTATGAAAAAATGATGCAGCAGATGCAGTCGTTGTTGCAGGCTTGCCTCTGGCAAGAGGCAGAGGCCTGTGCGGCCACTCAGGACGATCCGACGCTTCGGGGACTGGCGCTTGGCATGCTGGGTCAGGCAGGACTGCAACAGCAACGTCTGGATTATGCACTGATTCAGTTGGCTGAGGCCTGTCGTCTTTTGCCGGATAATGCCAGTTTGCGTAGTTTATGGGCCATTGCACTGAGCCGGAATGGGTACGGGCAACAGGCCTATGAACAGATGCGTACCGCTGTGGAACTGAATCCTGAAGATGCACAGCAGTACTACAACCTCGGCCGGATGGCTCAGCAACTGGGAGACAAGATCGCTGCACGGCAGGCCTACGATCAAGCAATCCAGCGTGATCCCACTCAGGGACTTGCCTGTCTGAACAGCGCCAATCTCTGTATGCAGGCAGCTCAATGGGCCCAGGCCGCGGATTTTCTGCAGCGTGCCGAGGCGGCAGGCGTCGATACCGACATGTTGCTGGGTTCCATGATTTTTCTTGATCTGCAACAGGCGATCTGGGATCGCTGGACTGTTTGGCACGAACGGGTGCGCGCCTTGCTGCATCAGCCCAGAGTACGTCTTGAACCTTTTGCAACCCTGAGCCTTTTTCTGACCGAACAGGAGCAGAATATCCTGGCGCAGAAGTATGTACAGACGCTTAGTCCTGCACCGCAACGGCAACGGCAACGTCTTCAGGATCGTCTTCCCGGGCGGATTCGGGTTTTGTATGTCTCCTCGGATTTTGGGAGTCATGCAGTAACCCTGCTCACGGCGGGTCTGTATGCCACTCATGATCGCGATCGGTTCGAGATCGCACTGCTTTCCCTGAAATCATGGCAGGACAGCTATCGGTCCCGACTGGAGCAGGAGGTTGAACATCTTCTCGATGTAGCTGCGTGGGACGAAAATCGTATACTGCAGTGGGTAAAAGCATTTGATCCGGATATTGCTGTCGATCTGAATGGTCATACCGAGGGGGGACGACCGGAACTTTTTGCAGCGGGGCTGGCGCCGGTTCAGTTGCACTATCTTGGTTTTCCCGGGGGAACCGGGAGTCCTAGCCATGATTATGTGCTGGCAGACCCTGTCGTTGTTCCGGCCGAGCATGCCGATTTTTTTCAGGAGTGCATTGTCCATTTGCCCTATGGGTTCCAGATCAATGATGATCGTCGTGAATTAGCTGAGCCCAGTACACGTTCGGATTGGGGTTGGCCTCAAACATCTTTTCTGTTTGCCTCTTGGAACGGGATCCACAAGATCAATCCGGAAATTTTCGGACAATGGATGCAAATTCTTCGCCAGTGTCCGAATGCTGCCTTAATCCTGGTTGATGAAGGTTCCGAAGTTATGGATCGATTACGTTGCTTGATGCAAAATCAGGGCGTAGAGGGATCCCGCCTTATTGCTGCGCCACGCATCAGCTATGCAGAACATCTGGGGCGACTGGCTTGTGTTGATTTGATTCTGGACACCTTGCCTTATAATGGCGGAACCAGTACCAGTGATGCCCTTTGGGCAGGCGTGCCG
>JAJZHM010000173.1 GCA_021804485.1 Pseudomonadota bacterium | reverse complement strand
TGGAAGATGGGCAACAGGGGGTACTCTCAATTTATGCAGGTCAGCCCTATGCATTTAGTTCCGAAGAAATCGATCTGCTTCAGGAGTTAGTTGCCGACTTTGCCTATGGCATCGGCGTATTGCGTCTGCGTGAACGGCATAACCAGACCATGCTGCAGTTGGAGCGACGGGCAGAACAAGAAACAAGCGCACGGCAACTGCAGCAGTCACTGGCTGCCCAGATGCAGTTGATGCTGGATACGATGGACAGTACCATTTTGGTCTGGGGGGCGGATGAATGTCTGTCGTTCTGGAACAAGAAGACACAGCGTCTTTTTCCCAAGACCTATCCTTACATGTACAAGGGGATCCGTCGGCAAGAATTTCTGAGCATCTTGAAGGCCAATGGTGAACAGTGGGATCAGACGCGTCCATGGAATCTATGGGTAAGCCCTTCCCATGAGGTGTTCCATACACATGAAGGTCGTATCTTGGAATTCACGCGTCTGCTGGCTAGTGATGATAGCCATTTGATCATGATTACGGATGTCACTGAAATCAACAAAATGCGCGAAACCATGGAGCGTAATGAGCGACTGGCTTCATTGGGGCGCATGGTGGCCGGGCATTCTCATGAATTAAATACACCCGTTGGTGTGGCACTTACCGCCAGCACTAAACTGCTTGATTCGGTTCATCACATGCAGTCTGAAGTTGATTCGGGGCAGGTGCGGCGTAGTCATCTGCTGCAGTTTATGCAGGACAGTCAAGAAGCCAGTCAACTGATCGAAAGCAATTTACGTCGCGCCATTAGTCTGATTGCCAGTTTTAAACAGGTGGCAGTGGATCAGACCAGTGAGCAACGACGGACCTTTGATCTGCATATCATGCTTCAGGAACTGGTTATGACCTTACAGCCTATGCTTAAACCGCAGGGGCATGTCCTTGAAGTCGATGTGCCTGAGGGTATCCTGATGGATAGCTACCCAGGCCCTTTGCAGCAGATTGTAACCAATCTGGTATCAAATGCGGTGATGCATGCCTTTGATGGACGTAATCATGGCATCATGAAACTTGATGTATCCATGCTGGATGAAGACAGGGTTCAGTTGCGTTTTCAGGATAACGGCGTTGGCATCCCTGCCAATCATCTGCAACGTATTTTTGATCCCTTCTTTACTACACGAATGGGTCAGGGTGGAACTGGATTGGGGCTAAATATTGTTCATAATCTGGTTACTAATCTTTTTGGAGGTACAATCAACGTTTATTCTGTTTTGGGTCAAGGTACGGAATTTGTCTTGGTTTTGCCGATCGTAGCACAGGAGAACCAAACATCTGTAGCAGGAGAGGAGACAAACGACACATCGCAAGGAGAATCTTGACGAGCGTGGCAATCTGATGGACAATACGCATCCTTAGCCGGTATAGCTCAGCAGGTAGAGCAACTGACTTGTAATCAGTAGGTCCCGAGTTCGATTCTTGGTGCCGGCACCATTTTGTATATATAGCGCTGCTTCAGTCATCCCTCATTTCCTCATACTTGCGCCCGTTCGATTTCATTGCGGTGTAGCAGAAAAACGTCGTGCCTCTTTGTCGATGGGGTGTGTCAAAAGCGCCCGAATGCTTCATCAGGAGGCACAGTTAAAACGGCTATTTGCATTCTGAGGTTGACACCCCAAAAGCAGCATATCTCCTGTATTGTGCATAAGCTGGTTGATTGTCGCAAGGGTTGTGATAGGCTGTTTCGTGCATAACATGGTTGGGGCGCGAATGGCAGAGTTAGCAGGTTCGGCGGCATCACTGGCCGATTTCATCTGGAAGAACGCCGAAGACTTGTGGGGTGACTTCAAGCATACCGACTTTGGCAAGGTCATCCTGCCATTCACCTTGCTCCGTCGACTGGAATGCGTGTTGGAGCCAATTGTATGACCCCACCTGTGGCACGGGCGGCTTCCTGTCCGATGCCATGAATCACGTTGCCGAATACGGCAGTCGCTTCAAAGTGCCGCCGGTACTGATCCCTTACGGCCAGGAGCTTGAGCCGGAGACTCATGCTGTCTGCCTGACATGCATGCTGCTGCGCACCCTGGAATCTGATCCGGGTCGTGACCTCTCGAAAAACATCAAGCTGGGCAGCACGCTATCCAGTGACAAGTTCGCGGGGGAGCGTTTCCACTATGGCCTGTCCAATCCCCCCTTCGGCAAGAAGTGGGAGAAGGACGCGCCGGCCGTCAATGCCGAGCACTCGGAAAAGGGGTACGACGGCCGCTTTGGTCCCGGCCTACCCCGCGGCTCCATGTTGTTCTTCCTGCACATGGCCAGCAAACTGGAGCTGCCCGAGCGGGGCGGTGGTCGAGCCGCCATTGTTCTGTCAGGCTCCCCCTTGTTCAATGTTGGCGCCGGTTCTGGCGAGTCCGAGATTCTCCGCTGGCTGCAGGAAAACGACTTGGTAGAAGCTATTGTGGCACTGCCCACGGAAATCTTCTTCCGTACCGGAATTGGTACCTAGTGTCTGACCGAAAATTCAATTTTTTGAAGATTTTCCCACCCGTCACCACCCCAGCCAACGGTGCTTCAGCATCTTGTTGTCGGGTTGAGATTTGTTTTCTTCACGAGAGAACCAACAAATGAGAATAGTTCTTATTTTTGCTGAATTTTAGACAAACCTACCCTCATACACTGCGTTGGAATAGGTTGTCTCGGGTAATTAGGCGGCCTTTTTGTAGGGGCCTCGTCGTCGCGCTTCTTGCTCGCGGATGATGACACCCAGACGTTGAATATTACGGGCCAGTACCGCCAATCCAACATAGCGCTTGAATCCATC
>JAJZHM010000081.1 GCA_021804485.1 Pseudomonadota bacterium | reverse complement strand
CTCGCCCCGATGGCATAAGCCGATACAATCATTGATTCAACGAGCTGAAAGGGTAGTTCTTCCATCAGGTAACGATCTTTAAATGTACCTGGTTCCATTTCATCCGCATTACAAATCAGGTACTTTTGACCCGCATCAGGCCCCATCGGAATCAGAGACCACTTGATGCCTGTAGGAAAACCAGCTCCGCCTCTTCCGCGCAGACCCGCATCCTTGACCAATTTCTGCAGTTCTGCAGGTTCAAGAGACAGGGCCTTTTTCAGTCCTGTAAAGCCTTCCAGCGCTACATAACGTTCAAGATCAAGGACAGGCCCTCCTGCAGCAGCAATCCGCCATGTCAGCGGGTGGGTTTCCCGATGGGTTTGGATCCCTCTATTCAGCTCAGAACTCATGGATATTGCTCCAGCAGTTTTCCGACCTGATCCGGTGTCACCTGAACATGAGTATCCTCATCAATCAGAATTGCCGGCCCACGATCGCATGCACCCAGACAGACCACAGGCAACAGGGTAAATCGTTCGTCAGCTGTTGTTTCACCGGGTTTGATGCCAAGAATTTCCTGCAAACGGACATAGACATTTTCGTAACCCGTCAGATAGCAAGCAATGCTGTCACACACCAGAATGACATGCCTTCCAACAGGCCGCCGATAAATCCGATTATAAAATGTGGCAACTCCATCCACTTCAGCTGCCGACACACCAAGGATCTGGGCAATCGCCTCAATGGCGTCATCACTGACCCACTGGCGTTTGGCCTGAACGATCTTGAGCGCATCAATGGTTGCAGCACGTGGATCAGCATAGTGATGCATGGCATGCTCAATCGCCGAAAGCTCTTCAGAACTCAATACCAGGGGTTCACCCCGATCACGAACAATTATTTGTGTTTCCATGTTATCGGTCGACATCCGCCATCACAAAGTCAATACTGGCCAACAAGGCAATAAGATCCGGGATCATTGAACCGCGAATAATCGCCGGGATTTGTTGCAAGTGGGGGAAACTCGGTGTCCGAATCCGGGTACGGTAGCTCATCGTACTGTGGTCCGAGGTTAAATAGTAACTGTTAATCCCCTTAGTTGCTTCAATAAGCTGACTGCTTTCACCCGCTGGCATCACAGGGCCCCATGACACACCCACAAAGTGGGTGATCAGGGTTTCAATATCCTTAAGGGTTCGTTCCTTCGGTGGCGGGCACGTTAAAGGATGATCTGCCTTATAAGGGCCTGCAGGCATATTTTCCAGGCACTGCCTTATGATGCGTACGCTCTGACGCATCTCCTCGAGGCGCACCATGGCGCGATCATAGGCATCGCCATTTACAGCAAGTGGCACTTCAAAATCGAAGTTTTCATAACCGGAATAAGGCCGAGCCTTGCGCAGGTCGTAATTGACTCCAGTGGCACGCAATCCGGGCCCCGTCACGCCCCAGGCAATTGCCTCTTCCTTGTTATACTGGGCAACATTCCGGGTTCTGCCAATAACAATGGAATTCTTCATGGCTGCCTTTTCATACTCATCCAAACGAGCAGGCATCCATTCAACAAACTGACGCACCAATCGATCCCACCCCTTAGGAAGATCGTGGGCGACACCACCGATTCGATACCACGCTGGGTGCATTCGGAATCCGGTAATGGCTTCGATGACATCGTAGGCCTTCATACGATCCGTAAACATGAAGAAAATAGGGGTCATCCCACCCACATCCTGGATATAGGTACCCAGAAACAGCAAATGTGAGGTGATCCGGAAGAACTCGGCCATCATGACGCGAATGGTCTTGACCCGGTCAGGAACCTCGATCCCGGCAAGTTTTTCAACGGCCAGCACATAGGGCAGATTGTTCATGACCCCGCCCAGATAATCGATCCGGTCGGTATAGGGGATAAAACTGTGCCACGTCTGGCGCTCCGCCATTTTTTCAGCACCACGATGGTGGTAACCGATATCAGGAACACAGTCGACGATTTCTTCACCATCCAGTTGCAGCACGATCCGAAATGCACCATGCGCTGAAGGATGGTTTGGCCCCAGATTGAGAAACATGAAGTCGCTATCCGAACTGACCTTCTGCATCCCCCATTCTTCAGGCTTGAACCTTAAGGACTCCTGTTCAAGATCCTGACGCGCCGCATCAAGTTTAAAAGGATCAAACTCAGTGGCCCGGGCAGGATAATCCTTACGCAGAGGATGTCCTTCCCAAGTCCAGGGCAAAAGGATACGCCGCAAGTGAGGATGCCCTGTAAAAACAATTCCGAGCAAATCCCACACTTCACGTTCATACCAGTTGGCATTGGGCCAGATACTTATCGCTGAGGGTAATTTCAGGTCATCAGCTTTCAGCGCAACCTTAATCCGTACATCACTGTTCCGATCAATCGACAACAAGTGATAAAAAACGGTGAAGTCTGATGCAGGGAGTCCTTCACGATGCACCCGCATACGCTCATCCAGACCCGAGAGATCAAGGAGCATGCTATAAGGGCGGGGCAGCGTTTTCAGAAAGGAAAGCACGTCAAGCAAAACAGACCGATCAACCCATAAAGTAGGCACCGCATCCACGGTTGGCTGAAAGATCCAAAGCGTTGATTCAAATTGCTCCGCAATCTCCCTGACCACTTCATGTTGGCTACCGGGATACCCCTGTTTGTCCGCAGTCATCCGTTGTAATCCTATATCGTTATCGCCAGCACCCTCGGCAAGGGCCTATACCTGATCGGGTGTACGTAAATTGGTTACTGCAATGCGTTCAGCCTGCTTACGATCCCGTTCCGGCTCCATCTGAGCCTTGTAAACACCTTGTTCACCGACCACCCAAGACAAAGGTCTACGTTCCTTGCCAATCGCATCCTGCAACAACATCAGCGCCTGCAGGAACGCCTCAGGGCGCGGGGGACATCCAGGAATATACACATCAACAGGTAAAAACTTGTCGACGCCCTGCACAACCGAATAAATATCGTACATACCGCCTGAGTTAGCACATGCACCCATGGATATCACCCATTTAGGCTCAAGCATCTGCTCGTAGAGACGCTGAACAACCGGTGCCATTTTCATAAAGCATGTGCCAGCGATCACAATCAGATCTGCCTGCCTTGGTGAAGCTCGAATGACTTCCGAGCCAAACCGGGCCAGATCATGAGGCGCCGTGAAGGCCGTAGCCATCTCCACATAACAGCAGGAAATCCCGAAGTTGTAGGGCCAAATCGAGTTCTTGCGCCCCCAGTTAACCACACCATGCACCATGTCTTCGAGCCGACCAAGAAATACATTGCGGTGCAGCTGTTCGCTTTCCAGATCAACGGTTGTGCTGTCCTGCATGGGATAGCGTTGGCCTTCAGTCTGCTCGTTTGCTCGGGTCAGAGTGTATTTCATGTCTGAAATCTCAAGGTTGTTCCTGACGAACTTTATGGGGGAGAGGATGACGGTTTCTTTGTGCCGGAGCCCAATCAAGCGCACCCACTTTCCAGAGATAGATCAAGCCAGCAAGAAGCACAAGAATGAATGTGGTGGCTTCAATGAAACCGATCCAGCCAGTCTGTCTGACAGAAACGGCCCACGCATAGAGAAAAAGAGCTTCAACATCAAACAGGACGAACATCATCGCCACAAGATAAAACTTAGCCGAAAAACGAATCTGAGCATGTCCCTGCCCCACAACACCCGACTCGAATGGATCTTCCTTTGCTCGTCCACTGGCCTTCCCTCCAAGGAGTGGGGGCAGGACAAGCATGAATATACAGACAAAAAGCACACCCAGCACATAAACCGCAAACGACCAGTTCTCGGCAACCGAATCCATAGGGGCCATAAATCAGCTCTCCAGCATCATTCAACTCAACCAGTCGAATATCCCAGAATCGGACATCATCTACCACATAGCGGTGGAATCATAAGACAGACGCGGTTCAAGTGAAAGTACTCACTTGGCCGCTTGACCAGCAAACACCATTATTTTTGCCCAGAAATGGACTTAAATCAATTATTATGCGTACTATTGAATAAAGTTACATGAAGATCCTCTGAAAACTTGCCCCGGAATTATTCGTGCCATGGCTGCCATACTGCAGATTTCAACAGATGAACGACGCACTGCCGCAAAACGAAGCACTTTTGTTAGTGTTGCTGTCAATGCCATGTTGGCTATTGTCCAAATCCTGAGTGGATTCATCAGCCATTCACAGGGATTGGTGGCCGATGGCATTCACTCACTGGCCGATCTTTTTTCAGACGGTGTTGTGCTCCTGGCCAACCACCACAGTCATCGCCATGCGGACGAGGATCATCCCTATGGACATTATCGATTCGAGAATGCTGCTTCGCTTGTTCTTGGCTGTGTCCTTCTGATCACCGGCACCGAAATGATACTCAAGGCAGTCGAGCGCCTGCAAAGTCCAGAGTTGCTCCATACGATTGGAGCTTTGGGTCTGGCCGTTGCACTATTTGGCTTGATCAGCAAGGAAATTCTTTTTCGTTATCTGCTGCATGTCGCCACACGGCTTCGTTCTTCCATGCTAATTGCCAACGCCTGGCATGCCCGCTCGGACTCTTGGTCGTCCCTCATGGTTGCCCTAGGTATTATCGGCAACCAGTTAGGCTACCGTATTCTTGACCCAATCGCAGCCCTGATTGTTGGCCTGATGGTCCTGCGGATGGGTGGCGTTTTTGCTTGGGAAGCTCTGAATGACCTTATGGATCGGGCTGCCTCCAGAGAAGAATATGAAGCCATTCAGGCGACAATTCTGGCTACTCCGGGAATCCTGGGCCTGCATAACCTGAGAACACGCAAGGTAGGTGACATGCTTATGGTCGATGTTCATCTGGAAATAAATGGTGAACTCAAGGTGCGTGAAGGGCATGCCATTGCCGAGACTGCTCAGGAACGGATCATGCTGAACCACCGGGTTGTCGACGTGCTGACGCACGTCGACCCAGTCGGTGCGGACTAACTATCTGCCCAATATGGATCGGGCAATCACTTCTTTCATGATCTCATTGGTACCACCGTAGATCCGCTGTACACGCGCATCCACAAAAGCCCGGGCAACAGCATATTCGGTCATGTATCCATAGCCACCATGCAGTTGCAGACAAGCATCGGCAACCTTGTTCTGCAGTTCTGTCGCTGCCATTTTGATCATGGCCGCTGTCGGCACATCCAGCTCTCCTCTGGAATACTGTCTCTTGCACTCATCCAGAAAAGCCCGGGTACAGCGAATGTCGGTCAAGCACTGCGCCAGAACAAACCGGGTATTCTGAAGCTGACCAAGAGGCTTGCCAAAAGCGTGACGCTGCATGACATAACCCTTTGTTTCTTCGAAAACACCCTCAGCAGCAGCTACCCCTGTGATTGCTATAGCAAGTCTTTCCCGAGGCAATTCCTGCATCAAATAACCAAATCCCTGACCCTCCTGGCCCAGTAAGGCATCCAGTGGCAAACGAACCTCTTCAAAAAATAGTTCAGAAGTATCCTGACTGTGCAATCCCAGTTTTTCCAGTTTTCTTCCCCTCTGGAATCCAGGCAAACTGGTGTCAACCAGAAAAAGGGAGACTCCTTTGGCACCGGCCTGCGGATCCGTCTTGGCAGCAACGATCACCATTTCGGCATGCTGACCGTTGGTAATAAACGTTTTGGAGCCATTCAAAACATAGCAATCATCCCGACGTATCGCGGTGCTGCGCATGCCTTGCAAATCCGAGCCAGCTCCCGGTTCTGTCATGGCAATAGCCGCCACCGTCGCGCCCGACACAAGACGAGGCAACCAGTATGCCTTCTGAGCTTGACTGCCCATATGCTGAATATAGGGAGCACAGATATCTGAGTGGACTGAAAGACCCGTTGCCAGTGAACCTAGACCTAGGCGTGCAGCCTCTTCGAGAATAACCGCAGAATAATCAAATGAAACGCCTGAACCACCATACTCCTCATCCTGATCGACACACAAGTATCCGTGTTCACCCAGAAGAGACCATATTTCCCGTGGCATCCAGGATTTTCTTTCCCATTCTGCATAGTAAGGGAGGCATTGATCACGCAGAAACCTCTGTACACTTTCACGAAACAAACCTAATTCGGTATCTTCCAGCATCAGTCCGCACCTCGAATAAATGACGTCATTATAGGTATCACGGATTTCGATACCCGATCCCTGCAATATATCCTAGAATGTCCTATCATACCCGAATTGACTGGATTCACCATCATGTCGGAGCACGTATATATCCAAGATGTCGCTTTGCGCGACGGACTACAGAATCAGCCCCATCCGGTAGGAACAGCAGACAAACTTGCACTTGCATGGTCTTTATTTGATGCAGGGATAAAGAATATTGAAGTCACCAGCTTCGTCAACCCCAAAGCTGTACCTCAGATGGCGGATGCCCAAGCGCTTACTGAATCTTTGTTTGCTTACCTCAGTACGGAACGTCCAAACATACATACAGACCAATTGAGTGCACTGGTCCCGAACCTGCATGGCTACAAGGCAGCAACCCGTGCAGGTTATCGGCAGTTGGCCGTCGTTATTGCGACCACCGATGCCTTCAATCTGAAAAACCTCAACAGGACGACTCACGATGTTTTGCAAGGACTCACTGAACTGTACATGATTGCACGAACAGATTCCGTGACCCTCCATACCCATCTGAGTGGAGCAATGGGCTGTCCTTATAAGGGCCCCATCGACCCAGAAGTCGTTGTACGTCTGGCTGAATCCCTGCTGCGTAGTGGCGCTGAGCATTTCATGATTGCTGACACCATCGGTGCTGGAACACCCAGACTGGCCCGTCAGATCATCAAGGATCTTTTAAGCCTGGTTGACCCGGATCATCTCGGTCTACACCTGCATGACACACGCGGCATGGGTATTGCCATTGCCCAAGCAGGACTTGATCTTGGCATCCGTCGTTTTGACTCGAGCTCGGGAGGTCTTGGTGGCTGTCCCTTTGCGCCCGGTGCCACAGGAAACATTGCCACGGAAGATCTTGTCTATCTTTGTGAACAACAAGGACTGCATACCGGCATCTCACTCGAAGGATTATATGAGACGGTTCTTTTTGCAGAACGCATCACCCATCAATCACTCGGAGGAAAGGTGATGCACTGGATGCGCAGTCAAAAGCGGGGCTGCCTCCAGATTTAAGGTCCGCACTCTGACGGGGCAATGTTCCCGCCAGCTTTTTCAGATTTGCACAAAATCGGTGCAAGATCATTGTATTTCACCCAGATTTGTTTGGCATAACCCCTGCATTAACAAGGTCTATCATGGTCTTGTGAGTTTGAAAATGCCTAAACCCGATCACCCAGCCCCAAGCCCTCGCAACGTCCATTTTTTTGATGAAATGTTTGCGGGAAAAGGCCATATCCGCGATCACTACCAATCTTATGCAAATTGGCTGCATGCTCATTCCAGTGAAGACATGAAAGCCCGTCGGGAGGAAGCCATTGAGCTTTTTCACCGAATCGGCATCACTTTTTCAGTCTATGGTGATGGAACATTATCCGAACGCACGATCCCCTTTGATACGGTACCCCGTATTATTCCCGCTGCCGACTGGAAACATCTGGAACGAGGCCTGGAACAGCGAGCCAAGGCACTCAATGCTTTTCTGGACGATGCGTACCACAATCGCTCGCTTGTCTCTGCGGGTCTTATGAGCCATGAAGACATTGATCGCCACCCCTGCTATCAGAGCATGATGCGACAGGTCGATTTGCCTAATAATGTCCACGCTCATATCTGTGGCATTGATATCGTACGTAATTCTGATGGAACCTTCTACGTACTTGAAGACAACCTAAGAACACCTTCAGGGGTTTCTTACATGTTGGAAAACCGACGGATGATGATGCGTCTGTTCCCAGAGCTCTTTATCCAGCAACATATTGCTCCCATTCATCAATATCCTGATTATCTCTACGAAACACTATGTGAAGCTTCACCCAATAGCGGTGGATCTCCAACTATTGCTGTCCTAACGCCCGGACGCTTCAATTCCGCATATTTTGAACATGCTTATCTGGCCCAAAACATGGGTGTAGAACTGGTTGAGGCGAGTGATCTTGTCGTACGGGAACACAAGGTTTTTATGAAGACAACCTCAGGACTCGAAAGGATCGACGTCATTTATCGCCGGATTGATGATGAATTTCTTGATCCAGCTGTATTTCGATCGGATTCAGTACTTGGGGTTGCTGGTCTGATGGATGCATACCGACGCGGACATGTCAGTATCGTCAATGCAGTTGGCAACGGTATCGCTGACGACAAATCTATGTACCCATTAATTCCTGCACTGATTCGCTTTTATCTGGCAGAGGAACCCATTCTTGCGAATGTGCCCACATATCGCTGCCAGAATCAGGAAGATCTCGCCTATACCCTTGAACATCTTGAAGAGTTGGTTGTTAAAGAGGCACAGGGATCCGGAGGCTATGGCATGCTGGTTGGGCCACACGCGAGCCCCGAGGAAGTTAATCAGTTCCGCAAGCGGATTCTGGCTCAGCCCTCCGCTTATATCGCTCAACCAACTCTGGCTCTATCAACCTGTCCCACCTACAGTGGAGACCTGCTTTCGCCCCGACACATTGATCTTCGGCCGTTTGTGCTCATGGGAAAGACCATACGCATCGTTCCCGGTGGACTTACACGCGTTGCGCTCAAAGAAGGTTCTCTGGTCGTCAACTCGTCCCAGGGTGGTGGAACTAAGGATACCTGGATCGCTGAATCGGATTTCACGACTTATGACCCAGATTTTGACAAAGGTGCCGTATGTTAAGTCGAACTGCAGATGCTGTTTACTGGATGTCCCGTCAAATGGAACGGGCTGAAAATCAGGCTCGCCTTCTGGATGTGCTCTATCAGATGTCCTTGTTGCCTGGTGGTGTTGATCAGCAGACTCTTGCATCACCACTTCTGGTTAGTGGCACCGAGGAAATCTTCCACCAGCACCACCCAATATTGAACATGGAACTGCTGATCCGCTTCTGTACGCTCAACAGGAATAACCCAGCAAGTCTTTACAATAATTTACGTCAAGCTCGGGACAATGCCCGAATTGTCCGGGGGGACATTACCAGTGAAATGTGGGAGAGCATCAACACCACATGGCTTCAACTACAAAATAAATCCCATGACAATCAATCAGCCCAAGGATACAGACGCTTCCTTGACTGGATAAAGGAAAGAAGCCACCTTTTTCGGGGAGTCACTTTTGGCACGATCCGTCGCAATCAGGCGTTTGCTTTTTCGCGGCTTGGAACGTTCATCGAACGCGCTGACAACACACTGAGAATCTTGTTGATCCACGCCATGGCTCCGCAAAAAAACACGCACAGCTGGGAAATTCTGCTCCATTCCCTTTCAGCCCAGGAAAGTTACCGCGCCATCTATCAGGATGCTTCCAGTTCCATCGCCTGCTCTGAGCTTCTGATTTTGGATGTAACCTTTCCCAGATCACTGCATGCATCATTGCAGGAGATTCAGCAGTCTCTGGATTTATTGCCCTTGAGCAATGGTCTTGAGTGTCGCCGAATCACAGCCGAACTTCTGGCAAACCTGCGCTATTCACGCATCGAACATGTGCTTGAACACGGTCTTGAATCTGCCCTTATTCATTATCTTGAGACCATTACTGAACTAGGCGATCATATACAAAACGCCTATCTGGAATTCAGGACATGACTTATTGTGTTGCGGTAAAGCTTGAACAGGGACTGGTCATGGCATCAGATTCACGGACCAATGCAGGTATTGATCATCTGGCGACGTTCCGCAAAATGGCGTTATTTCAGGCACCTGACCGTATTCTGGTTTTGCTGTCTGCAGGGAATCTCGCCACCACCCAAAGTGTCATCTCACTCCTTCAACAACAGATTGGCAGTGAGGAATCCCACCTCGAAAATGTGCATTCGATGTACGATGCTGCCTGCCTTATTGGCTCGACCCTTCGTGACTATCTTTCCCGTCACGCAGAGCGCAATGAACTTGACTCAGGAGTGGATTACAGCTGTACGTTTATTCTTGGAGGCACAATTCAGGGACAAGAACACCGATTATTTACCATTTATCCTCAAGGCAATTTCATTGAGGCCAGTGAAGATACACCTTACTTTCAGATTGGTGAATCCAAATACGGTAAACCCATCCTTGATCGAGTTATTCGATATGATACCAACCTGATGCAAGCGGTGAAATGCGTTCTGGTTTCATTCGATTCAACCATCCGCTCAAACCTGTCCGTGGGACTACCGCTCGACATTCTCCTGATTCACGAGAAAGAAACCAAGCCTGCCCTGCAACATAGGTTCCTAGAAGGAGACCCATACCTAGTAAGCCTTAGAGAAAGCTGGTCCCAAGGCCTCAAGACTCTCTTTCGAAGCATTCCCGAACCGCCATGGGCCATTTGATCATACGGCATCGGGAATCATGAGTTTAAGGAAAGCGATAGTTAACTCCTGCAATTGCATAGCTTGCGCTGGAATGAAGCCGTACATAGCTGGCGTCAAAAACCCATTTGCCACTTGTCGTAAAAGGAACCTGCACGCCAGCTCCGAAAGCTCCGGAATGATCTGTTGACCAGATGTGCGCAAGGCCCGGTTCGTTGAGGCGCGTCCGCCACTGGGCCAAACCCGCAAGACCGTAAATTGAAAAGCTATGGAATTTGATTTGTGGCTTGGCAAAAGCGGATACGAGCGAATAAAGACGGTAACTTTCCGATACCCCACCGGATGAAACCGTTGCACTGTTGGCACCCATGGCAAGATGCGCCTCTACTCCAAACAGGGGCGAAAGATCATCTCCAAAACGGGCAAGCACCATGCCTGGCCGCTGAGTGGTCTGCTGACCAAACTGGTGCAAGCCAATCTCTCCATAGGCAAGACCAATATAGGGCTCTTCAGGATCAGCCACCGCCAATCTTGCCACAGCCACGACACTCAGAACCAAACCAATCAAAAAACGCCGCACCATTATCCTTCTCCTGTTATGACCCAAGGCTCGACTTCTCCTCGCACACTGAATCCTTCTGGAGTGTCAAAAGAGAAATATGCACATCTCCAGCGGTCGTATCTTTCAGGACACTGAACCCGAGTGCCCAGAAATCCAGCTCAACTTTACGAGGACGTTCGACGTACACCCACGAATGTTCCGCCAGCAAACCAGGACGATGTAATGCCTCCAAAACATCGCCCCAAAGATTCAATTCAAAAGGCGGATCAACAAACACTCCGTCAAAAGGCTTTTGAGGCTGAAATCGCCTAATCCACAGTAAAGCATTTTCCTGAAAAATCTCAAAGTCTTTTGCATTCAACTGTACCGATTGCTGCTGAATCCGCTTTACAACAACTGGGTTTTTCTCAACAGCAACCACATTGGCCGCACCTCGGGACAGTGCTTCAAAACCAAGCACACCGCTGCCCGCAAACAGATCCAGAACATAAGACCCTGGGATATACGGTTGCAACCAGTTGAACAAGGTCTCCCTGAGACGATTCGGAGTTGGTCGCAATCCATCCTGCTCTTCAAATTCAACCCATCGACTGCGCCATATCCCTGAAATGACTCGAACCCTCCCAATCATGGTCCTTTCCCGTCAGGCACATCATGACCAACCATAATGTTCAAC
>JAJZHM010000172.1 GCA_021804485.1 Pseudomonadota bacterium | reverse complement strand
AACTGAAAATGTGGCGGAAAATTCGATCAATTGGGATTATGCAGTGATTGAGCGACTGAATCCTCAGACTTTGGCCACTGATTTAATTCCTTTCATTCTTCACAAGGCGGTCATTGATCATGATCCCTCCCAGGATCTTGTACTGCAACCTGGTGATGTGGTGTCGGTGTTTGCGCAGAATACAATTTTGACTCCTGCTGCGAAACGACCGCGCATTGTGACGGTTGAGGGGGAAATTGTGCATTCAGGAGTTTACCAGGCTTTGCCCGGTGAAACATTACGCCAGTTACTTGTCCGTGTTGGCGGACTTGCCCCGGATGCGTACCTTTACGGCGCAGTTTTTTCTCGCGAGTCGGCTCGAGCCTTGCAGCAAAGGCGACTACAGGATTATGTTGCCAAAACACGTATGGATATCTCACGCACTTATGGGCTTGCGCAGGCTAAGGCATTGACGCCGGATGAATCTGCGTCTCTGGCACAGGAAGAGTCCCGGCAACTAGCGGAACTGCAGATACTTTCGAAGCAAAAGTCTGATGGACGGGTGGTGTTGTCCATTCCTGCAGAGGCGAACTCCGTGCACGACCTTCCCGACCTGAGTCTGGAAAATGGTGATCACTTATACGTTCCAGCGCGACCGAGCACTGTAGGAATATTTGGGGAAGTCTATAACTCAAATAGTACTTACCTGTATGATGCCAAGAAGGAAGTAGGGGATTATTTAAAAAATTCCGGTGGACTTCTGGATACGGCTGATGCTAGCCATGTTTATCTGATGCGGATGGATGGTTCCATGCTCGGAAAACAGAATAGCCGTATTTTTTGGGGTTTGAACCGCTTTAACAGCCTGCACTTGATGCCCGGTGATGCTATTGTAGTACCGGCTAAGTCCGATAACACTTCATCAGTTAAGAAGTTTATTGACTGGTCTCAGGTCATCTTTAACATGGGTGTTGGTGTTGGTACCTTGAAGGCTTCCGGCGTACTCTAGGAAAAATCGGATGAATGGACATGATCAGTTGCCAGCCTCCGGTGTAAACCCGGGGCAGGGTTGGGAAGATGACGAAATTAGCTTGCTTGATTTACTTTTGGTGCTGGCGAAGCGCTGGCGCATGGTTGCCTCTGGTACGATCATCGTTTCTTTGCTTGCTGTCGGGATTGCGTTAGTGATGAAAAACAAGTTTACCGCCAGTGTGACGGTGATGCCCCCTCAGAAGTCTTCTGGGGCTTCGGCACTGCTGGCGGGACAGTTGGGGGCATTGGCGGGTGTCGGTGGAGATTTTGGCGGAGGGGGTGCTAATCTTTATGAAGGGTTGCTCAAAAGCCGTTCGTTAACCGATGCCTTGCTTGTGCGCTTTCACTTGATTCAGGTGTATCACAGCAAGACTATGGAAGATGCCCGCAAGACCTTTGCAGCGAATCTTGTGGTGACAGCGGACAAGAAATCTTCGTTGATCAAAGTTGATTTTACGGATCGTAATCCACGCCGTGCAGCGGAGGTTGCCAATGCTGCGATCGCAGCCCTCAATCAGATGGTTTCTCATCTGGCGATCACCGAGGCTTCACAAAAGCGTGCCTTTTTTGAGCAGCAGGTGCATGACAGCGAAGCTCGGTTGAACAAGGATGAGCAGGCTTTGTCGCAGATGGGCCAGGGGCAGGGATGGATTGAACTCTATCCGCAGGCACAAGAAGTGGTGGCGTCCAATGCCCAGTTGCGGGCGCAGATTGCAGCTAAGGAAGTGGAACTCTCGGCAATGCAAATCTCAGTGACACCCAACAATCCCAACTATCTGCGACAGCAGCAAACTTTAGAGAGTTTGCGTGCAAAGCTGCATGAACAGCCTAATGTGGATGGGGCTGCTTCAGTTTCAGGACACCTAAAGACTCCACAGAGCCTAGTCTATTTACAGAAATACCGTGATGTGTTGTTCGAGCAGGACGTGCTCAAAATCATGATGCAGCAGTTTGAATCGGCCAAGGTCGATGAGTCGAAAGATTTCCCGGTTGTGCAGGTCGTGGATCCTGCTTTGGTCCCGGAGCGACATTCCAAGCCGAAACGAGCGCTGATTGTGATCATTGGAGGGATGCTAGGTTTTTTTCTCTGTGTGGTCTGGGCTTTTGTGGCCGAATCGCTGCAGCGTGCAGGTGATGATCCTGAGACTGCAGAAAAATTGCAGATGATTCGGCTTTATTTGCGGGGGCGTTAAGATGCTGGCATGGTATCTTGTTTTTACCAAACCCCGTCAGGAAAATCTTGCACTCGATAATCTGCAGCGACAAGAGTATGCCTGCTATTTGCCACGTCTCCAACTTGAACGGTTGCGCAAGGGGCGTCTGGTTGTCGCCAATGAACCTTTGTTTCCGAGGTATATCTTTATTCAGCTGGATAACGATATGTTTGCCCGTAGTTGGGCGCCGATTCGTTCAACTTTGGGTGTCAGCCACCTTATACGCTTTGGCGACGAACCGGCCGTTATCGATGATCAGATTATTGACCAGTTGCGCTGTCGTGAGCGAGTTCAGAGTGTTGCCCCTGTTTTCGAGGCAGGTGACCGGGTTTTGGTCCAGGAAGGTCCTCTGGCGGGTTTGGAGGGTGTTTTCCAGATGACGGACCCTCAGCAGCGTTGTATGGTGTTGTTAAATCTTCTGCACCGCCAAACGATCGTTCGCTTTAGTCCGGCGGGACTGAAGAAAATTAGCTAACGGTTACGCACCCCGATGGTACGGGTGGTTGTGCAGGATGGACCAGGCACGATAGAGTTGTTCAGCAACCAGAATACGAACTAATGGATGAGGGAAGGTTAGACGTGACAGAGACCATGACCAGATGGATTGATCTTTGAGGCATGGG
>JAJZHM010000080.1 GCA_021804485.1 Pseudomonadota bacterium | reverse complement strand
GGTAGGCATGGAAGCATTTTCAGTAGGCCTTGGCACAACCGCCCTGATTGCATATATGGCTCAAGAGACCCACCGTCGCTACAGTGCCAGCCAGTTTGCCCTTCTCACCTCAGCTGCGGCTTTGCCCCGGACACTGGTGAACGCCTCAAGTGGCTGGCTGGTACACCACCTTGGCTGGAGTTCCTTTTTTCTGCTCTGCTGGCTGCTCAGTATTCCCGGGCTTCTTCTGATCCATGGTCTTCCCGTTCAACCTGTAAAGGATGATGGCTAGAGTCCCAGAGTTTGCTACACTCACTCTACTTACCGAGGAATACCGTTTCATGCCTAATCCAGACATCTCCATTCTGATCGTGGATGATGCAAAATTTTCCAATATCATGATCCACCGCCTGCTCAAGTCGGCTGGATATACCGACATCCGACAGGCATCTACTTCTCAAGAGGCACTGCGGCTTATCGAGCAACGACCGGCACAAATCCTGCTCGCAGACTGGCTTATGCCTGAAATGGATGGCCTGGCCCTGACCCAGGCTGTACGCCAGATTGATGAAGCGTCGAACCATTTTACCTACATTATTCTGCTGACCGCTCGAGAGGGACAGGATGTCCTGCTCAATGCCTTCGAACAGGGGGTTGATGACTTCATCAACAAGGCCTTAATGAGCGGGCAACTTCTCGCCAGGCTTGCTGCCGCTGAACGAACCAGCAGCATGCAGAATCGGTTATTGCATGACTATCAATCGATTCTGGATGTCAACAACAAACTTAAAGAACTGAGTTCGATTGACCCATTGACAGGCCTTGGCAATCGAACTCAGGCGCAACGTCGACTCGATGAAACCATCCGACATTGCAATGCTCGAGGCGGAGCCTGCTGTTATTTGCTGATTTCACTGAACAACATGGATCAGCTCAAAAAAAATCACGATTCTAAAGCCATGGGGCAATTGCTGATCGGTATTGCCCGTCGATTGCGGCAACTGGTACGCCCGCTGGACGAAGTTGCCCGGATTGCACCCAACCAGATTGCGATTATTAACATCCAGCAAACCGTACAGTCGTGTACCCCTGAAACATTCCAACGTATTTTGGATGGCGTCAATCTCAAGGCCTACAAAACCAGTACCGGCTTCATCTCGGTAAAGGCAAGCATGAGCATGGTCGTCTATGTCTGTAGCGAAGAAACCCCATCCGCAGAGACCCTTATGCAACGCGCACAAAGCAGGATGGAACAGGCACAAAAGAGTGGTGCGATAGCACACGATATCTGGAAACCCTTGCACTGATTTGCCAAAATTTCGCACAAATATGTAACGAGGCATTAATAATCTATGCACATTCACGACTGGCGCCTACACTCCAGCCATGAAACAGAAATCACCCCTGATGCTTGCAGACAGCCTGTATTATTTCCGCGGAAGCCTGGATCGAACAACACCTGTTGACGATACCAGCCTTCTTAGTATGGAGTCATGCCTAAGATCAGCAATTGACCGTGGCCATTGCCTGCTTCTGGGATATTGTATCTTGCCATCTTCCTTTCATCTGGCCTTGCGTACCAGTAACCGGGGCTTGGGCGTGTTTAGCATGGCCCTGCAAGTTGCGCTGCAAAATATGCCCATAACTGCCCTTCGCATGTCACAATGCCAAAGCATCTGGGTTGATGAGTCTCTCTACCTTAAGGACCTCATCCAGTACATCCACTACATCCCTGAACATATTGACAGCCGTCTTCGCTATGACCGCTACCGAGCCAGCAGCCACGCAGCCTACCAAAATCCGGGCAACTTTAGCTGGATTGCCACCGACCGGCTAAACCAGCAACTAAAGCGACATGGGCTCAATTACGCAGCCCTGATGCAAACACCTCCGGATCATTTTCCAGAACTGCAGTCGGGCAATCATCAACACTTTCTGGCATGGGTAGCGCCTGAACTCATCAGCGCATCCTACGCAAGCTTTCTCCCTAAACCTGATGAAGGCATCCTTTCAGATTCGGGTATCAGTGCCCAGTTACGTCGCTGGAATCACCTGCGCCAGTCCCGCAAACAAGCATCCTGAACATCCTGTGCACACACAAAGCTGATTCACGCCTTGGAACTTCGTTGTAATTCTGTTACATTGCCGGTCGCTCGCAAGGTGCCCTGACAGGGTTAAACGGGAAGTGCTGACCTGACGGTACAGACGCTGCCCCCGCAACGGTCGATGCATGCTGAAAGATGGAATCCACTGGGCCTCCGGTCTGGGAAGGAATCTTTCGGGTTATTCATGCATTCAGCCCGGATACCGGCCTCACGTGCTTGAACGGTGTTGCGGAGGGCCACACCCGTGTTGTTGAACTTGTTTGCCCGCATGGAACGTTGACAACACTCCCCTCCCTCATACCTCTCTTGAACCGGTTTGAGGATCATTCATGAAATCATATCGTACAGGTTTTACTGGCCACCTCGGCCTGCTTCTGTTGTGTGCCTCGCCACACCTCTGGGCTGATTCTAGTTCAGAAGAGATGGTTGTCACCCCCAGTCGTACTGCGGAACCACTGCAAACATCACTGGGTCAAACTACCGTCATTACCGCTGCGCAAATCGCACAGGATCCTGCCGCTGATATCGGTCAGCTCCTCAGTGAATATGCCAATATTGATGTCGTGCGCTCGGGTGGGTCGGGACAGCAGACTTCCGTGTTCATGCGGGGTGCCAACTCCAATCAGACACTGATCATGATTGATGGTGTCCCAATCAACAACGGACTTGCCGGACAAGGCAGCATCCAGTTCTGGCTTGATACCCAGGATATCGATCACATTGAAGTGGTGCGTGGCGCCCATGCCTCACTCTATGGCTCTGGTGCTCTAGGTGGCGTCATCAATATTGTCACCCGACAGGCTCACGGCGATAGCACCGAAATAGCAGGTTCGTGGGGCACTGAACACACCTATACCAGCGATGTTCGTCAGGATTTCCGGGAAGGTCGCCTGCACGGGAGCATCAGTGCAGGTAACAACAACACCCAGGGATATCCACTTTTCTTCCCAGACAACAGTACGAACTACCCTCCCTCAAACCATGTTGCACATGCCAGTGGCAATTTTGATCAGCATGGCTCTGCCGAACTCGGCTGGACCGAGGATAAATGGAATCTTCAGGTACATTATCTGGAAAACCGCGGTCGCAACCAGTTTATGGATCTCAATGACCCAAGTCCAACTGCGCCCTATCCGGTGCCTCCACTAAATAATACGCTTGATTTCCTCAACAGCATCGGCTCCATGGACTTGCAAGCCCAACTGACACCGGAGTGGTCCAGCAACCTGAATGCAGCGCGTTCTATAGACAGCAGCAACAACCGACCTGATGCCTATTCTCCCATGACGACGGTGTTCTATACCGGTCAGAACCGGATTGACTGGCAAAACACCCTTAGCTTACCCAGCCGGCAAAAAATCGTCCTTGGCTCAACCTACACCGATCAGAACAATCATTTTACCGGCACGAACTATAATACCTACGTAACTTCCACATTAACTCAGCCCATGCACAACTGGGCGGGATACGCTGAAGACACTTGGCATTATCATGCACTGGAAGTAAAGGCCGCTGGCCGCTACGAAACCGACAATGTCTGGGGATATCATAAAACAGACGACTTTACCCTTGGCTATGCGCTCACGCAGAATAATCGCGTCTATGTGACTCGCAGCACTTCATTTCGGGCACCCACCAGCGAAGATCTTTATTACCCGGGCTACAGTAATCCCTTGCTCAAGCCGGAAACCTCAGTTGGTTATGAAGCCGGGAGCAAAAATCACTGGGGGCCTGTACAACTTGATGTTGCTGTGTTCCGAACACTGGTCAGTAACCTGATTGCCTATGACAGCAACTCAATGATTCCTCAGAACATCCAGAGTGCCTACCTGCGTGGTGTCGATAGCAGCCTCAATTTTGAACAAGGTGCCTGGAAAACTGGCGCTGACGCAACCATCGGCCGTTATACGAATCTGCAGAACCTGAATGACCTGCTGTTGCGGCCTAGACGCAGCCTGAGCATGCATACTTCCTATGTCTGCCATCAGGTTCTGACCCAACTCAGTTGGCAAACAGCAAGTTCAAGTCAGGCCTATGGCCCCATCGCCCTACCAGGACACGGAACTCTGAACCTGAGTACGCGCTGGACCGCAAATTCATGGCTAACGCTGACTGGCAGTATCGATAATCTAACCAATCGTGTTTATTATCTGAATGCCAATTCAACCCAACAATACTACCTGGCTCAACCCCGCCTTTACACACTGGGTATGAATGCCAAATTCTGAACACTGATGCAATCCAGCATTTGAAGGGAGACCAAATATGGGCTATCGACTGAGCAAAATCTACACACGAACCGGAGATGATGGCAGCACTGGTCTTGCGGACGGAACACGGGTTGGCAAGGACGATTTGCGTATTGAGGTCATGGGTGATCTGGACGAGTTGAATGCCGCACTGGGGGCATTTCGTGTTGAGCTTCCAACAGATCACCGCCTTCAGGCGATGCTGGAGCAACTTCAGCATCAACTCCTGAATGCTGGAGGAGAAATTGCCATGCCCGGCATGCAACTCATTAAGCCGAATCTTGATCAGGAGCTGGAACAGGACATTGACCGGATGAATGAACAACTCGAACCGTTAAAGGAATTCATTCTACCTGGTGGCACACGGGCTGCAGCGGCTTGTCATCTGGCCAGGGCTATTGCTCGCCGCAGTGAACGACATTTGATCGCCCTGCATCATCAGATCCCGCAGCCTGCTGCGCTGATCCGCTTTCTGAACCGGCTCTCCGACTGGCTCTTTGTCTTGGCACGCACTTTGGTGCATGCCGAAGGCCAGACTGAGATCCTTTGGGAGCATGATCGGCGTGCCTAAAGCAGAAGCCGCCGAATATCACTCAGCTGGCGAGACAGTTCCACCAGAAATCGTGCCGCCAGCGCCCCATCAATCACACGGTGGTCGTAGGTCAGTGAAAGCGGCAACATCAGCCGGGGTTGAAACGCTTTGCCATCCCAGACAGGCTGTATGGATGTGCGGGATAGTCCAAGAATGGCGACCTGGGGCCAATTGATCACAGGCGTAAAGGCTGTACCTCCCACACTCCCTAAGGAGGAGACTGTAAAGCTGGCACCGGACATTTGCTCGGGTTTCAAAGTACCGGCACGAGCCAGACGGCTCAGTTCGGTAATGCGCCCGGCCAGAACCAGCAGTGGCTCATGCCCCACATCTTTTAAGACTGGAACCATCAGGCCCTGTTCGCTATCGACCGCAAATCCAATGGCTCGCTCAGGTCTCAAGTAAATGCCTCGACCATCAAGTTTCAGCTCACTGTTAAAACGGGGGTACTGGCGAAGGGTATTCTCCAGCGCCCGGATGACAAAGGGCAGAATCGTCAACGAAATGCCCTGTTCCTGGGCTGCTGCCTTTTCCTGTTTCCGGAAATGTTCAAGATCCGTGATATCTGCCTGTTCAAACTGGGTTACTGGCACCACCTGTCGGGCAGCCTGTGCCAAACGCTTGGCACTAATCACCTGAATTCGGGTCAAGGGAACCAAGGTGGCTCCCAAAGCCTGCATGGCCTTTTCCTGTCGTTCCAGCTCATCGGAATCTTCCGGAACTGCGCTTGATGCAGTCAGTCGCTGTCGCACCCATGCCTGAACGTCCTCTTTCAGGATACGCTGGTACGGACCATGCCCTGCCACCTTCCCCAGGTCAACACCAAGCTCTCGCGCCAACCTGCGAACCGCAGGACCAGCATGAATGGCGGGTTGCTGCTGCCTAACCGACGGGGATGCTTCCGGTCGAGAGGCTATGGATTTCTGAACAGCAAGCGTACGGGCATTCCGAACCGGCTGGGGCACCGTCTCGACCCAATCCTGCACACGCATCCTGAGCATGGGAACACCGCTTTGTACCTCTTGGCCTGGATGAACCAGCCACTGCTCCACAACACCCTCCATCGGGGCAGGTACTTCCATACTGGCCTTAGCTGACTCAAGCACCAGAACAAGCTGGTCTTTTCGAGCCGTATCGCCTTCCTGAACCAGCCATGAACTCACTGTCGCAGAATCCGTACCCAGATCAGGCAGACAGAGGGTTTGAGTCTGCGTTTGTGTCGTGGGCTGAAAGGCAACTGGCGCGGGAACTTCTGAAACAAGCGGTGCATGGCCTGGACTTAAGCCCGCAGACACCTCCTGTAACGCCACAACAAGATCCCCGGCAGCAGCGGCAACCGTCTCCAGTTGCAGGATCGGTTCACCGGAATGCACCACTTGCCCCACCCGGACCATCACCTCCTGAACCCGCCCGGCCTCAGTGGCAGGCACATCAATGGTCGCTTTGGCCGACTCCAGAATGACCATGACCTGATTCTCCCGAATCCGATCGCCTGCAACAACACTGACCTCAAGAACGGTTGCTTCATCGGTACCCAGATCCGGGAAAGAAACGACAGTATTCATCAGAATGCTCTTCCTTATCACATGCACATTGCACGGATTCAAACTGGCCAGCAGAAGACTTTTCAAGTCCTTTCGTCTAAGCCTTGAGTGGACTTACCCCATCAGTGATCAGACCAAAATGTTGAATGGCATCATCAACCGCCTTGCGTCCCAGATCTCCCCGATCGGCAAGACCGGTCAGTGCGGCCACAACAATATGGTAGCGATTGATCTCAAAATGGGCACGCAGTCGATCACGGGTATCCGATCGGCCAAAGCCATCTGTGCCGAGGACATGGTAAACATCAGGTACCCAGGCTCGGATCTGATCGGCATGGGCCCGGATGAAATCGGATACACCCACTACGGCCCCCTTGAAACCGCGCAATTGTCGCGTAACCCAGGGCAGGCGTGGTGGGTCAAGCGGATGCAGACGATTGAAGCGCTCTGCCTCTATACCATCACGGCGCAACTCATTAAAACTGGTAATACTGTAGACTTCAGCCTGAACGGCAAAGGCTTCGCGCAAAATATCTGCAGCCAGCAAGGCTTCCTGAACCGAAATGCCTGCAGCGAGAATCTGCACCCGACGTGCTGATGTTTCTGCCGCACGAATACGGTACATACCTCGCAGGATACCCTCTTCAACACCCTCACCCTCGGGCATGGCTGCATGCCGGACATTCTCATTGCACAAGGTCAGGTAATAGAATATGGCCTCGTTATTCTGATACATGCGGCGCATGCCATCCCGGACGATGAGGGCAACTTCATAGGCATAGGCCGGATCGTAGGCCACACAATTGGGAATGGTCGAAGCCAGCACCGGTGAATGACCATCCTGATGCTGTAATCCTTCCCCATTTAATGTGGTGCGTCCGCTTGTTGCACCCAGCAGAAATCCTCGGGCCTGACTGTCTCCGGCTGCCCAGGCCAGATCTCCGATGCGCTGGAATCCAAACATGGAGTAGTAAATATAAAAGGGAATTAAGGGCAGCCCATGCACTGAGTACGAGGTTGCCGCAGCAATCCATGCGCTCATGGCGCCCGCCTCATTGATGCCTTCCTGGAGCATCTGACCTTGGACATCCTCACGGTAGTACATTAACTGACCCCGATCTTCGGGTTCATAGAGCTGACCGACATTGGAATAAATTCCATAACTCCGAAAGAGGCCCTCCATGCCAAAGGTACGCGCCTCGTCGGGCACAATCGGAACGATATGACGACCAAGCTTCTCATCCTTAAGCAGGATATTGAGCATCCGTACAAAAGCCATGGTTGTTGAATAGGGTCGATCAGACTCATCCAGCAATGACTTGAACACACGAATGTCCGGGATATCCAGAAAAGGAGCACGGGTTGATCGTTGCGGCAGATATCCCCCCAGTTCCTTGCGCCGTTCCTGCATGTAGCGTAACTCAGGGGTATTATCATCCGGTCGATAGAAGGGCACCCGCGCCAGCAATTCATCATCAAATGGCATGGCGAAACGATCACGAAAGACCTTGAGCGACTCAAGATCAAGATGCTTGATCTGATGGGTCTTGTTCACGGATTCAGCATTTCCCGTTCCGTATCCCTTGACCGTCTTGGCAAGAATGACCGTGGGCTGACCCTGATGATGAACCGCCGCATGGTAGGCTGCATAAACCTTTTGTGGATCATGCCCCCCTCGCTTCAGTTGGTAGATTTCTTCGTCACTCAGGTCGGCGACCAGTTCCAGAAGTTCTGGATACTTCCCAAAAAAATACTTACGAGTATAGGCACCACCATGCATGCTGTAAGCTTGGAACTCACCGTCAACGCATTCCTGCATACGCTGACGAAGGAGGCCGGTCTTGTCCCGTTCCAGCAGCTTATCCCAACCACTGCCCCAGACGACTTTAATGACATTCCAGCCTGCACCACGAAATACCCCTTCGAGTTCCTGAATGATCTTGCCATTACCACGAACCGGACCATCCAGCCGTTGCAGATTGCAATTAACCACAAAAATCAGGTTATCCAGTCGCTCCCGACCGGCCAGTGCCAGCGCTCCAAGGGATTCGGGCTCATCCATTTCGCCATCCCCCAAAAAAGCCCAGACCTTGCGCTGCTGTTCGCTCAGCATGCCGCGATTGATCAGGTATTTGAGCAAATGAGCCTGATAGATGGCCATGATCGGACCAAGCCCCATGGACACGGTCGGAAATTGCCAGTAATCACGCATCAACCAGGGATGCGGATAGGAAGACAGCCCCTTTCCTGCCGTTTCACGGCGAAAATTTTCAAGTTGTTGCTCGCTGATCCGGCCTTCGAGAAAGGAGCGAGCATAGATTCCTGGTGCCGAATGACCCTGAATGTACAGAAGATCACCAGCGAAGTCCTGATTGGGTGCACGAAAAAAATGATTGAACCCAACATCATAAAGCGTGGCACTGGAGGCAAAAGTGGCAATGTGTCCACCCAACTCTTCACCATCTTCATTGGCGCGCATCACCATGGCAAGCGCATTCCAGCGAATCAGGGACCGGATTCGGCGTTCCATCCAGGGATCTCCGGGACGTTGAGCCTCCTGATGGCGGGCAATCGTGTTGAGATAGGGAGTTTTGAGGCCGGGTGGGTTCAGCCCCTGTTCGACACCTGCAGCCATCAACCGTTCGAGAAGATACTGCGCCCGTTCAGTGCCTGCCTGGCGTACGACCGACTCAAGCGCTTCCAGCCATTCTTCCGTCTCAACCGGATCCTGATCCCTTGCATCTCGCTGTGTCATCATTAATCTCCACATCACTGCCAGCAGTATAGCAGTCTGCCTGAGGTCTCAAGATCTCCCTGAGACCTCAGCTTCAGTTACGAATGGTACGGCAAATCTGCTCCAACTGATCCAGCATATGCGGACTGGGTCGTTCCAGTTCAGCGGTGTCAACCTGACGAACCTGGACGCCGGCCCGCCTCCAGTCTGGCTGCAGCGGCAAGCCCAAAGGCAGTACAACCCGTCTAGGTTGCTGCTGCAGGACCCATTCCAGGGAAACTGTTGGTGATTCCAGGGATGTTTGTGGCGCAAGCAAACGCAGATGACACAGTGCTAAGGCATCAGCAATATAGTGATGCTGTTTCAGTGTCATTAACGGCGCAGGCCAGACTTCATAGAATACAGGCATCCAGGGTACCCACTGATAAGCTTCCTTGACCTTGGCAATCTGCTGCGCCCAGTATCGGTCCACTGCAGGCAGATTCGACCGGGTGCCTGAAAAGTTTGCCAATATCGCTGTCATAGCAGGGATATCCTGCAGATTTTCGATAGAAAAGCTGGCTACAGCCATACCGGATGTTTCCAGTCGACCCTTTAAACTCTGCCCAGTTCCCTCCGTCCAGATCAGAACCCGGTCAGGGGCATAACGTTTTAATGCTTCGGTACTCCACATGCCATCTGCTGCCA
Organism: Pseudomonadota bacterium; assembly: GCA_021804485.1. Taxonomy (GTDB): domain Bacteria; phylum Pseudomonadota; class Gammaproteobacteria; order Pseudomonadales; family Moraxellaceae; genus JAJXWR01. Next base: position 1,801 of record JAJZHM010000080.1, on the reverse strand, counting down.
GAAGTACAGCGGCTTTGGGGCAAAACTGCGGAACTCCCTCACCCCCAACAGCAGCGATGACCCAGGGACAGGCACCCAATGCAGCCAAGGTTTCTGTGATGGATGGCGCCAAGCTGATCAGACGAGCCGCCAATACTGAACCTGTCAGCGCCAAACTGCAAAGGAGAAGAAAAATCCTAAAGAGCATAAATGGTCAAAAGTGACAGAACAACCAGCGCAAAAATGCCGACGCGATGCATCAGATTCTGCAAAGCACTCGCCGTTTGTTCCGGCTTGGACCCATGATCGAGTTCAGCCTGGATTCCGAGCTGAACCAGAGTGCCAAGCATTGGAATACTATCTTCAAAAACCAGAAAACGTTGCTCAATAATTTCAATCCGGGCCATAAAATGGGTCAGCAGGGCGACAGCCAGTGCCATACAACGCCCAGGCACCCAGTCCATGAAGACCTGAAGTTTCTGCCTATACCCTATTTCCTGGGCATTGGCAGGTACGATGATGGTAATTATCCCATAAGCAAGCAACGCCACAGGCCCCAGAAAAACATACCAGAAAAGGGGACTGATCCACTGGTTGAGCCAACGCTGCAGCAAAGCCTGCAGACTTACCCCTGTTTCAGCAACGCTAAGGTCCATACCGGCCCATTCAGCGGGCAGGATCGGCTCAGTAAACATCAAAAGCGTCAACAGACTGATCCCATCATACCAAAGACCCCAAGTCAGACTGGAAAGGCGAAACATCAGCAGGGCATAAAGCACCAATACGCCACCGGCAATTCCCCATTGCTTCCAGACAAGCGACTGGGTTGGCTCCTCAGAGATGGCCGTTGCCTGCAGCCTCTGACCCATGAGGCCCATCACAACCTGTCGTAACGGTACGGTTGAACGTGAATGGATCCAGCAGACCAAAAGCACGAGCAAAAGTTTCACGAGCAACCTCCCGATTGGTGCGGTGAGTACAAGCCATCAGGCAAAACAAGACGTTCCCAGTTCCACGCCGGTCCTGGATCAGTTTTTCGTCCAGGAGCAATATCTTCATGACCCACAATTTCCTGCAGCGTTGGCACCTGTGCCTTCAATTGCACTAAGACCCGTTGCAGCGATGCGTACTGTCGGTCATCATAGGCCGTATGATCACTGCCTTCCAGTTCAATACCAATCGAGTAATCATTGCAACGTTCCCTGCCTTGCCATACGGAAACCCCTGCATGCCAGGCACGTCGCTGCAAGGCAACATACTGAACCACCGCACCGGTGCGCCGGATAAAGAGATGCGTACTGACCTTGAGAAACTGTAATGAACTTAAGTACGGTGGTAGGTCAGGTTGATTATAAAGACGCCCCATAAACAGATCATCAACCCAAGGTCCTCCCCATTGACCAGCAGGAAGGCTTATGCCATGCACAACAACCAGCGAAACTGGTACGTCTTCTGGTCGCTCGTCAGCAAATGGTGAAGGGCGCCAAAGAGCATCCTCAGGCAGGAGCAGCGCCGTCATGCTGGTGTTCCTTCCTTGCGACGACGCAGTCCTTCCAGAATGGACTCAAGCGCACGATCAAACAACTGTTCGGAACGATCAAGTAAACGCCATTGCCCGGTTCGGGCCTTTTCCACAATGATTCGGGAACTGACTTCAAGCACCTTGATGCCACGGCGATTGGTAAAAATCATACGGTCAATAATCCGGATACGGGCCACCAGCTTGCAACGGTCCACTGGATCCTGATCCAGCCGTTCAATCCAGGCCCCAATAGGCATGGATTCGACCAATCGGGTCACCTGATCAGCATCCACGCCAATC
>JAJZHM010000005.1 GCA_021804485.1 Pseudomonadota bacterium | reverse complement strand
CTTCTGGGCAAAGTTGCCGGTCGTGCTCAGGCCAACCGTATCACCAGCAACAACACCCTGCAGTGTGCCACCGGAGACTTGTGCCGTCGTTGTGCCATCGTAAGTCTTGCTCTGCGCTACTTCACCCGTCAGCTGCAAGCTCGCAGGCGTAATATTCGCCGCCAAGTTGCTGGGCTGCTGCAGTGTATAGTCACCCTTGCTGTTATTGGTCAACGCCACCGATACCGCAATACCCTGACCCACATCCTTCTGGGCAAAGCTACCGGTCGTGCTCAGGCCAACCGTATCACCAGCAACAACACCCTGCAGTGTACCACCCAAGACTTGTGCCGTTGTTGTGCCATCGTATACTTTGTTCTGTGCAGCCAGACCTAGAGCCGTCAACGTCTTCGGCGTGATGTCAGCAGAAAGATTGGATGGTTCTACCAGAACATAACCAGAAGCACTTTGACCGGAAATCGAGTCGTTGACCGTAACCTTTAAATTATTTCCTACATCCTTTTGGGAAAAAGTTCCGGATTCAGTGATTTTAACAGTATCACCCGACAAAACACCCTGCAGCGAGCCATTGGACACTGTTGCTGTTGTCGTGCCATCGTAAGTCTTATTGGATGCAACTTCATGCGCCACAGTCAGGGGGTGTTCAAACACCACTCCCGCTGCAGTATCCAGCACAGGATATGGATAACCACTTCCACCCATACTCCAAACCTGACTGAAGTCAAACCCTGCAAAAGTTGATGACTGCTGCATCGCCGCATCGGATTCAGCAGTACCAGCACTAGTGGCATCGCTCACCAGCGTCACGCCACTAGCCTTGGCCAGAGTACTATCCCAGTACGCATGAGTTAGGGTTGCACTTGCACTGTCATCGCGGTTCGGTGAACCGGCATCACCATCATTGTCCGAATCAGTATTCACATAGCCAAGACCATAAAAACTGGCTGAACCCCCTGAACCACTCAGCGTACTGACGCTGTAGACATTCTCAAGCGTTGGCGATCCAGATGATGACCCTAATACCCCAACAAATCCCGATGCATAACCTGAGTAACTATCCACTACCGTGGCTGCACTGTAGCTGTTGCTAACCGTTCCTCCAGCCATCCAGCCTACAAAACCACCGGCAGAATTCTGGTAGTTTTCATCACTATCGCCATCACCATCACCGGGATTGGCACTAACAGTTACCTTAGCCTTGCTGTAGGAACCAGATACCGTTCCACCACCCAAAAGTCCAATCGCCCCACCTAGATTATCGGTACCAGAAACAGAGACACCGGACTCAACCCTGATGTTGCTGATAGTTCCTGACTTGCCAAAAGACACTGAAGTAGTTACATCATCCCCATCACCACCGGATGTTGATGTTGTAAGCGCAACACCGCTAGCGCCTGCCACTGCACCTACTGACCAGTTCCCATCCGTAGGTGTCGAGAGCATGGTCACGGATGATGTTCCTGTAACCTGAACATCATCAATAGTGCCCAGATTCACCCCAACCAGACCGCCTGTAAAAACATACCCAGAACTGCTGACTTTGATGTTGTTCAGAACCAGATGTTCAAGAGTACCCGTATTGGCGACAAACAACCCATAACCAACACCGCCGCTGGTCCCCTTCATGGTCAGATTGCTGATGCTGAATCCCTGACCATTGAACATACCTGAAAAAGGCGTGGTGTCTGAACCAATCGGACTGAGCGTCGCATTGGTCAGATCCAGGTCCTTACCAAGCGCATAATTACCCGACAGATTACTGGATACAGCACCCAGATTAGCAGCACTGTTCACCAACATGAAGGGCGTAAACGTTGTTGCCCCGGAAACCTGCACCAGCCCGCCAAAATCAATCGGTGACTTGTAACTTGTTGGATTGTAATAGAACTCAACCGCACCGCCACCACTTAAGCTGATCAGGCCGTTGTTGTTATAGATAGAGCCCTTGCCGACACCTTGATCATCAGCGTGAACGATCAGACTACCACCATTACTGTTGCTCACCTTGGCAGAGAACACAACGCTCTGCTGGGCATTCAGCTTTAAGGTATTATTGGTCGACCAACTGACTTGATCTTGAACATAGATATTGCCACCATTGGCACCATAGACAGCATCCAGGGATGCATTACTGCTGGCGCCCTGCAGGGAATCAATGACGATATTGTTCTTATCCAGCAGTGAGCTGAGTTGCGTGCCGGAGATGTCGCCACCACTCGAAGCAATGGAATAATCCATGGGGTCGATTAACCAGGTCCCATTCGTCCCTTGCGCCGCGGCTGTCGTCACAACCGCGTCCTGAGCAACATGAACGTGTGCGGCCGATGTCTCGATTGACCCGCCAGAACCCCCCGCAGGGGCCGATGCATCGAGTGTACCCCCGACCTCGACAGTACCTGCCTGCATACCAGCCTGCAGAACAATGTGGCCATTATGTTTGCTGACTGTCTGAGCCTGTATCAGACCCGAATTATTAACTGCAGAGGACAACAGAGTATCTCTTGCCCCAGCAGTCAGGTAGACACTACCGCCATTAGCTATGATGGCACCCTGATTTTCAACCAAGGTATTCAGCGTACTGGCATTGACACTAACCTGTAGACTCTGCCCCAGATCAATGGTCACCTGCTGACCACCTGCCAGAATAACCTGCCCATTGGGCGCAATAATCTGGCCAGAATTTAAAACCAGTTGCCCGACCAGAGCGGCCGTTCCACCCTTGGCGGTTCGTATGGTGCCTTGATTGACCACCCGACCTTTGCCGGTACCACTCAGAACCCAATGACTACCATTAAACTGAATATCCTGCGTTGTAGCCAGAAAAGAATCGGCACTGACCACAGCACCCGGCCCAATCAGCACTCCCTGGGGATCGACCAGAAAAACCTGACCGTTGGCGTGAATCTCACCAAGAATGGTTGAAGCCTGTCCACCAACCACACGATTGAGGGCTACGGCCTGGCTATTTGGCTGAACAAAATTAACCTGCTCGCCAGAGGCGACGTTAAAGGAATTCCAGTTCAAAGTCAGATTTTGCGAGGACTGCTGAATCGTCATGGAACTGGAAGAAGAACCAATACTTGCCTGGCCCGATTGGACCACAGCCCCATGCGGTAGAGACCATGCGGTAGGTGCCTGCGCCAGCAGAAAAACAGTGGCAGAACCTGCCGCCAGCGAGACGCTCGAACGAACAGGCCGACCCTTGCGCTTAGCCAATTCTGAAACAGCCACCCATGCGCCCAGAGATTCATTCCAGACTGTTCGAAATGCACGATTCATCCAACCACCCCCACACACAAGACAAGTTCCAAAACCACGGGCATAGAACAATGAGATGCCGCAGAGGTCTACGCACAAATCGGTAGAATCTGGCCAAACGCCAAGTAAGTCACAAAAAAGTGACCAAAGTCTTCCTGATCGACCGAAAAAATTTATTAAATATGGACAAAATATACCATATTGATGGAAGAAAAAATACTGACTGACTATTCCAGTTCGTCGGATAAACGGGGCAACTGATTACTTTTTCAGATCAAGAATGTGTCCCACGCAAAACCGGCCAAAGTTCCTGCAGCATGACCCGACTCTTCAGGACCCGACCTGGCAATCGTGCCTGCAGCCAGAGACGAAAAACCTGCCGGGCGATTTGCCGTTCCTGCGCACTTTCGAGCCGATCCTCATTCAAGGCCAAAAGTGATACCCCAGGATAACCGGATGACGCCCGGATAAATCCCTCTTCCCCACACAACTGATAATAGCCATCACTCAGGATGGGTTCGCCCCGATCAACCTCAATGGCATAAAACTGCTCATGGCTGCATTGCTGCAGCAACTGATGTTCAAAGCAACGCAGTACCTGCTCAAGAGTCTGCCAAGACACATCAGGCTGCCCCATAATCTGCATAGCATCAAAGTAGCCAAGAAAGAGCCGTGGCACAGCAAGACCTTCGGGTAGCAGCACGCAGCAGAGTTCGTTCAGATACAGCCCTAGATAAAGAGAAAGCCCCTGCAGGGTCTGCAAGGGCTCAACCGGCTCAACTCCGATCAGCGTTTTAAGTTCACGCTGACCTCGCCAAGAATATAACAATCGCGTAAATTCAACAAGGTGCATCTTTGGACGAGGTGCGCGAACACCATGAGCCACAACAGCACAGACACCATCGGTTGCTGTCAGCAGGGTCGCCAGCACCGAATGTTCTCGATAAGGCCTCTGGTGCAACACATAACACCATTCACTCATGATGCCGGATGATCATCCCCATAACCCAGACTTCGCAAAGCTCGCTCATCATCCGACCATCCTGAGCGCACCTTCACCCAGAGATGCAGCATCACCCGACGCCCAAGCAATTGCTCCATATCAAGACGCGCTTCGGATCCAATCCGTTTTAACCGTTCACCGCGCTCGCCAATCACAATCGCCTTCTGACCTTCCCGTTCGACCAGAATCAGGGCATGAATTCGCGTCAAACGACCTTCTTCTTCAAAACGCTCGATCTCAACCGCCACTTCATAGGGAACCTCATCACCCAACTGACGCATGATTTTTTCACGAATCAGCTCAGCAACAAGAAAGCGTTCCGGGCGATCGGTTATCTGATCGGCTGCAAACAGTGGAGGTGCCAGAGGCAAAAGCGGCGGAAGCAGAGCCATAAGCCGATCGAGATTTTGTCCATGCAGAGCCGATACCGGAACAACTGCCTCAAAATCATGTCTGGCATGACAAGCCTCAAGAATTGGAAGCAGTTCCGCTTTGTCGGCAAAGCGGTCAACCTTATTGATCACCAGAAGCACCGGAACCTGAACCCCCCGAATACGCTCAAGAATCCAGTCATCTTCCTCAGTCCATCGCTTGGCATCAACCACCCAAAGTACCGCCGCAACATCCTGTAAGCTATGCTGGGCAGAACGGTTCATGATGCGATTGATCGCCTTGGTCTGCTGTCGATGCATGCCTGGGGTATCAACAAACAAAACCTGCGCTTGATCAGTGGTATGAATTCCCAGCAAACGATGCCGGGTTGTCTGCGGCTTGCGGGATGTAATGGATAATTTCTGTCCCAAGATGTGGTTCAGCAACGTTGATTTTCCGACATTCGGCCGACCAACAATGGCAACATAGCCACAACGGTAATCAGCAGGCACAGCAGCATCTGATTGAAAGAAACGACTGATCACGTCGTCATGTTCTTCGGTCACTCTTTATTCTCCTGAAGCAGAAGCGCCAATGTCCGCTCTGCTGCCTGTTGTTCCGCATAACGCCGACTTCCACCCTGACCCTGCACTGGATCTTTTAGAACATCAACCCGACATTCTACCTTAAAGTGCTGGTCATGGTCAGGACCGAATATCTGCACAACCGTGTACTCCGGCAGGTCACTATGTCGTGCCTGCAACCACTCCTGCAGGCGTGACTTGGCATCCTTGACTTCCTGATCTGCAGAAAGCCCCAGCAAGCGCGCGCCATACCAGCGCAGAACACAGTCTCTACAGATTGCCAGTTCACAAGAATCACGAAATACAGCCGCCAGTAAAGCCTCAAGAGTATCAGCAAGAATGGAATCCCGGCGAAACCCACCCGTACGAACCTCTCCAGCACCCAGACGTAGAACACTCCCCAGATCAAGCGAGCGTGCCACATCTGCCAAGGTGGATTCGCGCACCAGAAAAGATCGCAACCGAGTCAGACTCCCCTCTGAAGAAGCCGGAAACGCATCATAAAGATAGGCACTGATGATTAACCCCAACAAAGAATCACCCAAGAATTCAAGCCGTTCATTGTTACGGGTACTGTGAACACTGCGATGGGTCAGGGCAAGCTCAAGCCAAGACTGATCCTTAAAACGATAACCTAGACGCTCCTGCAGACGTAGCTCAATTTCCAGAATGATTGCCTCCGGACACATCAAACGAACGCTTAAAGTGCATCACAACATCAAGATTACCAAAAATATTGTTACGAACTTCATAATCCTCATCAAAATGCATGCCACTGTCATCACTGTTAATAGACACGGCAGAAGCAGGCACGGTGACATTGTTGAGCGTATAACGCAAATTCAAATCCCCACGAATCTGATCAGCCGTCTTGTTTTTGCTTGCCTCATCCAGAGACAACTGCCCAACAATCCGATTCAGCATAAAATTTTCATAATAAGCCGGAATTGTAGCAATTAGAATCTTTGCCATCAAACCCAAAAACAGGATCAAGATACCCACTGAAAGAGCAGAAACTCCCCGCATTTGACTAGGCATAAAAGCGCTCCTGTAACAATGATAATACTTTACAGGCCAATTATAGCCAAATACCTACCATGGCAGAGTAATATTTACCATCGGCATCGCAGAAGCCATCATGCTCGCGTGTCGATCGTGGTTCCCAGCATCTGATCCGCTGTCGAGACCGTTTTGACGTCCGCTTCAGCCTGCAAGAGCAGCTGTTGCTGCGCAACAGCGGTAGAACTCATACTGGAGAAACCACCCTGTTGGGCTGAGGATGACGCAACCTGTTGGGCATTCTGCTGCAGCTTGTACATCGTCTGCATCAGCCCACCGACACCGTTCGAAAGCATGGACATATTCATACCACACCTCCATCTCAATCATTGATACATTTTTAATGTAGCACGATCAGCAAGAACAGGAAATATTTTTCCGCCATGCGGCAAAAAATTACCGGCCAAGGCCTAGCAAACCAAGATCCAGACCCGCCCCCGAAAAGTCATCGCGATTCAGAATCCCAAGAAATGGCGCAGCAATCAACGACCGCAATGATTCAATATTTTCAGCAAGAAGGGGCATATCTACATCAAGGACATTGGCAACCCATCCAGCAAGCTCAAGACCATCAGCGCGCACCGCATCAACGGTCAGCAGGGCATGATTGATACACCCCAGCCGCATGCCAACCACCATGATAACCGGACAGCCCAGTGACTGGGCAAGATGATTCAGACCAGTACGCGCCCGGGGATCCAGCGGTGTACGCCAGCCACCTGCCCCCTCGATCAAGACGAGATCTGCCGGGCAGGACAAGGCACCACGCACCTGCCCCAGCAAGGCATTAAGCCTTAGCACCCGACCGGCCTGCATAGCAGCCAGATGAGGCGCTACAGCTGCCTCAAGACAGACCGGATTGACCTGTTCATAGGGCAGCTTCTCACTAGATGCCTCTGCCAAGGCACGGGCATCCAAGTTTTCCAGTCGCCGATGCCCGGGATGATACTGCCCTCCAGAGGCAACCGGCTTCAGGGCATAAACACGCAAACCCTGTCCACGAGCGTTTCTTAACAATGCGCAGGACACAAAGGTTTTACCGACCTCAGTATCCGTACCACAGACAAAGAAAACCCGCCGGACCATAAGGTCTTATCCTAATTTCCTTCTGCTGTCTTGCCCTGAAGAAGCGACTGCCCCAAGGATGTGGTGACGACCTTGGCATGACTCTTGATAGCATGGATAAAATCTGCCTCATACTGTGCTGCCCAGATCTGGTTCAGCATTTTTGCTGCCTGATCGGCGGGAATACGCGCATGCGAGGCATCCGTATCATGCACTGCCAAGACTTGAAGCAGAGCAATCCCATCCTTGAGATCAAGAACCTTGATGCTGGGGTGCCCTTGGTCCGGGCGAGGCATCCAGTAAAGAGTCTCCAGCATGGCATTATCAGGAAGTTTGCTGGATCGATTAATACTTTGTGTGACCCACTGAACACCATTGATTTTTACAACACTGGCGGGACTGGCACCCTGTTCTATAGCCTTTTTCCATGCTTGCGCTTCGGCATGACCAGTCTGCTGGGCCTTTTGCGTTATCAGAAGAGCCTCAATGGCCGGACGAGCTTCCTGTTCGGTCTGGGGACGCGCAGCCTCATGTGCATTTAAATGAATCCAGACAACATCCCCCTTAGCCAGTTCGACAACCGCTGAGTTCTTGCCATCATGCAACACATCATCCGTAAAGGCCATGGCACGGAGTTTGGGACTGGAAGCAATTGAGGTTCCAGACTGTGCTGAAAACCAGTCCGTAGTCTGAATCGGCAAATGATACTTCTGTGATGGATCCTTGAGATCAGACGCCTCATACATCGTATCATTCATATCATTGACCTGATCAGAAAAAAGCTGGGCCAGTTTCTGCTGCTGAACTGCCTGGGTCAATTGTTCCTTCATGCTGTCCATGGACGGAACATCAGACTTCTTGATATCAATGAGCCTTATGATGTGATAACCAAACTGGGTACGTACCGGTTGCGACATTTCACCCGGTTTCAGTGCAAAAAGCACCTGATCAAATTGCGGAACAAACTGTCCTTTGTCGGCATAGCCTAGGTCTCCGCCATTACTAGCAGAACCAGGGTCTTGGGAATACTTTTTCGCCAGATCAGAAAAATTGCTTCCATCAGGCTGAAGCTGTGCTGCAATAGACCGAATCTTTTGCAAGGCAACCGCATCGGGAGTTTGTGCATCCACCTTGATCAGGATATGCTGGGCATGACGTTGCTGTTGTGCCGCCAGAGATTTGACTGCATCCTGATAGGCTTTAGCGATGTCTTCAGCAGTAACCTGCACCTTCGAACGCAGGTCATCCTGATGCAGTTCAATATAATCAACCTTGGCGCGTTCCGGAACCTGATAAGCCGCCGCATGGGCCTTAAAGTAGGCATCAACCTCACCAGGGGTAACGTGCACATTGCCAAGCAGAACTTTCTGAGGCACAACGACGTATCCGACATCGCGGCTTTGGGCATCAAGAGCGAGTAAGCGCTGGACTTCCGGAGCTGGAGTGAACGCTGATGACATTCCAATCTCCAGTTGCTGAATCTGCCCACCTACTTCAATATCATGAATCAGGCCCGCTTCAGTAAAGCCCCGGCTGCGCAGGAACATCTGGAACCGGTTGGGATCAAACTTGCCATCCTCACCCTGGAAGGCGGGTATCTGGGCAATAAGTGGCCAGACCTGGTTATCAGGAAAAATCAACCCAAGTGCTTCCGCGGCCTGCCGTTCCACACTACGGTTGATCAGGGCGTCCAGCACCTTCTGGCGCAGGGGGCCAAGAGCAATGCGCGAAGGATCCGCATCTGGTGGCAGCTGGCTCAGCATCTGCTGCCGCTCAGCATCAAAGGCTCGATCAAACTCGGGCTGCGTCAGGTCCTCACCATTGACCGTTGCCACAGCCTGCTGGGAATGGCCACCACTGAAGTAGGATTCAATGCCAAAAAAGGCGAATGGAACCAGCAACAAAACCATCAGAAATGTACCGAGCCATCCCTGCACCAATTCACGAAACTTTTCCATGACACACCCCTTGCTAACCGGCACTTCTGAAAAAGAAACATTCTATTAAAAACATGTTCCCAGCAAACAAAAATCCTCAGGCATATTCTGCCTGAGGAGTCATTCAAAACAGCGCACGGCGAGTATCAGACGTTGACACTGCTCTTCAGAACTTTGCCTGGCTTAAATCCAGGAACCTTGCTGGCAGCAATCTGGATTTCATTACCCGAACGTGGATCCCGTCCTGTACGTGCTGCACGATCCTTAACCGCAAAAGTTCCGAAACCAACTAAGGTTACGGTATCCCCTGACTTCAATGCCTGAGTCACAGCATCCAGCAGAGCATCCAAGGCACGCCCAGCGTCAGCCTTGGTTAATTCTGCGCCTTCCGCAATAGCGTCCACTAAATCCGATTTATTCACATTTAACCCCTTGCAGCTCTGCTCTGTGTTGAAATAAAACCTGCGCCGACCCAGCCTCAGCCCGAATCACCCGCACCCTCGACGGACTGCATTTTATACCTATCCCCTAGTGCAAGTGTCAAGGCATGATGCAAAATTGCAGTTATTCTCAGCATTACCCGACACCTTGAAACATTGCCAAGCCGCCTGACAGCGCCACTCAAGACTAACAATATCCTGCATAAGGCAATAAGAATTGATGCCACCGACCATAGACAGCAGTCAGTCAAAACACCGTTGTTCCAACCATGCCTGATTATCACAACAATAATTTTAACGGATTATTGCACAAGTTGGCTAATATTACTTCCTGCCATCTTTGCAGCCTCGTGTCGAATCCAAAGATTAACTCATTTGTTATGCGCGTCACCAACACGAACAATCTTGCACAACGCGTTCATTGCATACTTAGAAGATTTAATTCGCTGATTACCTGTCCAACGACCCCATCCCACCCTCCAATCGTCTTCTGACGAAAGAGTCGGGCCGATGGATACCAGTTTGACGCCTCACCCTCGATACCCCATCGCCAATCAGATGCAAAGGCCAGAAGTACCCACACTGTTTTACCCATGGCAGCAGCCAGATGTGCAACAGCGGTATCAACGGTAATAACCATATCAACCAATTGAATGAGCGCCGCCGTATCTGCAAAATCCTGCAATTGCGAAACGGGATTCCTGCCAGCACAGTCCGCAAAGTCGGCATTCCTCTCTCCAACCTGCAGGGAAATCCATTCCACACCATTGACCTGCAAGAGTCGCATCAAGTCTGCTTTGGGCAACGATCTCGCCAGATTATCGGTCTGGTTTACATTCCCGGACCAAGCGATACCAATGCGCCAGCGGCTTGCCGGTCCCAGCCATTGTGCCCAACGAACCACATCCTCATCTACGGGAACCAGAACATTCTTCTGTAACGGCAGCGTCTTCGAATCCAGCCTCATAAAATGAGCAAGGCTCATCAATGCGACAAAAGAATCGACCGGTTCATCTGTACCCATCAGATCGGGATGACCCGGAAGCGACATAACTGTTACATGTTCATTGTTCATATTATGGGCAAGCAAACGTACAAGTTGTGGGTAAACCTGAAACACCACCCGCACTCCTTGCTCAGCAAGCTGAGATACAAGAGGTGCAAACTGAAGCGTGTCTCCAAACCCCTGCTCAGCAAAAACCATAATGCGCTTTGGCAATGGCCGATGCCCCAACCAACGAGGAACAGGCAACCTGCGTCGCTGATTCATGGTGGGTTCTCTCAACCAGCGCCATTCGTACTCGGACCATCCTTCGGAATAATGACCTGACAAAAGCAGTTCAAGTGCAAGATTCCAATGAGCCAGTGCTGATGCAGGACGAATTTCAATCGCCATACGATGGCATGCTGTAGCCCATTCAGTCATTCTCAGGTTGCTGAGAACCCTGCCAAGACTGGTCAGCACTTCATCAACATGATTCACTACCCCAGTCGGAGAAGTTTCTAAAATTCCCGCCCCTGCTTCGGCCAAAAAGTGAATATGACGTTCCAGATCACGTACAAGAGGAGGAAGAGAAGGATGAACCCTACTAACCAACAAGACTGCGACAAAAATGGACTTGGCAGCCTCGACGTATGCACCACTCAAACCCATCACGAGCCCAAGATTGGCATAGGCAGCCATTCTCTGGGAATCCTTGGCAATAATGAGGCGATATACTGCCATCGCGCGGTCCAAATCATGACACCGCATAAACGCGTTACCCAATTCGAGAAGCACATCAAGCGCCATCTCAACCCGGCCGGCACGATCATGAATAACGGCCAGTAAATCCAAAAAAGCAAAATTCTGCGGATTCAATAGAAGCGCACGCTCAATCTGAGCCTGTGCTTCCATGAATTCGCCACATTCAAGCGCACACAATGCCATCAAATACCGACTAAACGGCTCCACCTTTTTGTCATGAACCAGCCTATGACATACGGCATACGCCTCATCTTTCTGTCCCGCCGCAATTAACTGCACTGCTTTGGCCAGTTCTGGATGATCGGGCCATGATTCAGGAAAAGGTGCACCAGGAAAGTTTTGCCTGATCAACTGCATATTCGCGCCATAATTTACAACATGAACCTCTCCAAGCCTCTCCATGCCTCCCCGTGAACCAGCAGGCAGTCCTTGGAAAGCCAGTTGGATGATCACGGCATGAAGCTAGACACCAAGGATGTCTGTCAATGTGTGCTCGGTCGATCCTCGCCTTCATCCTCGCCTTTGCTAGCAACTGCATCAACCTCATTCACGGGCAAGGGCCTAAGCGGCGCATTTAACGCCAGATCGAGAACCTGATCAATCCAACGTACCGGATGAATATCCAGTGCCTGCTTGATGTTTTCAGGAACCTCCTTAAGGTCACGCACGTTCTCTTCCGGGATCAGGACGGTATGAATACCACTACGGTGTGCTGCCAGCAGTTTTTCCTTAAGCCCGCCAATCGGCAATACCTGACCACGCAAGGTAATTTCTCCGGTCATGGCAACATTGGCGCGTACTGGAATACCGGTCAGCACAGAGACAATCGCCGTGCACAAGGCAATGCCGGCACTCGGACCATCCTTGGGTGTGGCACCCTCAGGGATATGAACATGAACATCATGTTTTTCAAAGCTATCGGCAGCAATACCCAAAGACCGGCTCCGTGCACGAACCACCGTCAACGCAGCGGCAATTGACTCCTGCATGACATCACCGAGGGAACCCGTCTTGTGTATTCTGCCCTTACCCGGCACGACAACGGCCTCAATGGTAAGGATATCACCACCAACAGATGTCCAGGCAAGCCCAGTAACCAGTCCAACTTGATCTTCCTTCTCTGCTTCCCCGTAACTGAAGCGGCGCACACCCGAATAGTGTTCCAGATCAGCGGTCGTCAGTACACGCTCACCCTGACGATCCAGCAGGACAGACTCCTTAACGACTTTGCGGCAAAGCCTGGATAACTCACGCTCCAGTCCCCGGACGCCTGCTTCTCGGGTATAATACCGAATCAGGTCACGCACGACATCGTCGTCAATCTGCAGCTCATTTTCCTTTAATCCATTACGTTCAATTTGCTTGGGCAGCAAATAACGCCGGGCAATACTGGTCTTCTCATCTTCGGTATACCCTGGAATCCGAATGACTTCCATACGATCCAGCAGGGGCCCGGGAATATTCATTGAATTGGCGGTGCAGATAAACATGACCTCAGAAAGATCGTAATCAACTTCAAGATAATGATCGTTAAAGGCCTTGTTCTGTTCCGGATCAAGGACTTCTAGAAGCGCCGATGCAGGATCGCCTCGCATATCCGAACCAAGCTTATCGATTTCATCAAGCAGGAACAAAGGATTACGCACACCAACCTTGCTCAGCTTCTGAATGAGTTTGCCTGGCAATGAACCAATGTAGGTACGACGGTGACCACGAATTTCAGCCTCATCGCGCACACCACCCAGAGCCATACGCACAAACTCACGATGAGTTGCACGCGCAATAGACTGACCCAGCGACGTTTTGCCTACACCTGGAGGGCCAACAAGACAGAGTATCGGCCCCCGTATCTGTTTGACCCGACTTTGCACGGCGAGATACTCAAGGATACGCTCCTTAACCTCCTCCAACCCAAAATGGTCCCGGTCCAGCAATGTACGAGCTTTGGGCAAATCAATGCGAACCTTACTGCGCTTCTTCCAGGGAACCTGCAGCATCCAGTCAATATAGCTGCGTACAACGGTTGCTTCTGCTGACATCGGCGACATCATGCGCAACTTGCGCAACTCAAGATCAACCTTGCGCCGTGCTTCTGGAGGCATCCCGGACTGTTCAACCTTTTTCTGCAACTCGGCAGCTTCGTTGTGTACTTCGTCAAGATCTCCCAGTTCTTTCTGGATGGCTTTCATTTGCTCATTCAGATAGTACTCGCGCTGACTTTTCTCCATCTGCTTCTTGACACGCCCACGAATCCTCTTCTCGATTCGCAGGATATCCATCTCGCTTTCCATCAATGCTATCAGTTGTTCAACCCGTAAATTAAGGTCAATGGATTCAAGCAACTGCTGCCGGTCCTCAATCCTTAACGACAGATGGGCCGCGATGGTATCAACAAGCCGATGTGGTTCTTCAATGGCCGAGACTGAACTCAGCACTTCATCAGCAATCTTTTTGGAGAGTTTGACGTATTGCTCAAACTGATTCAGCAACGATCGCGCCAGCAGCCGTGTATCCTCGTCCGTGCGACTCTCGGCAACGATGTCAATATCGGCAAGCACATATCCCGCAGACACCATTCGTGCCTGACGCAATACCGCCCGCTGTTCACCTTCAACCAGCACCTTGACCGTACCATCCGGCAACTTCAGCAGTTGCAGAATTCGGGATATGGTCCCCATGCCATACAAACCGTCCTGATCCGGGTCATCTTCCTGGGCATCCCGCTGAGTGACCAGCACAATTTTTTTGTCGGCATCCATAGCGGCCTCAAGAGCCAGTATGGACTTATCCCGACCAACAAAGAGCGGAATAACCATGTAAGGATAGATAACGACATCACGCAGGGGCAACAGGGGTAAAGCCAGATCGATCCGAGACATGAAATTTCTCTCAAAGAAGGCGGATTGGCCTTTATTTGCCCGGCGGGGTAGCCGAGCCAAAAAAGACCTTATTCTCCTGATATCGTGGCTGAATCATTGAGTTCAAGGGGCAAACCCAATATTTTGATCCAGCCTTGAAGAAACTTCCACGGATTCCTTATTCAGGCATTGCCTTGGAAGGCTCAGACTGCTCATAGATCAGCAAGGGTTTTGACTGACCCTCTATGGCAGACTCATCCACGACCACTTTACACACACCCTGCAACGACGGCAGATCATACATGGTCGAAAGCAAGGCATTTTCGAGAATAGAACGCAATCCACGCGCACCCGTCTTGCGAATCATGGCCTTTTGCGCCACCTTGCGCAGGGCTTCTTCCCTGAAATCCAGATCGACCCCTTCCATACCAAAGAGTTTGATGTACTGTTTGGTCAGCGCATTGCGCGGCGCCGTCAAAATCTGCATAAGTGCGTCTTCGTCCAGATCCTCCAGCGTTGCGACCACCGGCAGACGACCCACAAATTCAGGAATCAATCCGAACTTGATCAGGTCTTCCGGCTCAACTTCCTTCAACGCTTCACCAATGTTCTTGTCATCGGAGGGACTCTTGACCGAGGCCGCAAAACCAATGCCACTTTGATCCGAACGGCTGCGAATAACCTTCTCAAGACCCGCGAAGGCACCACCACAAACAAAGAGGATGTTCGATGTATCAACCTGCAGGAATTCCTGTTGGGGGTGTTTCCGGCCACCCTGAGGCGGCACCGAGGCTACCGTGCCTTCAATCAGCTTGAGCAATGCCTGCTGCACACCTTCACCAGAGACATCCCTGGTGATGGACGGGTTGTCACTTTTTCGTGAAATCTTGTCGATTTCATCAATATAAACAATACCCTGCTGAGCTCGCTCCACATCATAGTCGCATTTCTGCAAGAGCTTCTGAATGATGTTTTCAACATCCTCCCCAACATAACCGGCTTCCGTTAATGTTGTCGCATCCGCCATCGTAAAGGGCACATTGAGCAAACGGGCCAAGGTTTCAGCAAGCAGGGTCTTTCCGGAACCTGTTGATCCAATCAGCAGGATATTGCTCTTGGATAATTCTACATCCGTACTGTGCCCCTTGCTCTGAGCTTTTTTCATTCCCGCCCGCAGGCGCTTGTAATGATTATAGACCGCAACAGCAAGAACCCGCTTGGCCTGATCCTGTCCTATGACATAGTCATCCAGCGATTCCTTGATCTCATGCGGAGTCGGAAGCCGATCACCTTTATTGGCTTCATCATCTTCCAGAATGTGCTCCCTGATAATATCATTACAGAGAGCGACACACTCATCGCAAATAAAAACAGTAGGGCCCGCAATTAGCTTGCGGACTTCGTGCTGGCTTTTGTTACAGAAGGAACAATACAGCAGTTTGCCGTCATCCCGACCATGACGATCATCAGTCATCTTGCTTCCTCAATAAGGACCAAACGCCATGTCATTGACGCTTTTCCAAAACGTGATCCACCAAACCATAACTCAGGGCTTCCTGGGCGTCCATGAAGTTATCCCGATCAGTATCTTTTTCAAGCCGTTCAAGGGGCTGATTGCAGTTTTCTGCCATAATCCGGTTCAGCTTGTCGCGTGTTTTCAGGATTTCTTGGGCATGAATCGCAATATCCGAGGCCTGTCCCTGAAAGCCACCCAATGGCTGATGGATCATCACCCGGGCATTCGGCAGACAATAGCGTTTGCCTTTGCTACCGGAACAGAGCAGAAAAGCGCCCATGCTGGCCGCCATGCCCAAGCACATGGTTGAAACATCCGGCTTGATAAACCGCATGGTATCAAAAATCGCCATCCCTGCCGACACGGAGCCACCCGGTGAATTGATGTAAAGATGAATATCCTTATCCGGATTTTCCGACTCAAGAAAAAGCAGTTGGGCTACGATCAGATTGGCCATATGGTCTTCAATTGGCCCGACAATGAAGATCACCCGCTCACGCAACAGACGGGAATAAATATCAAAAGCCCGCTCTCCCCGTGGGGATTGCTCCACCACCATGGGTACAAGTCCTGATGCACTGGTATATGCACCGCCCCATCCAGGCATCGCTAAGTCATTCTTCATAACATACGCTCTCGATTCAGTCCTACCAGAAATCAAATCCCATTCAAGTCTGGAATGATGGTGGACCAGTCATTCCAGACTGTCAAGGACCACAGGAACCATCAACCATGTTCTGATGGTCAACCTGCCAGTGCCGATGGAATACGGGCAAAGACTTCACGATATCCAACAACATCACTCTGCACCTGGACCTGACCCAAAGCCCATTCCAAGGCCTGATCACTCAGCACATCAAATTCAAGGCTGCGTCGGGCATTTTCATCACGCAACATGAACTCGAAGACTTGGCCTGGATTCTCATACAACATAGCAACTTTGGAGATTGCTTCGTACAGACGTTGCTCATTAACCTTGAGGCTCTGGGCCTTGGCAATTGAGCGAATCACCAGTGCAATCCGTGCAGACTGTTCGGCCTCACCCGTAAAGCGTTGCATACGTTGATCCTGATCGAGGCCGGTCAGTTTGATTCGTTCAATCCCGCGCAGTGTCTCGAGCGTCTTGCCAATCCGACTCAATTCGGGGCCAACAAGCGCGCGTGGGGCTTGGGCTTCCGGATTCAGGTCCGCAATCTGCAGGAACACGCCACGCTTCAGAATTCGGGTCACCGCCTTGCCCACTTCATTTTGCATCAGTTCCCTGAGGCGCCCACGGAAGCTTTCCAGGTCCGCTGATTCCTGATCATCGTAACGGGCCATGAACTCAGCATCCACTTCGGGTAATACGGCTTCCTCAACCTTTTCAACCCGAACAGGCATCCGAACCACAACATCAATACTGCAACCCTTCTCAGGATGGTATTCATGGAAAGTCAAATCAAGCATCTTGCTCGCCCCAGCTTCCATACCATAAAGAGCGTCCAGACCATCAAGGGCTGGCTGACTTTCAATCAGCATGAGCTGCTCAAGCTGGGCATTGCTCCAGTCTACATCGTCCAACTCGGCCACCACGTCCCCATCAACTGGTTTTTCACCCAGCAATAGAGTGACCCGATCTCCAGCTGCAATGGGACGCTGCACAACATCCCAGGTAGCAACCTGCCGGCGCAGGGTCAACAGCATTTCATCAACATCGGCTTCGGTAATTTCAACTTCTGGCCGATGAACACTCAATGAGGACAACTGATCCAGATGTATCGGCGGGAATGCCTCAAAAAGTGCCACAAAAGACAAATCTTTGCCAACTTCCTGATCCAACTGCTCGATCATCGGATAACCGACGAGGTCCATCTGCTCTTCCTCAACCAGCGAAGCAATAGTCTGCTGAACCAGCGTCTGGACAACATCCTTGCGGATCGCGGCACCATAGCGCTGACGCACAACGGAGAGCGGGATTTTACCAGGCCGAAATCCATTGATCCGAACTGATTTCTGTGCCTTGGCCAGCTCTTCATCATAGGCCTTCTGTACCCGATCCGATGTCAGGGTAACCGTCATCCGGGTCTGGGTCAACGATACCACCTCGCGCGCCACCTGCATAACATTCCTCGTACGAACAAAAAAAAGAAAAAGGCCAGAAGGCCACAGTTGTATTCAAACTTCCGGCCCTGTCTCTCAAGACAAGACCGGAACACTCTCATTTCAGACCAGATTTTCCATAGCCGGAACTGCTTCAAACAAATCTGCCACCAACCCGTAATCAGCGACCTGGAAAATAGGTGCTTCTGCATCCTTGTTAATGGCAACAATCACCTTCGAGTCCTTCATACCTGCCAGATGCTGAATAGCACCGGAGATACCAACAGCCACATACAGTTGGGGAGCCACCACCTTTCCAGTCTGTCCAACCTGCATATCGTTCGGCACAAATCCTGCGTCCACCGCGGCACGTGATGCCCCAACCGCAGCACCCAGCTTGTCAGCCAGCGCATAAAGAATCTTGAAGTTGTCACCATTGCCCATGCCTCGACCACCGGACACGACAATTTTGGCTGCAGTCAATTCAGGACGTTCTGACTTGGCAAGTTCTTCCCCGACAAAACTGGAGAGACCCGAGTCACTTGTATCGGATACTGTTTCAATGCTGGCGGAGCCACCCGTAGCAGCCACCGGATCAAATGCCGTACTGCGAACCGTAATCACTTTGACCCGATCTGTTGACTGCACCGTTGCGATGGCATTGCCAGCATAAATCGGACGTTCAAAAGTATCTGGGGAAACAACCCGGGAAATTTCAGAGATCTGGTTCACATCAAGCAACGCCGCCACACGGGGCAGAAAGTTCTTGCCTGTCGTTGTTGCGGGCGTCAGGATGTGGCCATAGGCAGAAGCTAGGGAAAACACTAGGGAAGACAGGTTTTCTGCAAGTTGATGGGCATAAACCGGAGCATCCGCAACCAGAACCTTGGCAACACCTTCAACCTGGGCAGCAGCCTGAGCCACGGATTGACACTGATGACCGGCGACCAGCACATGAATATCAGCACCTACCGCACGTGCTGCAGCAACGGCGTTCAGAGTTGAAGGATGCAGGGATACCTGATTATGTTCTGCAACCACAAGAATTGTCATCGTACCATCTCCTTTCTCAGATTACCTTGGCTTCGTTCTTGAGCTTGCTGACCAGATCTTCAACAGTTTTGACGATCACACCCGCCTGACGCTCACGCGGAGGCTCAACCTTGATAGTCTTGATGGTTGGTGTGGTCGATACGCCATAATCTGCCGGTGACTTGATATCCAATGGCTTTTTCTTGGCCTTCATGATGTTTGGCAATGAGGTATAACGTGGCTCGTTAAGACGCAGATCCGTGGTCACTACCACCGGCAACGTCAGCGACAAAGTCTGCAAACCACCATCAATTTCGCGCATGACCTGGGCTTTGCCATCAACGAAAGTCAGTTTGGACGCAAAGGTGCCCTGACTGTAGCCACCTAGGGCGGCCAGCATTTGTCCCGTCTGGTTGTTATCGCCATCAATGGCCTGTTTTCCCAGCAGGATGACCTGAGGCTGTTCCTCATCGACGATGGCTTTCAGGATTTTGGCAATAGCCAGAGGCTGTGCTTCATCCTCGGTCTGTACCAGAATAGCCCGGTCTGCACCCACGGCCAGAGCACTGCGCAGCTGTTCCTGGGCAGCCTGAGGTCCAACAGTAACCGCAATAATCTCGGTCACAATACCTGCCTCTTTCAGACGAACGGCTTCTTCAACCGCAATTTCGCAAAACGGATTGATGGCCATTTTGACATTCGTCAACTCGACTCCGGTATGATCGGACTTTACCCGTACCTTCACGTTGTAATCGACAACACGCTTTACCGCGACAAGAGCCTTCATGGAATCCTCAGCTTAGTTGAATCGGGAAAGGTTAGAAAAGGCAAAGCCTTTTCCATAAAGGGCACTATCTTGCAATCTCTAATCGATTTGGTCAAGGCACTTTGCTCCTCAATCCGCTTGGTTTTAGCCCTTATGCGGGTTTTTGACCTGAATTTCATGCTTGCCGGGAGGCACCTGTGCTAACATTGCACTCCAATACTCATCCCTGATTGTGGATTATGCCATCCCTTGTCCCGCTGCTGCGTTCAACACAGGCACGCCTGATACCGGTTCTACTTTCTATCCTGATAACATCGACTCCCTTGGTTGACGCAGAGACCACACTTCCTGACCTTGGTGATCAGACTGCATCCATCAGCCCCCAGCAGGAGTATAAACTCGGCCGGGCGTATGAACGAAGTTTTCGGGGTTCTGTGCCAACCTTATCGGATCCGCTGGTCTCTGACTACCTTGAGCACCTGCTTTACCGACTTGCCTTCAACACCCCTTTGAACCACCCAGACCTGAGCATCGTATTGATCGACTCAACGGACATCAATGCCTTTGCCGTCCCTGGTGGCTTTGTCGGCTTTAACGTTGGCGTGTTCCTTTATGCTGACAATGAGGCGCAACTGGCTGGCGTTCTTGCCCATGAACTTGGTCACCTTAAACAGCGCCATTATGCCCGCATGTTGGCAAATACCCGCCATGACATGTGGTGGTATTTAGCCGCACTGGCCGCAGCCGTAGCTCTGTCCTCCAAAAGCTATGGTGATCCGGGCATGGGAGCCATCGCCGGGACCCAGGCCGCACTGGCACAGCAACAGTTGCACTACAGCCGACAGTACGAACAGGAAGCCGATCGCATCGGCCTGCAGACACTGGTGAATGCCCATATCGACCCGAACGCCATGCCGGCTTTTTTCCAGAAACTCATGCAGATCACCCAAGGCGGCCTGACCATTCCTGCTTACTTGCAGGATCACCCTCTGACCTCGGAGCGTATCGCCGACACAGCAGCGCGTGCCGCGCAGTTCCACGTCCATTACCCAGACGACAGCATTGATTTCGAACTTATGAAGGTACGGAGCGAAGCGTTTTACAGCAGCGACCCGAAAACCACGCTCAATAATCTGCATCTTAACCTGTCTGGCAAGCATCCTGATCAAAGTGAACAGATCAACCGCTACTATGCTGCCGAGCTTGATCAAAAGCTCAACCATCTTGATGCTGCTGAACAGCTGGCACGTTCGCTCATCAGCAGCGACCCGCACCGCATTGCCTATGTCTATCTGCTCGGTGAATTACTGATTCAGGACCACAAGGCTGCTGAGGCACTCCTATTGCTCAACCATGAGCTTGACATCAGCCCAGACAGCGTTCCCGTCACCCTGCTGGATGTCGATGCCCTCAATGCAGCCGGCAACTACGCCAAAGCACTCCCCCTCCTTGAAAACATGATCGAACAACGCCCGGATGACCCGGATGTCTGGAGCCGCATGCAGGATACTGCTACCGGTCTCAAGGACAACATCGGCGTCTTTCGTGCCAAAGCCGAACTGTACTACCTGAACGGAGATGACCAGCATGCCATCGAACAGATGCAGTATGGCTTGCAGGCGGCAGGTAACAACTATCCAACAAGGGCACGATTCGAGGTTCGGCTGCGGCAAATGATGCTGGGCCACCAGGACCTGAAGGGGGGATAATGAACCGAAAAATGACACCGAGTCTCAGTCCCGCCGAGCAGACGTTTCTGCGCCAGTCCGCCCGATTCCAAAACGTAATCCTGCGCCTGCTGCTCGCGCTTGGTTTCATTCCTGTACTGGGTTATATGGTTTTGCTCGATCGGCATCCAAACTGGATTGACTGGCGTTGGCATCTTGAAAGTGCTGGATACTGTCTTTTGCTCCTTATAACGGCAGCATTTAGCTGGCGGGAACAGGCATACCTGCGCCTGATTGCCCAGCTACAGCAAAAACTCGTCCATGAGCAGCTCAAACAGTCCGACCTGAACCTGGAACAGCTTCAGCGCCGTCCTTCAGACCTGAACGCACGTACCTGATTACTGCCTGAACCTGGGTACTGCCTGAACCTGTGTACTGCCTGAAATAGTACTCCGACAAAGCAGAAAGCATCTCGACAAGCTCATCAATCCAGGCTTGCGCCTCCTGTTCATCATTAAGGCAAAGCGCCTGATCCAGCATTTGCTGCACAAGTTCAGCGACCATCAGACCAAGTCGTCTGACCCGTTCTGCGGGTAGGCCCATCTGCACTAGGACCATTT
Organism: Pseudomonadota bacterium; assembly: GCA_021804485.1. Lineage (GTDB taxonomy): Bacteria > Pseudomonadota > Gammaproteobacteria > Pseudomonadales > Moraxellaceae > JAJXWR01. The sequence goes on along the minus strand of JAJZHM010000005.1, from coordinate 22,421 downwards.
CCAAGACCCGGGCCGTGCGCGTATTCGATTCCTGCATCAGGGACTCAAGACCTGCAGTTGCTTTTAACTGTGGCAGAATTCTTCGATAACCTTCAGCCTGTCGATAGCCTTGATAAAGCCCGCGGATCAGTTTGGGCCAATCCGGGGCACCAGGATCCAGATGCTGCAGTTCCTGCATAAGCGCATCATCTACTGCCTGTATGGTGCGCTCAGCCAACGCAAAAAAAACAGCAGCCCGGTCCGCAAAATAATGATAAACCGTAGGTGTGGGCAAATCCGCATTCCGGGCAATCGAAGCCATGGTCACAGCCTCAGGCCCATTCTGCTCCAGGACATGAGCTGTTGCCATCAGAATCCGGTCAACTTTATCGCGTGAGCGTTCCTGTCTGGGCCTGACACGCATACTGGGATGTTCGGTATTCGGGGACTGTGGCATGCAAGAATCAATAGACCCATTGGAAGAAAAACAGACTCACATACTAACAAATTCGTTGCAATCCTTGAATGTATACTATGTTAAAATAAACTACCTAAAGGGACATGTCATTAACCTTATACGGATCATCATGAACTTGCTTGAACGCATCAGGTTCAAACCTGTCCTGTCAATGTTTTTGTTCACGATGCTCTACGTCTTGCTTGGCCGAATTTCTTGGGATATATCCCAGATTAATGATGCTGTCTCAGAGAACCTGTTCCTGCCCGAAGGACTCTCCTTGGCATGTAGTTTTTTGCTTGGGCTGCGCCCTGCCGGACTTGTTATTCTGGTCGGACAATTTAGCCTTGGGACATTCCATCATCTGCCTACTGTTCTCAACCTGCTGACAACTCTGGCCAATCTACTGGTCATGACACTAGGTAATCTCGTCCTGCGCGCCTTGGGATTTCATCCAGCACTGGCCCGCAGCCGGGACTATCTGCTGCTGATTATGGTTGAAGCCCTTGTGCTCCAGCCTGCCATACGACTGCTTGGCCGTTTGATGCTCTGGTTTCTTGAACCCAACTCAGTCCCGGAATGGCAGGATATCGTCGATCTGCACCATTTCCTGCTGATTGAGCAATCAACCTGTGAAGTCGCCATCTCCTCATTCATTTTGTCCTTTTGTGACTTTCATCGGCATTTTTTGTGGCGTCGCGCCCTTGAACTGCTGGGATTGGTTGCTGCAGCTGTCTGGCTGGGACTTATGCTCTTTCAGGGTAACGCCGACTGGCTGGGTCTGCTGCACATCATTTCTGCAGCCTATCTGGGTACACTGCTCATGGCCAGCCGCACGGGAATGTTGGGCGCCATGACCGGCAGCATTGTCCTTCTTATCTTTACCCAATATGCCATGCATCATGGCCATTCACCCCTGCAGCAACTCGGTGATGTCGATGCCCAGCTTGAGTTCATCAACCTTCTGGTCCTGGGTGTTATGCTTAGTTCAGGACTGCTGGCAACCCTGCTGCGTGAACGTGAAGACCAGGCGCACCAGCTGTCTATCTTAGTCCAGCAGGACCCACTGACCAGTCTCTACAACCGCAGACATTTTTACGTCACTGGAGACCAGCTCCTTGCACGCATGCGGCGCAACCCAGGCATTCACGCTGCCCTGCTTGCCTTGGATATTGACCACTTCAAGAACATCAACGACCGCTTTGGACACAACATCGGTGACCAGGTTCTAATCCTGTTCAGTGAAGTTTTGCGCAGCACCCTGCGCCAGTCTGACATTATTGCGCGGCTTGGCGGTGAAGAGTTTGCGATTCTGACCGAAGACAACGAACAACCTACCCGAATTGCCGAACGTCTGCGTTTGGCTTTAGCACGGGAACTCTCTAATCAATCCATCCTGCCGCATGTAACCTTCAGCACAGGGATTACCCGCTTCACGGCCACAGATACCCTAGATTCCGCCTATAAACGCGCCGATGATGCGCTTTATGCCGCCAAACACTCCGGCCGTGACTGTATCGTCAGCCACGAGGATGGTGTTTGGCATGCAGAGCCTGCAGACGCGCCTGAGCCACATGGGTATAAATCTGCGTGGTCGAAAGATCCGCATGCCCTAGCAACATCTGTACGACCCGAAGGTCAGCTCCATGATTGAGCAGATGCGTGGCAAATGCATGCCGTAGGGTATGCGGCGACAGGGGCGTTTCAATACCGGCAACACGGGCCCAATGTTTGATGCGGTACCAGAAGGCCTGCCGAGTCATGCTAACACCCTCTTGGGTCGGAAAAAGGGCATCACTGATTTTCGTGCCCAACATGACTGCCCGTCCTTCGGTCATGAAGCGTTGCACCGCATCCTGGGCAGCCATACCAAGAGGGACAAGACGCATTTTATTGCCCTTGCCCAGAACACGGACCACACCCTGACGAAGATTGATGGAGGCAAGACGCAGTTCAACGAGTTCGGTTACTCGTAATCCACAGGCATAGAGCACTTCCAGCATGGCCCGGTCACGCTGACCCAGCCATGATTGATCGGGAGCAGCAAGCAGTCGTTCGACCTGTTCTTCACTCAGCGTCTGTGGCAAAGGTTTGCCCCAGTGAGGGGCCTGCAGGACACGTTCCAGACCATCGGAGCGCTTGCCGGTCAACACCAGCCAACCAAAAAACCGACGCAAACTTGAGACAAAACGGGCCTGTGATCGAGCCGAACGACCCGAACGTGCATAAGTTAGAAGTACTTCCTGAATTTGATCTTCCGAGGCCTGAGCGAGTGAACCGGAACAGAACACCTCAGCCTGACGTACATCCCTGCCATAGGCATCGACGGTCAAATCCGCCGATCCTTCAGCAAGAAGATAAAGCAGGAAGGCATGCACAGTGCCGTCCATTCCTGCTTCCTTCAAGGAGCGACTAGCCTTAGCGAGCAGTCAGCTTCTCACGGATACGAGCTGACTTACCCGTCCGTTCACGCAGAAAGTACAACTTGGCGCGACGTACAGCACCGCGACGTTTCACGGCAATCGAATCCACCAATGGGGAATGTGTCTGGAAACAGCGTTCCACTCCAACACCATTGGACATCTTGCGCACAGTGAATGCGGAGTTCAGACCACGATTCTTGATCGCAATCACAACGCCTTCATAGGCCTGCAAACGCTCACGATCACCTTCCTTAACCTTGACCTGCACAACAACGGTATCACCAGGTGCAAACGACGGCAGATTCTGTTTCAGCTGACGCTGTTCAATCGCCTGTATCAGGGGATGCTTACCACTCACAATCGTACTCCTCAACATGCTGCAGAGGCTCAGGCGCATGCAGCTGAATCATCGACATACTCCACAGGGGAAGTACATCACCCCGACCGTACCATGACCTCAGGCATCGGTCGTCTTGCGCCACAGGTCCCAAAGGTCTGGCCTTCGCTGACGAGTGCGCTCACATTGCTGTTCAAAGCGCCAGCGCGCTATGGCAGCATGATCACCGGAGCGTAACACCTCCGGAACATCCATGCCCGCCCATTCAGGGGGGCGGGTATAATGTGGGCAGTCCAGCAACCCATGGCTGAACGAATCCTGATCTGCAGAATCCGCATCTCCGAGCACATGATCCTGCAAACGAATCAGGGCATCCAGCAGCACCATGGCCGGCAGTTCACCGCCCGACACCACATAATCCCCAATCGACCATTCAGCATCAACTTCTTGGGCGATCAGGCGCTCATCAATACCTTCATAGCGCCCACACAGGACAATCAAGGCCCGCTGACACGCCATCTCCTGCACATCGGGCTGTCTGAGTACCCGTCCCTGCGGACTCATGCACAGTACAGGCACATCCTGGCAACCATCACGGGCTGCCTGAGCTTTCGCTGCGGCAATCGCTGCCTGCAAGGGCTCAGCCATCATAACCATACCTGGACCACCACCATAGGGGCGGTCATCCACCCGACGGTAACCATCCAGCACAAAATCACGCGGATTAAAGCGATGCAGCACAACGCGTCCCGTTTGCACCGCCCGCCCAGTCACGCCATAGCTGGCCAAAGCATCAAACATCTCAGGCAAGACCGATACGACACCGAGCCAAAGGACAGGTTCAGAATGAGACATCCCAATCCACCGTAATACGGCGAATCTGCCGATCAACCTTCACTACCACTTCAGGCAATACCCAAGGAATCAGCCGTTCCCGTCGATCCAAGCTCTCAAGATCACCTTGGACCACCAGCACATCATTTGCGCCAGTTTCCATCATGGCATGCACGACGCCTAGGTCCTGGCCATCAACGCTAAAAACCCGAGCGCCAATTAGTTCCGACCAGAGGTACTCGTCTGGACCTACCGAGCCAAGGACAACCGAACGCTGCACCATAATCTGTGCACCAACCCAAATCTCGGCCGAATCCCGATCCAGCCAACCCTTACACCGCACGACCAAGCCCTTGCCCTGTGAACGCCAGTCTTCAATTTCAACGACCTGCTGACGATCACCCAAACGCAATGTCCACGGCGCATAGGCAAAAACCTGATCAGGAGGATCCGTGTCGGACCACACCCAAAGATAACCTTTAAGACCATGAGGCGAACGCAAAGAACCGACAACCAACCAATCCTGAATGGAAGGAGGTTGCTGTTCTGGTCCATCCTGCACGATCAGGCAGCCTTCTGCGCGCTCTTGATCAACGCAGCAACGCGATCAGAGGGTTGAGCACCCTTTTCCAGCCAGAAAGACAGACGTTCAGCATTGAGCCGTAACGCCTCTTCATTCTGGGTAGCGATGGGATTGAAAAATCCAAGTCGCTCAATAAAACGACCATCACGGGGGTTACGGCTGTCCGTTACCACCACATGATAGAAAGGCCGCTTTTTAGCACCGCCACGAGCCAGACGAATGGTCACCATGTAGCTTGATCCTCTATGACATTATACGATAGGTTGAGTGCGGCCTGATTCCAGGCAACCAGCAACTCAATACCCACTAAAGGGCGGAGATTCTACACGATATGAACGCAAAAACAAAGTCATCCAGACATCTTTTGTCATTCAGATCTCTTTCCCCGAACCATGGCTGTATTCACCTTCAAGGACTTGGCCATGCACTGATTAAAGTGGGCGATAATGGCTTTCCCTGTCAGTTATCCCTTCTCGACCACCCGATTCAGGACCTGCCGGTGCCCGATCCGACAACCTCAAGATGGCTGGAACATCTGCACACATGGTGGGTAAATCCTTCTATCCCGATGCTGCCCTGCCCACTTCCCGAAGGCACTGAATGGCAGCAGATCGTCTGGAGGGCATTGACCACAATCCCTAGTGGCGCAACACGCAGCTATGCAGACATTGCCCTGATCCTCGGCAGACCAACGGCTCAGCGGGCCGTAGCGCAAGCCTGTGCCAGCAACCCCCTACCGCTTTTCATCCCCTGCCATCGGGTCATCGCCCGCAATGGCACCATGGCGGGCTATCGTTTCGGTCTGGAACGAAAAAGACTGCTGTTGCAACGCGAGCAACTCACTTCCAGACAATAGCTGATCAATCTCCGGCTCCCGGAGCAGGCCAACAGGGCCCACAAATCGCTGCCGACCCTGAGACAGCACCAGTACCTGATGACCAAGCTTAAGGGCAAGATCACGATCATGAACACTGAGCAGGACTGCCCCCCCCAAACGACTGAACGCCTCGATGCGCGCCGTTAGACACGCTTGCCAGTGTCGATCCAACGCAGCGTAGGGCTCATCCAGCAACCATAACCCGGGTTGACGCAACTGGGCCTCACTGCGTGCCAGCTCAAGGCGCTGGCGCTGGCCAGCACTCAGTTCATCAACCCGTCGCTGCGCCAACTCCAGCAAGCCCCAAGCCTTCATGCTCTTTTGTGGCTCCGTTGCGACCAGATGCATGACATCAGCGACCGACAGACCCAAGGCACGAGCGTCCCCCTGTCGCGCCAGACTTCGGTACCCCGGTAGTTGTGCCGCAGTCACAGGCCATCCCGGCAGACCTCTGCGCCACTGCAACTGTTCCGGAAAGGCACCGGCCAATGCCTGTAGCAAGGTTGTCTTACCGGCGCCATTATCACCAACCAGTACCCAGATCATTCCTGCCTCGATCCGTAACGACAGATCGGACAATACCTTGTTGCCTTTGCGGTATAAATCCAGCTGATCCAGCTGCAGTCTCAGCGACGCCACAGGCCCCTCCCCAAGATCATGGCAAACGCCGGTGCACCAATCAGTGAAGTCACCACTCCAACCGGTAGTTCCGCCGGACTGACCAACAGACGCGCCAGAATATCGGCAGTCAGAACCAGCAAGGCGCCGAGACCAAGCACCCAAGGCCACCAGGCCCGATGCCCACCTGTCATGCGCCAACGTACCATCGCCGGAGCCAGCATACCTACAAACCCCAGCACCCCCGCCTGAGCCACCAGCAGCGCCACCGTGACAGCACAGATCACCAGCATGATTTTCTGCAACCGTACAACAGGGACTCCGGCGCTTGCTGCCGCATCGTCACCAAGCAACAACCAATCCATATCCCGCCCATAACGATGCAGAGCGAACACAATCAGTAACATGGCAACAGAGGCACGCAAAACACTCAGGCCATCCGCCCCGGCCAGTGACCCCTGCAGAAATGTCCATGCACCCAGCAGCGCCGGGCTGGGCAACCATGCCAACCCGAGTTGCATCAGTGCCCCCAGCAAGGCATTGACGGCAAGACCCAGAAGTAGGATCTGCTCCATACCAAGAGTGCGACGTTGCCAAATGAGCAGCAGCAGGATCAATACAGTCGCAGCAAACACAACCGCCCCCAGTTGCTGCAACCCAACCGAAGCGCCAAGGGCAATCATGAACAACACACCTAGGGCCGATGCCTGGGACACACCCAGCAGACTCGCATCAACCAGTGGATTGCGAAACAGCGTTTGCATCACCAGCCCTGAAGTTGCCAGGCCTGCGCCTTCGATCAATGCCAATACCCCTCGCCAGCCGCGCAACTGCAACAGCTGATACCAGCCGAGAGTTCCAGGGGTAGCCTGCCAGAGTACACCCGCTGGACCAACATTGACCGACACCAGCCAGAGCCCAAGCATCAGCAGCAGAAGTACCGTCCAGTTTTTCGTACCCTTATGGCACAATCCTTGCTCGTCACGTCTTGTCATTCACAGACCGTCAGGAAACCAACATCATGTTTCAAACTACTCATCCTCGCGAGCAACTCGGTCAGTTTATCCCGATTCACTACCACGGCCAGATGCTGGCCAACACCGAACGCATGCAAGCTTTCAAAAGTGCAATTGAATCGGTCGTCCGCCCCGGACACCAAGTCCTTGAACTGGGTGGGGGCACAGGTGTCCTCTCCTGCTTTGCCGCACGTTGTGGCGCCCAGGTCACCTGCGTTGACGCCAACCCCGAAATGATTCATTGGGCCGGTCAGTTGCTGCGCCAGAATCCTGGTGGCGAACGGGTTAATCTGGTTCTGGCCGACGCCATGGACTACATGCCCGAACATCCCGTTGACGTGGTCATCTGCGAGATGCTGCATTCGGCTCTTGTCCGGGAACAACAACTGCGAGTTTTGGACCGATTCCGGCATCTGCACCAGCAGCGTTTCGGCTTTTTGCCGCGTTTTATTCCCGACACCACTTTGCTGGCCGTTCAACCGGTTCAGCAAAACTATGATTTCATGGGCTACCATGCTGCCATCCCTCTGTTCCAACATGCATCAACCGAACACAAGGACACTATGGGTCTTGGTGACCCCTTCATTTATTCCGTGATTGAATACCAGGAACCACAGTCCCTGCTGCAAAAAGCAGATATTGTATTCTTGGCCCATGCTACAGGCACGCTCAATGCTCTGCGATTTATTACCAAAAACCTGGTCGCCATCATTCCTGAAGAAGGACGATCCATCGACTGGCACTGCCAGTACCTAGTTCTGCCTTTTGCCGAACCCTTGCAGCTTGAGAAAGGTGATCGCATCCGTCTGCGTTTTCATTACATGGCCGGCGCTGAAATCACTCAACTCAACCAGTCACTACTGGTTCAAAAGCTTCCTCAGGGTGACATCAATCAGCTGTTCCAGGGCATGCCACACGAAGTTCGGACCGCTGCACGAGCACAAGCCTAAGACATCGGTCACACGCCGGCAATGGTCAGCCAATCTACAGGGGTCTGGCCATGCGCCCGCAAAAACTCATTGCAACGCGAAAAGTGTCGACACCCAAAAAAGCCGCCCCGTCCCGCCGAAAGTGGAGACGGGTGTGCTGCCTGAAGGACAAGATGTTCGGGATGATGCAGGTGCCGCGCTTTTTCCTGGGCGTAACGCCCCCAAAGCATGAACACCATCGGCCTTTCCTCCCGAGACAGCACATTCAGGATGGCATCGGTGAAGCGCTCCCAACCTTTGCCCTGATGCGACGCCGCCTTGCCCTCTTCAACCGAAAGCACACTGTTAAGCAACAGAACTCCCTGCTCTGCCCATGGGACAAGTGAACTGCAACGGGCAGGAATCGTTACACCCAAATCGCTTTCAAGCTCACGGAAAATATTGCGTAGCGAAGGTGGCCGCGCCACTCCCTCCGGCACTGAAAAACACAGACCTTCTGCCTGACCCGAACCATGATAGGGATCCTGGCCAAGGAGCACACAGCGAACCTGTTCAAGAGGCGTCAAATTCATGGCTCTAAACATAAGGCGACCGGGAGGATAGATACGTTTGCCGGCAGATTGCTCGGCACGCAGAAAAGCCGCCAGACTTTGCATGTACTCAGCTTGCAGTTCAGCAGCCAGTTTCTGATGCCACATACCCTGCAAGGCTTCTTCGACATTCATGATCACAAGCCGGAACGGGCACACGCCGATCGAAGATAGCAGCACAGTTCGTGCTCTACAGTTTCAGGATCAAGCGCCTCAGCCCTTCCCAGCATGGCTTCAAGCATGATCCGCCGTACCAGGCTAAAAAAACCCTTAGCCAACAACTCAGGTTCTTTAACACCAAGTTCACCCATCAGCCAGCGCATGCCCTGAAGGGTATGATCCAGATAGTCTAGGGCAGCAGCACGCAAGCGCTCATCATGCAAGGCTGCATCAAGAAAAGCCATTTCAGTCTGCAGATAAAGACGATTTTCCTGAACAACCTTGACAATATACTGTGCCCCATGATGGGCCACATCAAGGCACAACCATTCACAAACATCAAAGGAATTTTCCGAACGGGCTCGTTCCTGTTCAAGACGGCTGACGGCCTGCGTCCAGAACGGATCAATATACATCGCTTTGGCTTCGTGAGAGAAAAGCACAAAAGCATCAGTGATCAGATCATGGATGTCCTTAAAATAATAAGTTGTCGCTGACAACGGCACCTCAGCCTGCTGGGCCACAATCCGATGCCGTATGGCACGTACCCCATCCTGGGCCGCTATATACAAGGCAGCTCGAAGTATATTCAGGCGACGCTGTTCACTATTCTGACGACGGGTTTTTCGACCCAGAAAAACCGGAGGTACCGCTTCAACCGACATGTCGGTATTCCTTATGGCACGAGACGATCAAATCACGAAGGACGCAAATTATATACCCCAGCACAACTGTGTCATAGCCCCTCAAACCACAAGAGGCGTCCCAATCAGCTCAGGCATACCGAGATGATAACCCTGCACATAGTCCACACCCAGCCCACGCAACAAAAGCAGTGTGACCTCATCCTCACAATACTCAGCCACTGTTTTCATGCCCATCACATGACCAATTTCATGAATTGCTTTGACCAGGGCATAATCCGTTGCGTCACGAGCCATATGCTGCACAAAACTACCATCAATCTTGAGCATATCAACCGGCAAAGTACGCAGATAATTAAGGGATGACATACCTGCCCCAAAATCATCAAGCAAAGTGCGACAGCCAAGTTCCTTAAGACCTTCAATAAGCTGACGGGCCTGATTCAGATTGCTGATGGCCGCTGTTTCAGTAACTTCAAAACCAACCTTGGCAGCAGGAACCTGCCATCGGTCAAAACAGGCTGCAATATAAGCCAGTGTATCCTGCTGATTGATGGTCACCCCGGAAAGATTGATGCAACACAGATCAATCCCGTCCAGCCTGGCCCCGGAACTGGATAGCCAAGCCAGGGTCCGGTCAATGACCCAGCGATCCAGAGCTTTCATCCAACCATATTTTTCGGCTGCGGACAGAAACTCGGCCGGAGCGTGCAGGATCCCATCCGGAGTACTCATCCGCAACAGGATTTCAAAATGTTCACCCCCAGCGGCCGACTGTACATGAGCAATGGTCTGGCGATACAGCACAAAGGCGTCGCGATCCAGTGCCTCAGCAATACGACCGGACCAGAGCATCTCGTCCTGATGCATCTGTAACAGACGATCCTCACGACAACCAACATGAAGACGGTTACGTCCTTGCTCTTTGGCCAGAAAACAGGCCGCATCCGCCAAGGCGAGGACGTCCTGTGGCGTCGTCGTCTGACGGTCAACGACCACCAGACCAACGCTGGCAGTCACCTGATATTTTCGTTCCTGCCACTCAAGACGCAGAGTCTCAAGCTGGCGAAGAATCTCCTTGCATACCCGCTGACCCGCTTCCTCCGGACAATCCCAGAGCAAAATCGCAAACTCATCCCCACCGAGTCGAGCCAATACATCCTTGAAGCGCACGACCGAACGCAGTTGCTGGGCAACCCGCTGCAGAAGGGCATCACCGACCGAGTGTCCTGCCATATCATTGATCACCCGGAACTGATCAAGATCCAGATAACACAGGACATGGCGCATACCATGCTCAACGCTCATCTGGACTGCCTGCTGCAACCGCACTTCAAATTCCTGGCGACTGAACAGACCTGTCAGGGCATCAAGTTGGGCTGCCACTTCAATCTGTCGCGACCAGAACGAAGCATCCGTCCGATCGCGCAGAAGAAGATAACGACCCGCCTGCTCATCATGTTCATTCAGCACCGGAAAGAAATCACATTCGATATCCAGAATGCTTGCATCCCGCCGACGCAGGCGCCAAGCCCCACCCAGACGAATCCGGTGCCTTGATGAAAAAGCAGGCATCAGGGCAGCCTGAAGACTCTGTGCCCGGTCACCACGTTCAAGATGCAAAAGGGACCAAATGCTGGCACCAAGCCAATCAGCACGTTCACAATTAAGCAAAATACGTGCAGCAGGGTTCAAATAGACAACCTGTGCCTGACGATCAAGGCCAATCACGGCATCCGAAATTGCCCCCAAAAGCTGATGCCAATAAGCAACCCCTTGTGCTTCCGTTGGATAAAGCTGATCAGCTTTATCCGTATCAGCCTGATCGAATCTTTTATTTCTTTCGTTTTTGTCTTTACGCATGTACAAGCCGTTGTCATGTTCTGTTGCATCAATTGCCTAACAAATCATTAGCAATGGTTCTCAACGGGATACTACACCAAACAAAATACGATGAACATCAGAAAGTTTTCAAATAAAAGACAAAACCAGTTGAATTGATTGAGAAAGAAACTATTGGCGCCCCGAACACGATTCGAACGTGCGACCTGTCCCTTAGGAGGGGACCGCTCTATCCTACTGAGCTACCGGGGCACGGCTATGGGAGGCTAGTGTACACATAGAAAGGCCCCAGGCCAAGATCAGCCGGGGCCATAAACCGAATGAATCACTCAGACGCTAAAGAGTGCCTCACTGGACAAACCCTGTTTCTCGAGAATATCACGCAGCCGGCGCAAGGCATCAACTTGGATCTGGCGGACACGTTCCCGGGTCAGACCAATTTCCTCACCAACTTCTTCAAGGGTTGCTGCGTCAAAACCACGTAAGCCGAAACGACGTGCCAGAACCTCACGCTGTTTTTCAGGCAGTTCGTCAATCCAGGCATCCAGACTGCCCCGGATGTCTTCTTCTTCCAGGAGTTCAGAGGGATCACTTACCCGACCATCGGTCAGCACCTCTGCCATGGTCTTGTCTGAATCAGGGCCTGCAGGCATGTCGATCGAACAGATCCGCTCATTCAGACCCAGCATCCGGTGAACTTCTTCAACCGGACGATCAACCAGTTCTGCAATCTCTTCCGCTGAAGGCTCATGATCCAGCTTTTGGGTCAGTTCGCGCACCGCACGCAGATAAACATTCAGTTCCTTGACGACATGAATGGGCAAACGGATGGTACGGGTCTGATTCATCAACGCCCGTTCAATGGTCTGACGTATCCACCATGTTGCATAGGTTGAAAATCGGAAACCCCGTTCAGGATCAAATTTTTCCACTGCGTGAATCAGACCCAGATTTCCTTCCTCAATCAGGTCAAGCAGGGTAAGTCCACGATTGATATAACGACGAGCAATTTTGACAACCAGACGCAAATTGCTTTCAATCATGCGCTTGCGCGCGCTTTCAATTCCACGACGAGCACGGCGAGCGTAATAGACTTCTTCCTCAGCCGACAACAGGGGTGAATAACCAATCTCGTTGAGGTAAATCTGGGTGGCATCTGCCACACCCTGAGAAGAGCTTTCAAAACTACGGCGGTAGGGCGTTGTTGTGGCAACATCACCCGCTTGCCCCTGTTTGCTGCCTGAACCTTCCGATATTGTTCTATTGTATTTGGATTCCTTGCGGATCTGCATAATTTTCCCCTCGACAACCGTTTACATCAACGTCCGCTTATCCAGCGGTGAACTGCCTTATGCTTTTATAGCCCAGCTTGATGAATACTTCGTGGCAAAAGATGCTCCGGATTAACCGGATGGCCTGCTCTTCGAATCTCGAAGTGCAATTCGAACCGACTCGTGCCACTTTCCCCCAACCGCGCAATCACCTGACCTGAACGAACCTTATCTCCCTCATGCACCAGCAACTCTTCATTGTGGGCATAAACACTCAGGTAACGGTCACCGTGCCGAATAATCACCATGCGACCGTAACCCACCAACCCACTGCCCACATACACAACAGAGCCATCAGCAGCTGCAAGCACAGGTTCGCCTCTTTTGCCTGAAATGTCTATACCCTTGTTTCCTAAAGGGCGATCAGAAAATCCATTGATAACTTCACCCTTGGCAGGCCATTGCCATTCAATCTTGTCGGACGCAGTTGCCTCAGCCGTGTTTTTGACGCCATATTCCTTTTGACGTCCGGACTGACTGAGTTCCGGCGTCTGGCCTGATTTTTCGGAGCGCATCGCGGCAGATGGAGGCAGCTTTCGCAGACGATCTTTGGGCGCTAAAGAATGATGTGTATTGACTGGCTCTTGCAGAACAAGATGCATCCCGGCCTTGATGTGCGCCGGATCGCCGAGATGGTTTAATTTGGCTATCTCCCTGTAATCCATATCATATTTTACAGAAATAGCATAAAGCGTATCCCCACGCTGAACCGTATAGGACCGAACCTGTGATGCTTGCTGCGGATGCATTTTGACCGGATCGGAACGCGTTCCGGCACAACCTGCCAACAGTCCAAGCATACCCATAATTATCACACAGTAACGAACATGCTTGTCCACATTTAACATGTTTTTGTCGGACATGAGAGGCAGGCCTCGGACACATACCTCGAGATACTTAGAGGTGTTTTTAGAAGAAAAACATATAACAAATAGTTTTTTATGACACAAAAGTCTAAAAAACGGAACGAGACTGAATGCCACCCAACATGGGAACGAACTTGACCACACCCAGACTTTTCTCCTTGAATCCCTGTTCGCTGCGCAAAACCAGACGCAATTCCTGGGTCTCACCATCACCAACCGGAATAACCAGTCCGCCGGGAATCGCCAACTGCTCAAGCAATGCCTGCGGAATCTGCCGAGGTGCTGCGGCTGCCAGAATCGCGCGATAAGGAGCATCTTTGGGCCACCCAAGCATGCCATCAGCCAGTTGCAGCCGGCAATTACGCAAACCGAGACGCTGAAGTCGCTCACGGGATTTTGCCTGCAACGCCTCGATACGCTCCATGCTTATAACCTGAGAACACAGATCAGCCAGAACAGCCGTCTGATAGCCGCAGCCCGTTCCAATCTCGAGACAGACACCTCCATCCAGACCATGTTCCACAATCGCCTCAGTCATCCGCGCCACAACCCAGGGCTGGGAAATCGTTTGCCCAAAACCAATAGGCAATGAAGTATCTTCATAGGCCCGGTGCGCGAGAGCTTCTTCGATAAACAGATGGCGAGGCACGCGTCGCATGAGGTCAAGAACACGCTCATTGTGAATACCTTGTTCCCGAAGGCGTTCCACCATTCGGCCACGGGTCCGGGAAGAGGTCATCCCTGCCCCCTGTATTTCTTGTGGTGTAAAAGAAATCAGCATTGGTCTTGCTCCATCGCCCGACGTACATCGTCTAGCAGGGCATGGGCAGTCATGTCTGCAGCCAGAGGTGTGATTGAAATTACACCCTGCTCCACGGCATGAAAGTCGGTACCTGGACCACCATCGAGCGGCTCTCCAGCCAGCCCAATCCAGTAGACCGTCCGCCCCCGTGGATCCTGTGCTGTACGAAGATCCATGGCACGCTGGCGATGCCCACAGCGTGTTACTGCCCAGTCCACAAGCTGTTCTGCAGGCAAGTCTGGAATGTTGATATTCAGTACAGCCGCCGCAGGTATGCTTTGCCAGACCTGCCTTAGTACCCAATCTCGAATCCATCCAGCAGCAGCGCGAAAAGCCTCCAGTCCGTGACTGCGCACATGTGGACCACACAAAGAAACAGCAATAGCAGGTTTACCCAGAAAACGCCCTTCCAGAGCAGCGGCAACGGTTCCTGAATAAATGACATCATCACCAAGATTCGCACCAGCATTGATGCCGCTGATCACCAGATCAGGTTCGAAATCCAGAAATCCGTTTAGTGCCAGATGCACACAGTCGGCGGGTGTCCCGCGCACCGAATAGCGCCCATTCTCAAGACGCGTCACCCTTAATGGCTGATGCAGGGTCAGTGCGCTTGAATATCCTGAGCACTCGCCCTCGGGCGCAACAATCGTCACTTCGGCAACGGGCTTGAGTGCTTCAGCAAGCGCCGATAGTCCGGGCGCAAGAACACCATCATCATTGCTTAATAAAATCCGCATGCCATTCCCCTTTGACCACGCGCAAATTCGACATACAAGCATGGACAATAGTACCGCCGAACGCAACCTGCTTCACGGGCTTTCTGAATCCTCATCTGCGTCAACCCAGCGCTTGCAGGCAGCGCGCGCCTGCTCTTCGGTAAAACCGCGCCCTGCCAGAAAGCGAAGAATGCGTAGGCGTAAGGTCGGCTCAACCATTTCCGGACAATTACCAAAACGTCGGCTAATCGCGGAATATGCCAGTTCCAGCCAGTCAACATCTTCTGGAAAGGAAGCGTCGTACAATCCATTTTTTTTCTGTTGAAAAGCCAGACGCCGTGGCCCCCATCCCATACGCTGCGCCTTATATCCCAATTGCTCGTTCGTGCGCTCATCGCTTTGCCATCCCTTTGCCTTAAATTCCTCCAACACAAGGTCAACCTGGGCCTCCTGCCCTGGAAACGATCGCAACAGGGCTTGACGCAGTTGTTCCCTACTGCGTTCACGACCCGCCAGAAGTGCAAATGCCCGGGCACGGACCCGGGCATTCTGCTCGTTCAAATTGATATTAGACATGAATCAGAGCGCTTCATCCGGCAACACATCATCGGCATCTTCTTCGACAACCACCTGTTCGCTGGAAATCAATGTTGACCTGATCTGCGCCTCAATCTGACTCGCCATGTCCGGATGTTCCAGCAAATAGGCACAAGCATTAGCCTTACCCTGCCCAATCTTGGTTCCCTGACAGGCATACCATGCTCCGGATTTCTCAACTGCACCAATCTTGACACCAAGATCAAGCACTTCACCCAGATGATTGATACCCTTGCCATACAAAATTTCAAAGGTTGCTTCCTTGAATGGCGGTGCCACCTTATTTTTAACAATCTTGACACGGGTCTCAGAACCCACTACTTCTTCACCATCCTTCACAGCCCCGATTCGCCGGATATCCAATCGGACGGATGCATAGAATTTCAGGGCATTTCCACCCGTTGTTGTCTCAGGATTCCCGAACATGACGCCAATTTTCATACGAATCTGATTGATAAAAATCACCATTGAGTTCGAACGCTTGATATTACCCGTAATTTTACGCAAGGCCTGAGACATCAGTCGTGCCTGCAACCCGACATGCTGATCCCCCATTTCACCTTCGATTTCAGCACGGGGGGTAAGTGCTGCCACCGAATCAATCACCACCAGATCAACCGCGTTGGACCGCACCAGCATATCCGCAATTTCCAGCGCCTGCTCACCGGTATCCGGTTGGGAAACAAGCAGATTATCAACATCCACACCGAGTTTAGATGCATAGACCGGATCAAGGGCATGTTCGGCGTCCACAAAGGCAGCTGTTCCACCCTGCCTTTGGCATTCACCAATGACTTGCAGGGTAAGCGTGGTCTTACCCGATGATTCCGGTCCATAGATTTCAATAATTCGGCCTTTGGGCAAACCGCCGATCCCGAGAGCAATATCGAGTCCCAGTGAACCGGTCGAGATGGCCGGTATCGCTCCCGTCTGCGGATGATCACCCAGTCGCATGACCGAACCCTTACCGAACTGCTTCTCAATCTGGCTCAGTGCAGCAACCAGTGCCTTGCGCTTATTGTCATCCATTTTCATGCCTGCCTAAATAATCAGTACAATAATCATAGGGCATATCACCCTGATTGCCAAGCACCCAATGCAGGATAATTGTGCTAAATCTCGCCCTGTCCAAGTCCAGCTGCAAGAACAGTCGCCAGACCCGTGTACCGGGCCGGGGTCAAATGCAGTAGAACATCGCGCACCCCATCGGGAAGATCCAGTTCACGAATGAATTGCCGCATGATTTCCGCATTCATGCTCTGCCCCCGGGTCAGTTCTTTCAGACGCTCATACGGTGCCGGCAATCCATAACGGCGCATGACCGTCTGGATGGGTTCAGCCAGAACCTCCCATGCCTGATCAAGATCTTCAGCCAGCCGCTGACTATTGATTTCAAGTTTAGTGAGACCCTTAAGGTGCGACTCCCAAGCAATAACAGAATGCGCCAAGCCAACTCCCAGATTACGCAGTACCGTCGAATCCGTCAGGTCTCGCTGCCATCTGGAAATGGGTAGCTTCTGGCTGAGATGATCAAGCAATGCATTGGCAACACCGAGATTCCCCTCGGAGTTTTCAAAATCAATTGGATTAACCTTATGCGGCATGGTTGATGAACCAATTTCACCCGCCTTCAGCCTTTGCCGAAAATAGCCGAGTGCAATATAGCCCCAAAGATCCCGATTAAAATCGATCAGAATGGTATTAAAACGCATGATTGGCGCAAAATACTCCGCCATATAATCATGCGGCTCGATCTGTGTCGTGTAGGGATTAAACACCAACCCAAGCGACTCCACGACCGAACGGGCCAATTCGGGCCAGGCCACTTCCGGATACGCTGAGGTATGAGCGTTATAGTTTCCAACTGCGCCATTGATTTTACCAAGAATACTGATCTGCTCAAATTGATCAATCTGCCGGCTCATCCGGTACGCCACATTCGCCATTTCCTTACCCAGTGTCGTTGGGCTGGCCGTTTGACCATGGGTGCGGGACAGCATCGGCAGATCAGCATAACGATGCGCCAAGGACTGAACATGCGTCTCAATACGACGCATCAGGGCAAGCAGCACCGGCCTTGCCCTCGACAACATCAAACCATGCGCCAGATTGTTGATGTCTTCTGAAGTACAGGCAAAATGAACAAATTCCGCCATCGACGCCAGGCTTGGTTGCTGAGCAAAGCGCTCCTTGATAAAGTATTCGACAGCCTTGACATCATGATTGGTCGTTCGCTCAAACGTCTTGATCCGGGCACAGTCCTCTTCCGTAAAGTGCTGCGCCAGATCATCCAGAAATTTCAAGGCTTCCTCATCCAACTCCGGCAACTCAGGAATGAACGGACTCTGGGCAAGCGCCTTAAACCAGGCCAGCTCAACCTGAACTCGTCCGTGCATTAACCCCCATTCACTGAAAATCGGCCGCAATACATCAGCTTGGGCCGCATAACGACCATCAATCGGCGACAAGGCCGTCAGAGTAGAAAGAGTATGCGCCATGTATGTCGGTCCTTAAGCGAAAAAGCTAGTTTAACGGAGTTACAGTAGCAAAAAAAGCCAAGCCAGTCAGTATCTGCAAACATGCACCTGCAAACGATCATCCATGCATGTATGAATCGTTTTTATCAGTTTGTGCGTAGAATGCGGTACATTCCATGACTGCGACATCAATACCCTGAACAGAGTGGATTCTATGGTGGATTGAACTTGGGCGTCTGGCAGCAGGAACCGAAGAGTCCCCGCTCTTTCTTAATGGCCCAATGGGTTCAGTGGCCCGCGCAAGCTGCAACCATCGGCTGATGGAGGGAAGGATGTCAAAGAATCTTTGGTACGAGAACGAGGTTTAATCGATCATGGCTCATGAAACTTTGCTTCAACAGATGCGTCAGCAAGCTCAGGGGGCACTTAGCCTCAATATCGCCTTCATTGGCGTTACACAAGGAATTTTTGAAGCTTTTGCTCGCTTAAACAAAGCTAATCTTACTGAACTGGTTAAACATGTGCACCTGGATCAGGGCTATCTGAGACGCTGGTGTGATGCGGCCTATGCCTTTGGTTATCTTGATCAGCAAAACCAACAATTTTTCTTAACGGAACAAGGGGATTTGATGCGACCAAGTCATCCTCAGACGCTCATGCCCATAGCCATCCAGTCGGTTCTTTCGGCTCATATGGCCGAACGTGCAGCCAGCCTAATGAGCAGCGGTGAACGCCCCGGCGAATCTGTTCTTGCTGAACGAAGTACCATCCTGCCCTGGTTTGGCTCAATGATCGAGACCAGTTTTGCGCCCCTTTTTCAGAACGTCATTGTTCCGGGCATTCCCGCCTTTGCCGAAGTTGACCAGCATGGGGGGCTGGCCGTTGATTTGGGTTGCGGAAATGGCTGGTACCTTCGGGCACTTGCACAACGATGTAACCATCTACGTTGTTTGGGTATTGATGGCTTTGCCGAGAACATCAAACAAGCCCGACAACACACCCAACAGGTCGGACTGCAGGATCGGGTTTCCTTTGTGACTGGAGATCTTCTTGAACTGGAACTGAACGAACCAGCTGACCTCATGGCGATGAACCGGGCACTGCACCATGTCTGGGAACAAGGTCTTGATCGCCTCTTGCCTTGGATGCAGCACAACCTTAAACCGGGAGGTTATGTCGTCATCTGGGAACCAGCCTGGCCGGCAGATCCGCTTGTACTGCGTCAACCCGACTATCGCAACATGGCCTTTCAGAACCTGAGCGAACATGTTCAGGGCAACCACTTTCTTAAGCCTGAGGAAATCTGCGACGCATTTTATTCCGTCGGTATGCCTGCCCGGACATACCTCTTTCAGAATGGACTGGAGTGCATTACGGTAGCGCAAAAACCGCCCGTTGTCTGATGGCTGCCTTTTTCACTTTCATCGAACGAGCAGGACAACCACGAAGACGACAAAGCGCTATTTACAGTCGTATATACAACTGTATAATAAATGGACATTCAGTTCTGGAGCCCAATGTGTTTGCTTCTTCCCTGCTGCGTCTCACCAGTGACAGTATTTTTCCTGCACCAGTAGTGAATTACTGGCTGGAACAACTAAACCCTCTCTGGAGCACGGAGCAGGGACGTGGGCGTGTTCTGGAAATCCACCCAGCGGCATCCGACAGCATGTCCCTGCTGATCAAACTGAACCGTCAGGCCCGACACTGGCAACCAGGTCAGCACGTACAGGTTCGCACCTGGGTCGATGGCATTGCCCATAGCCGAACGTACAGTCCGATTCCTGTTCCAGGTCGCAGAGACCAGATGATGCTGACCATTCGCAAAACCCCGGGCGGACTGATGAGTCACTGGTTGACTGCTCCGGAACGACAAGGAAACTGGATGGATCTGACACCATTGCAGTCTGGCTTTGAGCGACCTCACCAACAGCAGCCCTTGCTGCTGCTTGCTGCTGGCAGTGGTATCACTCCCCTGTTCAGTTTGATTATGGATCGCCTCCATCAGTTGAATCCTGGACCCATAACCTTGCTCTATTGGGTTCAACGCCATGAACAGGCCTGTTTCACTTCACACATGGAACGTCTGCGAGCACGTCATCCTTGCTTTAACTACCAGATCATTGCAACCCAAACCGGAAACCCGCAGAACAAACACCTCGAATCGGTTGAAGACCTCATGCCTCATCTAACCGACCCACGTAATACCCAGATTCTGGCCTGTGGCCCACATGCATTTACCGAGTGTGCCAAGAAACTTGCTCAGCAGCTCAATCTACCCTGCTTTGCGGAATCTTTTTCTCTTCCCAAGCCAGCACAGGCCGGGGCACCGGTACAGGTTTTCCTGAAACGCAGTCAACGACAGGTCGTTATTCCTTCAGGCATACCTATTCTGTCTGCCCTTGAGGCCATTGGAATTCATCCAGCCTATGGTTGCCGACAGGGTGTATGCCATACCTGTACCTGTACCCGGGTCAGCGGCATCACAACCGACCTGCTGCATCAGCGCATGGAGCATGAAGCAGATGGCGCGCTGAGACTGTGCGTCAGTACAGCTGAATCTGATCTTGTCCTGGATCTTTAGGAGACCGCCACAATCATGATTTCCGATCCCTATACCATGATGCTTCCCGAACAGATTGAAGCACTGCGCACCGAACTAGATGCATTGCGCCACCAGGAATGGAGTGATCGGGGCAGCACGGATGCGCGCTATATCCAGCGCCTCTGGCATGCCGTTCGCTGGACTGGGCTCACTGGTCGTCTGGCCCTGTTTTTCAGTTTCTGGTGGCCCATGTGGGGCCTTGGTGTATTTCTGCTCAGCCTTTCCAAGATCCTCGACAATATGGAAGTTGGCCATAACGTCATTCATGGGCAGTACGATTTTCTCGGAGACCCACGATTTCACGGTAACCACTACGAATGGGATATCGCTGGGACCAGTGCCAACTGGCGTACCACCCACAATTACCGACACCACACCTATACGAACATCCGCGGCATGGATGAAGACATCGGCTACGGAGTCTTACGCCTGTTTCCTGAACAACGATGGAAACTACATCACTTGCTGCAACCATTCTATGCCATTATTTTTGCACTGCTCTTTCAATGGGGGATTGCTATTCAGGATCTGCGGATTGGTCAGCTTTTTCAGGGAAAAAAGACACTGCAGCAACTCAGAAAAGATTTTGCTCCTGTTCAGAAAAAAATATCCAGACTTATGCTGCGCGACTATATCCTGCTACCCCTGATCGCCGGCCCCATGGCACTGCATGTTCTGCTTGGAAACATCGTAGCCAACGGCATCCGTAATGTCTGGACCTTTTCAGTCATCTTCTGCGGCCATTTTACCCGCGACGTCCGGATATTTCCGAAATCCATCCTGAACGGCGAACATCAAGGTCTGTGGTACGTCCGACAGATTCTGGGTTCTTCAAACCTGAAGGGTGGTCGAATTTTCCACATTCTGACCGGCAACCTGTCCCACCAGATCGAACATCATTTATTCCCGGATCTGCCTGCCTGGCGTTATGCCCGCATTGCCCCCAAGGTACAAGCGCTCTGTGACCGTTACAACCTGCCCTACCACCGAGGCCGACTGAGCCGCCAATGTCTGCAAGTCACATGGCGGATTTTAAGACACGCATTTCCATCCCGAACCCTGCAGCCGGTTCATCAGGCCAGTGCTCTATCCATCAACAGCATGACACCTCAGCAAGAGCCACCGTATGATGCCCTTTGATATTGCACACTGCTATCAAAAAAGTGCACTCAGTTCTGTTCCTGCCCCGACGTGTCTTGCTGAACACCTGCGTGTCTGACAAGCGTGACTTTCCCGGCTACTGCGAGGGCCATCCCCGCCGAAACGTCGTAATCGAAACGCCCCAGCGCTTTCGCCACTTCGCCTAGGCTTACGATTCTTTCCATTTCTCCTGGAATCTGCGTTCTTATTTTTACAAAGAAAAAATCAATTCGTTGAATGCGTTAACTTTTATAGCCATCAGCATATAGCCATCCGCAGCTTGTTCTACTGTGGTGCGATACGCTGACTGAATTTCTCAAAAGTCATGGGGTGATCAAGTAAAAAGCCTTGGGCATAATCACACCCGAAGCCTTGAAGCAGCTGATACTGTTCTTCAGTCTCTATACCCTCGGCAATGGTACGGATACCCAGTTTATGAGCCATGACAATAATCGCTTCAGATAAAGCTCGGTTGGTCGCATTCGTCACCAGATTCTGCACAAAGGCACGATCAATTTTGAGGTAATCAACATCAAACTGGTTCAGATACGACAGGGCAGAATAACCGGTACCGAAATCATCAATAGACAGCTCAA
>JAJZHM010000004.1 GCA_021804485.1 Pseudomonadota bacterium | reverse complement strand
TGGATAGGCTGGATAGGCTGGATAGGCTGGATAGGCTGGATAGGCTGGATGTAGTCTACAGGGAAACCTGCAAACAAATGGGAGGGCGAACACTTCTGGTCGCCCTCCCATTGCACTATAACCTGTGGAGATGCGCCGCTCGATGTTGTGCGTGGGTATGTGGAAGATCAGAAACGCCCCCATCAGAGCGCTCTAAAGTGGACCCGCTTCGATATCAGGCGACCTGCACCCAAGGCGGAGAAGCTGCTAACTCGGAGCTAAAGCACCCGAGATTGAACGGCTAATTTTGTCCAAAATTTGGGTTCCGGCCGTTAACACCCAACAAAATAACCACTCGGCAAAATGATCTTCCCCTGATGAATCAAGTCATTCGGAGAGCCAATCAAGTGTATCGCGATAAAAAGGGTACATCGCTATCGTGCGGGACTTTGTGATGTGATCATTGTCGGTAAAATTGACAATTCCTCCTTGACGGGCATAACACCACTTTAAATCACAAAACAGAGGCAAGGTATCAATAAATCGGACGTTATTGGGAAATTGACCAGCCAGTTGTCTGAACATCTGCATCAACGCTTGGCGCTGACGCAAGACCTCATCTGTAGACCGGTTACAGAATGATTCAGCGAAATGTGCCAAACATTGAGGTGATGGCTTTGACATCTCCGCCTCTGGAAGAACAATAGCCACACGCATCTGATGTGCCACAAACCAGGCAAGTTCGACATGCAACGCCAGATACATTTGCTGTAGGGCATGCCTCGCGTCTAAAAATCCCTGACCAGAGATTAGTGCATATTGCTGAGGACCTTGTGCAGACAGTAAGCCCACTCCCCCAGGAACCTTATCACCCTCATACAGTAACCAGTGCGCATCAATGAGAACCCCCTTCGTTCCCTGATGCAGTAATTGTTCCTGCTCTGCAAAAACAGCATCAGCAAAGGCTAGACACTGTTTGCTTAAATGACCATTTCCAGCTGGCAATGTTTGAATAAGTGGAGGACAACCAAAATAGCTTCGATCGAGAATGCGGATCGAATGATGATGAACATATATCCGGATCAAGGGCAGAAGATTCAAACTGTGAGAGTCTCCCCAGACAATAATGCGGATTGGATTTGAGAGTTGACCAGTACTACATGCATCAATGCTTGAAAGCGGAGTACCCGATTTTGCCAGCGTACACCCTTTCGGCAATGAAATAGGAACGTGAACCCAACGTTCCGCAAAACTCTGAGCCTTAGTCAGTGTTAGCGGTTCAAACAACACAAAATTTCCGAGGACATACAACCCAAGCATGGCATAAAGACCATGCCGAAATGAGAGATTGTTTAGACAGGGCCAAGGTGTCGACGCACGACGCAATGGCTGTTCTACGTACCTATAGGTCACATACGCAAGCACGAAGGAAACAACACCTCCGATCCAAAAATCCCTTTCCAGATTTCGTTCTAAATACCAACTCCGCACCATCGCCAGCAGTACCCAATGCCAGAGGTAAAAGCTGTAGGAAATTTTCCCCACAAACCGAATTGCCTTTGGACTGGAATACTTCAGCCATCTGGGGGTCAAGCCTAAATGCCCTCCAGCCAAAAAAAGCACAGCCCCCAGCACGGGTGCCAGAACTACAGTACCAGGAAACAGTTCACGACTACTGATTAAGAACACGCTAGCACAAAGTACCAGCAAGCCGGCCAATTGGAACAGGTTACCCCATATGCTTGGAGGTCGAACCGGCAAAAAAAGAATTAGCATGCCTCCTGCAGCAAATTCCCAAGCCCGAGAGGGCATGCCATAAAAAGCACCAATATTGTCATGCTGACTGCAATAAATACACCATGCCAGCGAGAACAGCATCAGAACGAACAAAGCCCTTTCTAACCAAACGACCAAATGTTCGTCATATCGTCGCACTACACGGTGAATACCCCAAAGAAAGATTGGCCAAACGAGATAGAATTGCTCTTCAACAGACAGTGACCACATGTGCAGCAGAGGTTTCTGGTCAGCGATCAGACCAAAATAATTATTCTCTTGTCTGCTGAAATACGAATTGACAGAAATGGTTGCAACAGCCCGCATTTCTTGTCCTAGCTGGTTCT
This sequence comes from Pseudomonadota bacterium, assembly GCA_021804485.1. Classification (GTDB taxonomy): domain Bacteria; phylum Pseudomonadota; class Gammaproteobacteria; order Pseudomonadales; family Moraxellaceae; genus JAJXWR01. The sequence continues at coordinate 42,765 of JAJZHM010000004.1, read as the reverse complement.
GTGCTTCAGGAATCAGCAAAAAAGCCCCCAAAACAGCAGTAACCACGAGCACCACACAAAGCGCGGGGTAAAGACGACGAAAACGTCTCGTATAAAAATCCAAAAAACTAAAATGACCTGCATGTAAACGCTGCAGTAGCTGCCCTGTGATCAGATAGCCAGAAATAACAAAAAAAACATCTACTCCAACAAAACCACCAGGAATGATGCGTGCGCTTATATGGTAAAAAACCACAGTCAGAACTGCAAATGCTCTCAGCACATCAATATCGCGGCGATAAGTTGGTTCCAATACAAACATGCTCATCCTCGTTTTGACGACTCTCCGCGTCAAGCCATCCAGAGCTTTTTGATCACTGCCCAAGGAACCTTAAACCGTTTTCCTGACCCAGAGGTCCGTCACTCAATTCATCATTGTTATCGTGTCTGAATCTCAATAGATGTCACCACCGATGCGGCCGTACCTCGGTGGGAACTTATCCCCGGTTCGTCGATAAAAATACGATGATCGTGAACACCATTGGCCATAAACGCAGACTTAACCGACTCAGCCCGGTGAATCGCCAGATCACGCAGCATTTGAGGAGTAAGCAGAACACCCTGCTGACCCTTGGGACTATCCAGAACCGGATCATAACTGGCGCGTACAAATACCAGCAGTCGCTGATGCTCATTCAGTACCTTAGCCATCCTGCTAATACGATCTCTGGTTTCTTGGGTTAACTTATACGATCCCGGATCAAAAGTAACATGATGCAATGCATCCTCGCTTTCACCCAATAAATGAGACAGCAAGGTTATCGGTGAATCAACAATATGTTTCAGTGAACTGCCAATAGCTGCCATGACCACTTTACGCATATTGAATTCAGGATCGTTCAAATTGCCGTATACAGGGACATCCAGGTCGATCACTCCATCGTTGTTGCGCAACACATCTACTGCAAGCTTCAGCGGTAAATCAGGAGCGTCTGAACCGCTGATGCGCGGTCCAAGTTGCAACTGGTCAATCCGGAAATGATTTTTACCATTGACTCGACCTTGATTGAGGATGTAGTCCAACTGCAGGTTGAGCATGCCCTGATCGATCCGGTAGCCGGCAAAAGCCATTGAATAGGGATTCAGGGTTGGCATTTCCAGATCACGCAGGCTCATATGGACATCAGCCCTAGGGGATGGCAATAGGGGTTGCAGTTGCCCATCCATCTGTACTTTACCAAACTGATTGACGCGCCCCTGCAGATGAAGGGTGCTCCATTGATCAGGCTGCTGACTGTTCAAGGCACCCATCTGACCATCCAGATGATGCAGAAGTACATGGAATGGAGTTGGTAACGAAGCATCGGTAAAATCAATGGCTGATTCAATCAACTGCACACCCTGCAAGGTAACAGGCATTGCTGCAGAAGGCTTCATGGCAGCAGTGGACGTCGGGTTAGGCTGGGCTGGTCCATGAACCGGATGGATCATTTGGTTCCAGTTCAACGATTTATCCGGATTGATACGAACAAGTGCATAAGGATGATCAATCAGCACTGTACCCAGTATAAGCTTCTGTCCCGAAAGAGATAAAAGGGGTTCATCAATCTGAGACCAAGACAATATCGGTAGTCCATTCTTGTTATCGAGTGTAGTATCATCAAGATGAAAACCTCCCTTGAAGACCACACCTGATGCATCAAAGGCTAATTGACCCTTTACGTTCATATCCCCGTGATCGACAATCAAGTCCGTCTGGGTATCAAGTACCGGCTGAAGGACGTGTAATGGAATATCCTGCACATGAACCATTCCGTCCAAGGCTAATGGGTTAATGCCGACCGAGCCACGCCAGGCTATGCGCCCACCCTCAGCAAGATGTGCCACCAGATGAACCGATCGACACCCCTTGCTGCTGGAAATCTTTGCCGTATGAAGACGCACAGCCCCAAAGCGGACAGGATGACTCAACAAGGTCTTGTCTTCAAGGCGCACATGGGCAATATCGGTACGCACACCCTGAACATGAACATTCCATGCTTGCGATGCTTGCGATGCTTGCATTGATGGAACAGATGGACTCGGTGCAGCCGCAGTCTTAGGGAGATCAGCAAGCATTAGAGGCTGACCTGTTGGGTCCATTGCCATATGCACTCCAGCAAACTGAACCTTTAGAATCCCGGCCTGAAGCTGATGCTTATTCCAGTCCAGAGTAACCTGGGGCTCTTGGATCAACCCATTCTTGAACCAGTGCCTTTGACCATGCCAGTTCAATCCCTGAACAGAAAAACCTGTTTGTCCGATACCCTTATTCAGGTCAGCCTGACTGTTCAGAAGCTGAACCTGGCTGAACCTGAGACGATTCGCTGTAGCGGCCTGCCAGTCAGCCTGACCTTGTGTCAGGTTCATTGAAGCCAAGTTCAGTTGCTGATCATGCCAGCGAACAACCCCTGCCTTAATCGTTTTGATCTGGGCGGAAATTCCCTGCAAGTTTCCCTGCAAATCATTCAGGTCCATCGAAGCCATGTTTAGTTGCTGGTCATGCCAGCGGATAGCACCTGCCTTGAATGAACCGATCCGGGCAGAATTTTTCTGCAAGCTACCTTGCAGGTTGCTTAATTCCAAAGATTCCAGAAAGACATCCGGCTGAATGCCCTTTTGATGCAGACCTTTGACAATCACCTGTTCCATGTTCAGCTGGTTGTTATTTTGAGCAACGGATACACGTTTCAGCTGTGCCTCGGCCTTCAGATCCTGAATGGATTGTTTCCAGTCAACTCGGGCATTCGCCTGCCCAAACCCAACCTTGCCTGTAGGCAAAGTTAATTGAACTGCCTGCAGATCAGGCTGAAACTGCAGACTCAAATCCGCAGCCAGTGCATTCCCCTTCAACTGACCATGTGAGGACAATTGACCTTCGATACCTTTTATTCCTGCTGGTAACCAAGGATTCAGGCCTGCAAGCGACCATTCATAGCTATGCCAGTCAAGCGACAGATGCTTTGGATTGACCGATCCATAAGCCTCCCATCTGCCCAAACCACCCTTAAAATGAACATGAACAGGCCAGGCTGCATCCTCTCGTCTTGTATCCATATCGGGCACTTGGATATCCAAGTCACTAAGATGCAGCAGATGCGCCTGCGGATCCTGAAAAGTGGCCAATGATAGATTTGCATCCTGCACAGCAACATGCTGAACATGCATTCCCCATGACGGCTGAGTGGATGGCGATGGTGGCACTAGCGCATGAACAAGATCAAGAATATCCACTGAATCCGGCCGAGTCTGGTGGGCATGAACCGACAACCCCTTGACCACCAGTCCATCCAGCGCCAAAAAATGCTGAGCTGGGTCAACGAGCATCTGCTTGAGTTGAAGATCATCAATTCCGAGTTCGGGACGCTGCTTCTGCTCCGGCCAACCACTCAATTTCAGTTTTTGTACATGCAGCCCTAACCCAGGCAGCGATGCCAGCATACGATGATCCTGCTGTTGCAGGCGAGCCTGAACATGCAGATCCTTCAGAGTACCTGATTCAATCCGGATGGGCATCGTTTGCAACAGAGGCTGCAAACTTAGTAGATCAACATTAGCCAGAACAAAGTCTATGCCCAGATCAAGCGGCTGCAGCTGAATCTGCATACGCCCATACAAGCTCCCTGAATCACTATTCTGATTCAGGTTCTGCAGATGAATTTCCAGAGGTGCCGGTTCCGATCCTGAACTATTTAGATCAGTCAGCTGTACATGGTGAACCAGAAAGTGAAATGGCTGAACCCAGCCAATCTCAGGGTACTGCACGTACATACCAATATTTCGGACATCCACAAAGCCAATGGACCACCCCCAGGAAAATCCAGTGGAGGCAGTAGACTTCTGCCCTGACTGAGGCGCATAAAGACGCACCACATTCCAGCCTGCTGGCTGATGGGCCAGATTGACATGCCCGTCAACAAGGCGGATCAGGCTGACATGGATATGGCGATGCAACAGGGAAAAAGGACGAATACCAACAGCCGCCTGACGTACCTCAAGCCAGCTATTTGAGCAATCAAACGCTTGAAGACCCGTCACCTCAAGCCGCCATGGCCATGATGACCAGTGAATGCTACTGATTTTAATGATGGCTTCAGGGTGCTGCTTATTCCAGCTTTGCAGCTGACTACGAATGATATCCGGAAGGACCCAACTTAAACATGAATTCAAAACGGCCAGAACAAGCAGCAACCCGCCCAACAAACCTACAATCTTGCGAACCATAGCTCCCTGCACGCACGAATCTCCAAAAAAACGTGAGCAACACCAGAAGGATATGATGCACCTTTTCAGAGGTCAGGCCAAGACGTTCCTTAAAATCTTGTTCATGCGCGCAAGTAAACGTCACTCTCCGACACAACGTGCTGAAAAAGGGAAACAATCCCACAACCATACAGATGTGGGATTGAAAAACATCTTAATGCTCAGGACGAAGGATGACTGAACTGTACATTTGCCCGGAAGGCATGACAATCGAACCCAACGCACTGTAACCGCTGAAACTTCCTGAAGTGTTTAACTGACCGAGCATGACATTGGTCGCCAGAGGAGCACCCCCGGCGGTGCTACCGACCTGAACATCAGCAGCGATCTGCAGTCCGGGCAAATTATTGGGACCACTCATGACCGGGTCACCCGCCGAAGACAGGAACAACCGTCCATTTAAGATCCGCAACGCCCCCTGCAAATCAGCAAATCGCACATCGACGCCGGGCTGGGAAGGTTCACCCAAGGAGATATAACTGTCGCTACACCCCACACCCATCGCAGAAGGATCCGAACACCCCTTGCCAAAGGTTGCTGAACTCCCCAAGGTCATGCTTCCAGAAAACCCAAGGTACAAATAAGGCGAACTGCTGTTGGAATAGGGATTGGTATAGGTGTACTTATCAACCGTCGAACCAACCGAATTCAGTGACGATGTTCCAGGAACATACAGCACATACTGGTTATTGCTTGCGGTATCCTGACTCTTGGTCATTGTGGACTCACCGGTTAGCACCAGATTGATTCCCCCTTCAAGATTGACATCGATGTTACCAATGTTGATCACCGAAGTCATATTGGGAATCTGACCGCCGCCCAGTCGTCCGTTAACTTCTATACGCATATCCGGAGTGCTGAGATGAATGCCATCAGACTCCATAAGCAGATTCATTTCATGAGCGCCAATCAGCAGGTTAGCCTGAAGCAAACCAATACCATAACCGGAGGTGGGATCCCCAATCATGAAGTTCGTATTGCCCAGCAACTTGTTGCTGTTATTGGCCGTTGACTGCGACATCAGCAGGACATCCATGGTCAGACCATTGCCTGAAGGTGCGGAAGCACCATAGTTATACTGCCCCGGGTACAGATAAATGTTCCCGTCCAGAGCACCAAATGTGTAGATGAGGTCCCAAGGCTGACTTCGTGTTTTGGGAACACTGTTGACCTGACCGGTGATCGCATTAGTTACACTGACGTTGCCGGAATAGGAGCCCGTATTATTAACATCATCAAGCAGAACAACGCTCTGAGCATAAGCCTGCAGTGAGAGGTTTCGGATGGCAATTCCCATACCGGTCGCATTGGCAGAACCAAGACCAGGCGTCACATCCAAGAACTGAGGGTTAATCGTCAACCCATCATAAACCCGCGTGAAACTGGTCGTACAGGCACCCGCGTTCGCTCCATAGACCGTATTACCCCAACACAGTCCACCAGGCCCTTGGGAAGGATTCACCACAGCCAGGGTCACATTGGGTGCATTCAGTGAAAAGGTCGCTCCCGGTAGAGTTACCCAGTTGCCAAATTCAAGAATGGCAGAACCATTAGCCTGCCCCACCAACCAAGTAAAATCCGGAGCATAATTGGCATGAAAGGCAAAGTTCATACCCTGATTGCGTCCACCCGGCGTATCAGGCTGATAGCTGCTCTGCCCGGGCCACATCCCACCACCTGCCATAAGCAGTTCGGCATTATTGAAGTCACCTTGCCATCCCCAGTAAGATAGTCCCTGGGTATAAGGTGCCATTCCCACTGTCGTAAACGACGAACCAGCTGGCGGATTCGATATGTAATTCAGCTCAAAATTGAAGTTAAAATTAAGTACCGGAGCGCCGACATAAAGGCCTTGCGAACCGGGAGCAAACGAACCACAAGAAGCTGTCGAACTACAAGCTCCAAGCACACCACCGGTGGATGCCGGGAATCCGGTCTGTAGATAAAGTTTGTCAAAAACTAGTTCGGGACTTCCGGGGCCACCCTGTCGATAATAGAGCTGGGCACTTGGACCCGGATTAGTAACATTAAACTGAGGCGTTCCAAGGGTCAGTTCCAGTTGTCGGCCTGCTACATTGGTGAAAACCGGAGCCCCCCCATTACTACTGACACCACCTCCGGCGAGCAAGCCTGTCCCAGTATTACTGACACTCAACGTGCCGCCACTGTCCAGTGCAACACTACCCAGACTGTACTGACTCTGCAGGAAGGTTCCGGTTGACCCATTGGCCATATAAATACCCGGAATCAATTCACGCATACGCGTCCAAGAGAGGTTGATATTAACTGCCGAAACTCCGGAACTGTCTGTCCCCACATTAAGATTGGTATCAAATTCAAAATTTGGGCTTGCCGCAGCAGCACCATACTGACCAATCGATCCAAACTGGATTCCTTGCAGCAACACGGCAGCACTAGCGGCATTACCCAGTCCATCTGGATTCCAGGTCGCTACTGAGCTCGACCCCCCAATGGTTGAGGAGGCGTTCATAATGACGCTGATGCCATCCTGTGCGGTTATATTCCCCATACCGCTATCGTCCATCGCCGTCATCGACCAAGCTGAGGACATCAACATGCCGACACCTATACAGAACAGACCGGTGCGACTGAGGTATGCAGCATTCAAGATTCGAGACATACGCACCTCAACAGAAGTTCACACTGCCCATGCAGTTTTTGGCCGGATTAATACCCAGTGAAACATTGGACAGTGGAATCGTCACAAAAAGAGCACCGGCCGTTTGGGTCAGATTAAGATTATAGTTACCATTCACACCTGAAATCGCAACATTCTGAGGCATATTGAGCCACCAGCCGGTATTGGCCGGATAGGCATAACCGTCCGTAGCTGAGGTATAATCATAATTTGGCCAAGCCACTTGCTGTCGCTGGAATGACAGAGCAAAATCAGGAATACCATTAAAGGACAAACCATGAATGTATTTCATCGGCTCAGTCAAACCGATTGACGCATTCACCGTCAGCAGCCCATAAAGCGCCTTGGTCGACGTGCCAGGCATCATCACATAGGATGTTTGAAGCCGTGTGCCCGTTTGCACGGTCTGTGCATTCTGGATATAGGAGGTATAATTGGTCAGACCTAAAAAACCAGTACAAAAAAGCATACATCCCGAGACCTGTCCATTCATGGTCAGACCAATTCGACCACTGAAGGAGTTGATCCCGATCTGGCAGTTGGGATCATTGCCACCCTGACAGGTATTCCCATTAAAGGGATTGACCTGACCCTGATTCAGGATCTGCCCCACACTAAAATAACCGGTAGCAGTCTGGGAACTGATATCGACCCCAACCAGTTCCCGATTGGCTTGTCCGGCATTATTCACAGCGAGCGTTATCATCGGCCGGTGTAACTTGAAATCACTACCGGCTGCGCCTGCCCCACTGTTACCATCGTTTCCCATGAAACTCACATAATCAAAGCTGATATCGCAAACACCAGGAACCAGCGCATCATTGACACCACCGCAGCCAAGATTGACCTGATTGATGTTGGCGTTAAAATTAAGATCGCCATTAATCCCCATGCGGTAGAAGGTCAGACCATTATCCATCGCAGGTGCAGCCGCAGCTCCGTTCGTGCCCGGGGTAATGGTTGAGATATCAAGCAAACCCTGGCCGGTCTGACCAGCCAAAGACGCATCGGAAAGACCTTGCATTTGCGCCACACTGTTCAGTGCCAGCAATGCCAGCACAAACCCTGCCGTCTTCCTGAACCAACTCATAGGATTAGAAGCCATAGATGCGCACCTGACCATCAAAATTCATCCGCGCCGGGGCATTGGGCCCCGACAGATCCGAGATTTTCAGTCCCATAAAACTGCCATTATTGTCGTTGTTGTACCCCGTTGGACCAAACTCCATCGAAATACGACCCACATTCAGGAACAGATTAATATCACAACTGGTGGCCGCAGCTGTACAGTCCCCTGCCGTTGTGCCATTCGGATGGAAATGAAGTTCCATTGAGGGCAAGCCCTGCGCCAGTTGCCCACCGCAGCCAGTCGATATCAAACAGTTGCCATTGGCATCCTCAAAACGGCTTGGATCCGCATAAGGCGACGCCGTTGTTGGGTTGTTCTGCTCATCAATCATCAGATTGGGGATACTGAGAAAACCATACAGATCCTTGAACACCAGCCAGAGATTAGGGTTATTGGGTCGAGAGGCCTGAATGGCAATTTTGCAGGGATTTGCAGCTGATGCCAAAGTTGCCGACTGCATTGGTGAACTGCAACCTGCCCCGCCATTGACACCAAGTGTTGAAAGCGGCATACCGTCATTCCCGGTATTCAGATGAAAGTCGATCTGCATGGCAATCCCGTCCTGACCGGTAGCCTGAGCCAGTGCAGCATCACTCATATCTTGCAAGGCCATAGCGGGCATCGCCACAATAAGACCAAGCAGAAAGACAAAAACAGCATGGATTGATTTCATCAGTGGCCAGCTCCCAAGGTCGTCAGCGACAGGTGGTTGATCAGAATACCATCCATATGTGCCGTACCAATATTAACCACACCCGGGTTGTATCCCGAACCACTCGGATTGGTTGTCGTCGACGTGTTGTTCGCGCCATTCGTAACCGTCAGCTGGTTGTAGCTCGTTGGCGACGAGCCTGAAATCGGTACACCACTGGTTTTATAGTTTGCAGTGGCGTATTCAACGCACCAAGTATCACCACAGTTCTGCTGATTGTAAGAAGGACAGGAATTTACGCCCGCCTGAGCACAGTTGGGTCCACTGTAGGAAGAACTGGTATTAAACCCAACTTCCGTGTATGAAAAAGTCTGAATGGGGTCCTGATAATTATTGCCTGAGGCAAAATAAATCCCATCCGAAGTAGATCCCGCTGTAGGTGCAATCGAACACTGTGCCGTTGCCGTGCAGCCCGGATTATAAAGCCCCAGATCAATATACCCGTGAGACTTGTAATAAGTCGTCGTCTGAGAAACTGAATTCCCAAAAGAAGCACCAGAACCCGACATGACTGCACGTGAATCAGCTGCCGTTTGATACCCTGAACTGTCGCCCGATTCAAGGCCATAGGCCTGAGCACATGCGGAAGCGTTGCCGAAGGTACAATCCGCCCCCGATTGCGGTGCGGGAATGGACGTTAATTCAATGGTAAAGTTACCGTTGGATGTTGATGCCGATCCATTAGCATTAAAAACAAGTGCCTGATAATTCAGACCACCTAAAGGAACAAACATATAGGCATTCTTGATAAACAGACCTGCTTGAGGATCAAAGACCGGAATCTGGTTCAGAGCATTTGGACTGCTTGAGGTCTGGTTCAGACTGATGCGAAGATTCCCGGACAAGGCCGTCGTCATCGCTAGCCCCATAGCCTGATAGTTTGGATCCGATGCATTCGAGTCAGACACCTGGAACAGGCGCACACTCATACCAGTCATCGGATTGGAGGCTGTACCACCGACCAATGGAGAGTACTGATAGCTGGCTAGTTTACCTTCGAAAACAAATTGACCCTGCAAAAGACCATTATTAATGATTGAGGTATCCGTTGTCCCATTACTGGTCATCTGGGTAATCTGCGTCCAGAACGAAAGCCGCAGCGGATCCATATTGGTTGGACCAAGCAGTTCCACAACCGTATTGGCAACATTATCATTCGACATGTTCTCGCCGGTATAGGAACGTACACGGATCAACAGGGGATTATCAAAGGCAGCGAGATTGGCAATAGCCCCCGAACCAATCGGACAGCTCAAGTCACCCGCCAGACCTGAAGGCGTACAGGCCGCACCACCAAAATTCTCACCCGCCCCGGTTCCCGACAACGTCAGACCGAGATACTGGTAATTGCCCCAGCCAAGCAACGTAGCTCCATTACCAGCTACCGTCGCAGGATCGCTATCAGGAGAGCCAACTGCTTCGATGTAACTGGTTGGTGCCATATTGGCGCGAATATTTTCCAGCACAACCGCAATACCTTCACCGTCCACAGATGACATCTGCTGGTCGGTCAAACTGTTCATAGCCCAGCCCGGCTGAACCAGACTCGTCGCCAGAAATACCAAGCCCCCCAAGGCCCCGTGGTACCTGCTTCGCCGCATCATGATGATTCCTCTTCACGCCAACCTGTATGATTCAAGAACACTCAAGGCATCCTTGCAACCACACCCGGGCAAAATCCCTTTCATCGTTTTTATTATGTCCTGACGGTTCATCCGAACTTCGTCAGGCACTGTGTCTACTGCGATCTTGTCATTATGTGTACGTTGATTCGAAGAAAACAACGAACCAAGCACACGACCGTGAATATAAGCATTCCAGAGAACACCCGTCCACTATCATTTTGTCAATCATGTTAATAAATTGTTTCTTTAGCGCACTCGTTGGTTTTAGTTTAGCCGAATTCCATCTGGAAAACAGCTAAACACCAAAAAAACGACGAATGGCATATATGTTTTTTTGACGCCTCGAAGGGGCTCGTCATAACGAACCCCTTCAGCCATTAAAGCACAAACAAATCCACAAAAGCGTGGACAGGTGTGGACTGCAAGGCGGTCAAATTCTGACAAACACCGAGAATCTTCTCAACACGGGATGGAACAAACCGTGTTGAGAGATTATTGCGGAACTTCTCAACCAGCACCGGAATACCTTGCTGACGGCGGCGACGATGACCAATCGGGTATTTAACCGCAACCTTTTCGGTACAACTGCCATCCTTGAAAAAGACCTGAATGGCATTGGCAATCGAGCGCTTGTCCGGGTGATGGTATTCTTCCGAATAGCGCGGATCCTCAACAATATCCATTTTGGATCGCAATCCATCAATTTCCGGATGGGCGGCGTGGAAGGAGTCCTCATAATGCTCTGCAACCAGATCGCCAAAAAGCAGCGGCACTGCGACCATGTACTGAATACAGTGATCCCGATCGGCTGGATTTGCCAGTGGGCCAACCTTGGAAATGATGCGAATAGCCGACTCATGGGTCGTAATCACAATCCGGTCGATTTCATCAATACGGTTCTTGACCAGAGGGTGCAATGTCACCGCAGCTTCACAGGCCGTCTGACTATGAAACTCGGCCGGGAAGGAAATCTTGAACAGGACATGCTCCATCACATAGGAACCATAAGAACGCTGGAAACTGAATTTGCGCTGTTCAACCGGTTTGATCGCATGATCCTTATTCAGTTTGGTGAACAGGACATCGTAAAAACCCCACTGCGGTGCAGACAGCACACCCGGAATACCCATCTCGCCACGTGCAGTGATATCAACCAGTCGCACAGCACGGCTGGTGGCATCACCAGCGGCCCAACTCTTGCGAGAACCCGCATTGGGGGCATGGCGGTAGGTTCTAAGTGCCTGTCCATCAACAATAGCCTGAGATAAAGCCGCCATGATGCGTTCGCGATCAAGACCACGCAACTTGGCAACAACGGCCGTCGAGGCCAGCTTGACCAAAAACACATGATCCAGACCAACACGATTGAAGGAATTATCCAGTGCCAGAACACCCTGAATCTCATGGGCCATAATCATGGCTTCCAGCACCTGCTTCATGGTAACCGGTGCCTGACCTTGGGCAACCTGAACCTGGGAAAGATGGTCGGCAACCGCCAAAATTCCACCTAGATTATCAGAAGGATGCCCCCACTCTGCCGCCAGCCAAGTATCGTTATAATCCAGCCAGCGAATGATGCAACCGATATCCCAGGCTGCTTTTACTGGATCAAGGCGATAAGATGTTCCTGGAACACGGGCTCCGTGGGGAACAACCGTGCCTTCAACCAGCGGCCCCAGATGCTTGGTACATTCTGGGAATCGCAGCGCCAGCAGACCACAGCCCAGGGTATCCATCAGACAGTAGCGTGCGGTATCCCAAGCTTCAGCTGAATCGATCGAGAAGTTCAGCACATAATCGGCAATGGCCTGAATTTCCGGATCATAATCCGGACGGTTATTCACATCGACATTTGCACTCATGAATGATTCCCAAGTTTATGAAAGGACAACAATCAACCACGTTCGTTTAAAGGCACAACCTTGCGCAACTCATGACCGGTATATTCAGCACTGGGCCGAATAATCCGGTTGTCTGCTCGTTGCTCCATGACATGGGCAGCCCAGCCGGTAACCCGACTCATCACAAAGATGGGGGTGAACAGCGGTGTTGGAATTCCCATGAAATGATAGGCAGAGGCATGGAAGAAATCGGCGTTGCAGAACAGTTTCTTTTCACGCCACATCACTTCTTCACAGCGCACCGACACCGGAAAAAGACGTGTGTCGCCAACTTCTTGGGCCAGACACTCTGACCAGCGCTTGATGATGGCATTGCGCGGATCCGATTCTTTATAGATCGCATGACCAAAGCCCATGATCTTTTCCTTGCGGGCCAACTTGCCAAGCAAGGCCTGTTCTGCTTCATCAGCGCTCTGCCAAGGTTCAATCATTGCCATCGCCGCTTCATTGGCTCCGCCATGCAATGGACCACGCAACGAACCAATGGCTCCGGTGATGCAACTGTGCATATCGGACAGGGTTGAGGCACAGACACGCGCCGTAAAGGTTGAGGCATTAAACTCATGCTCGGCATAAAGAATCAGCGACACATTCATAACCCGTGCATGCAATTCATTGGGCTTGCGGCCATGCAGCATATGCAGGAAATGAGCACCAATACTTGCATCGTCTGTAGCTGTTTCAATTCGGACCCCATCATGGGTAAAACGGTACCAGTAGCAGATCATCGAGGGTAATACCGCTAGGAGACGATCGGCAACCTCCTGCTGCTGACTAAAATCCTTTTCCGTTTCCAGCGTACCCAGCATCGAACAACCCGTACGCAGGACATCCATAGGATGCGCGTCCGCTGGAATACGTTCGAGCACGTCCCGCAGCGGCTGTGGCAAGGCACGCAACGTCCCCAGACGTTGACGGTACGCATCCAGTTGTGCCCGGCTGGGAAGTTCCCCAAAAAAAATCAGATAGGCCACTTCCTCAAAATCACAGTGATCGGCCAGATCCTGAACATCATAACCCCGGTAGGTTAACCCCGCACCTTCCTTGCCAACCGTCGACAAGGCTGTTTTACCGGCAACCTGTCCGCGCAATCCTGCTCCAGATAATACTTTTGCTTCAGCCATAGTAATCCCCTGCGTTTAAATCAGGAACGTCCTTGGTCAAAAAGGGCGTTAAGTTTGTCTTCATAGGCATGGTAGCCCAAAAAATCATAAAGTTCGGCACGCGTCTGCATCCGATCCAGTACACCTTCCTGAGTACCCTGGGTGCGGATAGCCTGAAAAACATCCAGTGCAGCCTTCTGCATGGCTCGTGTTGCGGAAAGAGGATAGAGCACCATCGCCACACCCTGCTCCCCAAGCTGGGAACAGGTGTAATAAGGGGTTGAACCAAACTCGGTGATATTAGCCAGAACGGGCACTTTGACGGCATCACAAATAACACGGTACATAGACAGATCGGTCATGGCTTCAGCAAACAGCGCATCCGCACCCGCTTCAACATAAGCACAGGCACGATCAATCACGCCCTGCAGTCCTTCCTTTTGCAGAGCATCGGTACGTGCCATCAGCACGAATTCCGAATCAGTCTTCGCATCCACAGCTGCCTTGACACGGTCAACCATTTCACCAACTGGAACGATCTCTTTGTTGGGCCGATGACCACAACGCTTCTGCGCCACCTGATCCTCAAGATGCACTGCTGCCGCACCAGCACTAATCATCGATTTTACCGTACGGGCAATATTAAAGGCACCTCCCCAGCCAGTGTCGATATCCACCAGCAACGGTGTCTCAACGGCTGCGGTAATGCGACGCACATCGGTCAGAACATCGTCAAGTGATGTCATACCAAGATCCGGCAAACCACAAGAATAATTGGCCACACCGGCACCAGAGAGGTAGATCGCCCGATAACCAACCCGGGTAGCCATCATGGCTGCATAGGCATTGACTGTTCCCATTACTTGCAGTGGAGACTCTTCCCGCAGTGCCTGACGAAAACGTGAACCGGCTGAATTTCTTTGCATACATCCTTCGACCCAGGCACAAACAGCCAATGCTTGCCCTGACATCGCTCCTATAGATTGCACACGTTGCTGGACAACACCAAAACGGCGTCAAGGGGTTATTATACAAGTGTTCCATGAGAGATGACTATACAGTCATGCAGGTCACCCTGATTTCCAGCCCTTAAATATCTACCGCTGATACCAGCATTCCTGTGTTCAAGGGTACAGAGCAGGTTGATTGCAGCACGGCGCAAGTCCCCTTGTCTGGCTTAAGTCAGGCAGCAAAGCCTGGGAGCCGTCATCAATCCGGCATTGTTGACACGATCGTGCGCCCACACCACACACATCCATTCTCTCGGCAACTGCCCCATGCATTGCTCTACCGCTCCTGCTCAGCAGTCGCTATTCGTAGACCTTACTGACCCCTTAGGGCGAGTGTGCTTTGTACAGCAGCGACCCCGTAAAGAGTGGAATCTATGGAAATAGCAGGGCTTTAGGCACATACTCATCAATAATGCACATCAGCTCAGGAAATTTTATGTCTTAGCGAAGGGACCGTAACAACAAGAATGAGCGTCATCGAGAAGGAATCAGGCAGACCTGATCAAAAAATAATGGAGGCCCCTCCACCAGCTTGGGCCCGGCACACGCCTTACCACTACCGTTGCTTCCTTCCGGACCTGGCGGGGTTTGCAGTTCATCGTTGCGGGAAAACCAATGGAGAGACCATTGAAGTGCAGCATTATAGGGAAGTGGCTAAACTTTGCAAGGACATCGTGCACCAACCGCTCGGTTCCTACAAAACAACAACGCATTTTCCATACTTTTGCATTATCATTTTCATGCTGCCATTTTTCACTGAAGTGGTATGCATGGACGTGTTCAACCTGATCAGGATGCTGTTGCAATGCCCAATCTATTCAATCTATCCCTCATGATTCTGGCGAGCGCCACGATGCTCTCAGGCTGCAATGATCAGGCCGCATATTATAATTCACCGACCGGAACCTTTGTAGCTGGTCCAAACAGTGACCAGGGCAAACTTCTGCCACCGGTCAATCTGCCTTTTGCCGGTATGTACCCCATCAGCCGAACCGTCACTATCAATGGAAGTTCAGTCACTGAGCAGGATTATCTCTACATCAGTTCAAGTGGCCTGATCACAACCTACGTCGATCAGTCCCTCGGCAACTATACACCGGCGCAGAACTGCTACAAGCACGCCAACGCAACAACACCACCGGCTCCCAATGCTATTCTGGAGAATGCCCAGTTGTATGAGACCAGTGATTCACTAGGCAACATCTACTACCACACAACCGTTCAGGGCAATGACATCGGTCTGGCTCAGGCATCAAGCACCAACGGTAATGCAAACCTGGATGTCTACCTGAATGGTACCCTGCAGGCCAACTCCTCCTCAGGAGTTAAAACCTACACAGTAGGTAACGGCTTTACCATCATTCTCGGCGGAGCACCCACCGGTACCATCGCCCAGTCTGATCTGAAAATATGCAGTTCTTAAGACGATCCTGACTAAACCTCGATCAATCGTTCGACCCAGAGAATGGCTTCTTCGCTTCGAGTTACACGCACACGGTCCCCTGGCTGTGCCTCACCATGCGCCACAATCCAGCGCTTGCTCCCCACAGTGAGTACATGCTGCCCAAGAGCATTGGGCATACCAAGCACAAATGCCTTTCCTTCAAGAGCACTCCATTGCTCCAACATACTTACCGGATGCGTCACACGTGCCTCAAATTCTGTAAGCATGATCCTTGCCTCCGTTCGTTTATTCTGAACCTGATCTTAGCATACCCTGCTTCTGAAAATACTCAAGATCAAGAAAATCAACTGGCTATTTCTTGAACAAAAAAAATTATTCTGTAATTTTTTCATAATGATAGGTAAAAATCATGCAAATTCCATGACGAGCAGGTTGCACTTCAATGAATCTGCACAGCTTATACCGGTTCTCCCCAGGCCAAGCGAGCACGCAAGCGCACCACATCACCGATAATCGTCAGGGTAGGTGCCCGAAGGCCTCCCTGGGCAACGAGTTCCGCAATATCGGTAAGTGTCCCGCAAATCACTTTCTGATCGGGTAAGGTTCCGCGCGCAATAACAGCCACAGGAGTGTCAGGATGCCGTCCATGCTGCATCAGAGTCTGACAGATGAGCGGCAAACTAACAAGGGCCATGTAAAAGACCAGTGTTTGCCCTGAATGCATGAGCTCGTTCCAAGGGATGTCCATCACGCCATCCTTGACATGCCCCGCCAGAAAACGAACTGACTGGGCATAATCACGATGAGTGAGTGGAATGCCCGCATAAGCTGCACATCCATTGGCCGCACTGATGCCGGGAACCACCTGAAAGGCAATACCTTCAGCAGCAAGATGTTCAATTTCTTCGCCGCCCCGGCCGAAGATGAACGGATCGCCACCCTTGAGACGACACACCCTCAACCCCTTGCGTGCATAAGCCACCAGGAGTTCATTAATCTGGGGCTGGGGCACAGCATGATCCGCCCGGGCCTTGCCCACATAAACAAACTCGGCATCCCGGCGACAGCGCTCAAGAATTTCTGGAGAGACCAAACGGTCGTAAAGCACCACATCGGCCTGCTGCATCAGCCGCATGGCCTTGAAAGTCAAAAGATCCGGATCACCAGGTCCGGCTCCAACCAGAAACACCTCACCAACGGACGATGATGTTGCAGCCCCTTGACTGGATGTCTCCAGAAAAGCGGTAGCAGCCTCAGTCTGGCCCTGCAGGGCCAGTTCAGCAAACCGTCCCTGTAGCATCTCCTCCCAAAAACGACGTCGCTGTTGCAACTCAGGCAGAGCCTTCTTGACCTTGTGCCTCAAGGCTCCGGACAAGGCGGCCAGTCGACCGAAGGAGCCAGGCAGCATGGCTTCAATGCGGGTACGGACCAGACGTGCCAGGACCGGAGAGGCCCCTCCGGAACTGATAGCAACCAGTAGAGGAGACCGATCCACCAGCGCCGGCATGATAAATGTTGAACATTCCGGCTGATCCACCGCATTAACCCAAAGTCCCCGACGGGTAGCTGTAGCCGAAACCTCAGCATTAACGGCACGATCATCGGTTGCAGCAATCACCAGACAGACAGATTCCAGATCTGATTCCTCAAAAACACCCGAACGCCAACACACCTGCGGTCCAAGGAGTTCCTGAATGCCTTCTACAAGCTCAGGAGCCACCAGATGCACCCGAGCACCTGCCCGCAGCAACAACCGTAGCTTGCGCAGGGCAACAGGGCCACCTCCGACCAGCAGAACCAGCCGCTGTCGCAGATCAAAAGCCAGAGGCAAATAGTCCATCAAAAATCCCTAAAACAGATGCGTACCCGAAAACCATGGCTTGAGCGCATCCGGTACCGCGACCCTGCCCCCTTCATCCTGATAATTTTCCAGAATAGCAACCAAGGTCCGTCCTACCGCCAACGCAGAACCGTTCAAGGTATGGACCAAAGCAGGCTTACCATCGCTACCGCGATAACGCGCTCGCAGTCTGCGGGCCTGGAAATCCTCAAAACTGGAACAGGAGGATATTTCACGGTATTTTTGTTGGCCTGGCAACCAAACTTCCAGATCATAGGTTTTGGCTGCAGAAAAACCCAGATCCCCACCACAAAGACTAACAACTCGATAGGGTAAATCCAGCATCTGCAGAATGCGTTCGGCATGTCCAGTCAGTGCTTCCAAAGCCTGATCCGACTCTTCTGGACGAACAACCTGCACCAGTTCCACTTTCTCGAACTGGTGCTGACGGATCATCCCGCGGGTATCCTTGCCGTAACTGCCTGCCTCGGAACGGAAGCAGGGGGTATGACAAACCATACGCAGCGGTAGTTCCTGCTCAGAGAGAATGACATCCCGGACCAGATTGGTAACCGGCACTTCGGCGGTCGGAATCAGGTAGTAGGGCCGCTCACCCTGCAGACGAAACAGATCATCGGCAAATTTCGGCAATTGACCGGTTCCTCGCAGACTGTCGGCATTAACCAGATAGGGCACATAGACTTCCTGGTAACCATGCTGCAGGGTATGCGTGTCCAGCATCAGTTGGATTAGCGCCCGTTGCAGCCGTGCCAATGTACCCCTAAGCACCGTAAAACGCGCCCCGGTCAACTTGACCGCTACTTCCGCATCCAGGAGACCCGATGCCTCGCCAAGATCAACATGATCGCGCGCAGCAAAGGCAAAAGATGCAGGCTGACCCACCCGACGAACTTCGACATTATCTTCTTCGCCCTTGCCCTCAGGAACCGATGCATGCGGTAGATTGGGCAAGCGCATCATGAGATCTTCCTGGGCCGCCTGAATACGTGCCAGTTCAGCACTTAATGCCTCAAGACGCTCATTGACAACCTGCATGCGCTGCATCAGCGCTTGGGAATCTTCGCCCTTGGCACGCATTTGCCCAATACTGCGTGAGGTTTTATTACGCTCTGCCTGCAACTGTTCGGACTCTGTCTGTACCGCTCTGCGCTCTGCTTCAAGCTCAAGAATTGGTGCAGTATCAATAGTAACCTGACGCACCTTCATGCGTTGACAGACCTCGTCCAGATTGCCGCGCAAAAGCCTGGGATCCAGCATGATGATTCACCCTCGAAAAAAATGATGATACTAAACGAACTGTTCAGGCTCTACCAGAGGAACACCACTGTGAAAGCGGAAAAGCGCATCAGGCGACTGGATGTATTGAGCTTCGGCCTCTACAAAAACCCTGACACGGGCAGCGACATCCTCGTCGGCAGCGTACTGCCAGGCCAAGTTCAGATAATCGGTAAAGTGTCGCGACTCTGAGCGCAGAAGATAGCGGTAATAGCGGCCAAGTTCCTCATCCACCCAGGGAACAAGTGCCTCGAACCGTTCACAGGAACGTGCTTCAATCAATGCACCAAGCACCATCATATCAACCAGTCGCGCTGGCTCATGGGTACGAACCAGACGACGCAGGCAGGCGACATAACCAGAGGCTGACAGGGCCACAAAGGTCTGTTGGCGAGTCCGCAAATGGCCAAGGACCTGCTCATAATGCAACAGCTCTTCTCGTGCCAGTTGGGCCAGCTTCTGCTGCAGATCTGGCAAATGCCCATAGCTGAACATCAGGTTGATGGCCGTGGCTGCCGCTTTTTTCTCACAATTAGCGTGGTCCTGCAGGAGAATATCCTGATGCCCGGCAGCATACTGCAGCCACGCTTCAGGGGTTGCGCAACCGAGAAAGGAATGGACGGTATCGTGCATGACGAGTATGGGCAGGGCGTCGCGCCCCGCCCAACTGGATCTTAGCGCCAGCCCGTCAATTCAGCCAGGGCCTTGCCCATCTCGGCTGGATTGCGAACAGTCCGAACTCCTGCTTCTTCCAGAGCCGCAAATTTCTCGGCGGCGGTACCATGCCCCCCGGAAATGATTGCACCAGCATGACCCATGCGTTTCCCAGCAGGGGCTGTAACCCCGGCAATGTAAGAAACCACCGGCTTGGTCACATGCGCCTTGATGAATGCCGCTGCTTCTTCTTCAGCGGAACCACCGATCTCACCCACCATGATGATGGCCTCAGTCTGAGGATCTTCCTGAAACAAGGCAAGGGCGTCAATGAAGGTCATACCCGGAATTGGATCACCACCAATCCCGATACAGGTTGACTGTCCAAAACCAAGATCCGTCGTCTGCTTGACCGCTTCATAGGTCAGTGTCCCGGAACGGGAGACAATACCTACTTTGCCAGGCAGATGAATATGACCCGGCATGATGCCAATCTTGCAGGCACCTGGAGTGATCACACCCGGGCAGTTCGGGCCGATCATGCGCACATCCCCACGTTGCAGGATGTATTCCTTGACATACATCATGTCGAGGGTCGGCACACCTTCGGTAATGCAGACAACCAGTTTGATACCGGCATCAATAGCCTCAAGGATGGCATCCTTGCACAAGGGCGCAGGCACATAGATGACCGTTGCATCGGCACCGGTCGCCTTGACGGCCTGCTGCACCGTATCAAAAACTGGCAGGCCAAGGTGGGTTGTTCCCCCTTTGCCGGGCGTAACCCCACCTACCATCTGGGTACCATAGGCCAGCGCCTGTTCGGTGTGGAAACTACCCTGTGAACCGGTAATTCCCTGACAAATCACTTTGGTCGAACGATCGATCAGCACACTCATGGTCAAGCCCCCAGCGTCGCAACAACAGTTTCACCAGCTTCATTCAGCGAAGCAGCAGGCACGATATTCAGGCCCGAGTTTTTCAGGACCTGAGCCCCTTCTTCCGCCCGGTTACCTTCAAGACGGACAACCACAGGAATCGTCACACCAACTTCTTTCACTGCCTCAACAATACCCTGGGCAATCATGTCACAACGGACAATTCCGCCGAAGATGTTGACCAGAACCGCCTTGACGTTATGATCGGAAAGAATGATCTTGAATGCTTCAGTCACGCGCTCCCGCGTGGCACCACCGCCCACGTCCAGAAAATTGGCCGGCCGGCCACCCTTGAGCTTGATGATGTCCATGGTCGCCATGGCCAGACCAGCACCATTGACCATGCAACCAATATTGCCATCAAGGGCAACATAGTTCAGTTCCCATGCGGTTGCCCGACGTTCACGTTCATCGACCTGACTGGGATCGTCCATAGCCTTGAGGCGCGGATGGCGATAGAGGGCATTGGAATCAATCACTACTTTGGCATCCAGGCAGTGCAGGTGTTCGGCCTTGGTAATGACCAGAGGATTGATTTCAAGCAGAGCAAGATCAAGTTCAAGGAACATACGTCCCAGGCCCATGTAAATCTTGACAAACTCCTTCACCTGATCGGCATTGAGACCCAGCTGGTAGGCCAGTTGGCGTCCCTGGAAGGGTTGTGCACCCAGCAAAGGATCTATCGTTACCTTGAAGATTTTTTCAGGTGTTTCAGCGGCAACCTTCTCGATTTCAACACCACCTTCGGTCGAAGCCATGAAGACGACCTTGCGGCTGGCGCGATCCACAACGGCCCCAAGATAAAGCTCTTTGGCAATATCCGTCAGCGTCTCAACCAGAATACAGGTGACAGGCTGCCCCTGTGCGTCGGTTTGATAGGTTACCAGTCGCGTACCCAGTTTTTCCCGGGCGAACTGTTCCACTTCATCCAGAGAGGAAACCAGTTTAACACCACCCGCCTTGCCTCGCCCACCGGCATGAACCTGTGCCTTAACCACCCAGCGATCACCACCAATCCGCGTTGCGGCAGCGCGCGCCTCTTCGGGCGATGTGGCAGCATAGCCTTGCGACACCGGAAGACCGTATTCTGCGAATAACTGCTTGCCTTGATACTCGTGAAGGTTCATTTTTATACCCTTGCTTGAAATGAAATCGGCACAGGGGGTACTGTGCCGCTACCCATGACAACCCGGCTTACAGGTCACCAAATCTTATTGCTCGCGCTTCTTCCTCTGTATGGCATGAATGGCACGTCCGTCAACGGACAATGCCGCTTCATGGATGACCTCAGACAGCGTCGGATGTGCAAACATCATCAGTTGCAGATCTTCAATACTGGCTCCAAACTCCATGGCGATCATGGCCTGATGCACCAGATCCCCCGCCGACGGACCCAGAATATGCAGCCCCAGAATCCGATCTGAAGTCGCATCCACCACAAACTTGGCCAGACCCTGAGCATCCTGGCTGGCCAAAGCCCGTCCATTGACGGCAAATGCAAAAGAACCGGTCTTAACCTTGCTGCCCTGTGCGACCGCCTGTTCCTCGCTCAAACCCACCCATGCCACTTCCGGATGCGTATAGATCACCCCGATGATGGTATCGTAGTTGACCTGCGAACCCTGATGGCCAGCAATCAGTTCAGCGACCATGACCCCTTCTTCCATTGCCTTGTGCGCCAGCATCGGTCCACGTACCAGATCACCGATGGCATAGACTCCAGGCACACCGGTACGACACTGGGCATCGACCCGGATGAAACGGCGTTCGTCCAGTTCAACACCACTTTCCGGTGCCATCAGTCCTGCCGTACAGGGACGACGCCCAACAGCAACAATCAACCGGTCAAAGGTTGCCTTTTTCTCACCTTCAGGATCCATCCAGACAACATGAACCTCATCACCTTCAACCTTGGCACCAGTCACCCTCGCCTGCAGCCGAATCTCAAGGCCTTGCTGGTTGAGGATTTTCTGGGTTTCTTTGGCAATCTGCCGGTCCAGAACAGGCACAAAACTGTCCAGTGCTTCAAGGACCACTACTTCGGCACCAAGACGACGCCATACCGAACCCAGTTCCAGTCCGATGACACCAGCACCAATAATACCGAGCCGGCGCGGCACATCCTGAAATTCAAGGGCTCCGGTGGAATCGACAATCCGGTCGCCGCTCAGTGGTGCCACAGGAATCGTAACCGGTTCAGAGCCTGCTGCCAGAATCACGGACTGCGGCTTCAGAATCTGCTGAGTGCCATCCAGAGCAGTAAACTCAACCTGCCTGCCCGCAAGCAGACGACCCGTACCCTGCAACCACTCAATCTTATTTCCTTTGAACAGCTGTGCCACTCCGCTGGTCAGTTGCTCAACCACCTTGTCCTTGCGTTGCTGCATCGCAGGTACATCAAGTCCAACCGATTGCACCTTGATGCCATGTACCGCCAAATGATCACGTGTTTCTACATAACGGTGTGATGAGTCCAGTAGTGCCTTGGAAGGAATACATCCCACATTCAGACAGGTTCCTCCCAGTGCAGGCTTGCCCTGCTTACCAAGTCTTTTTTCAATACAAGCAA
The DNA here is from genome assembly GCA_021804485.1 of Pseudomonadota bacterium. Taxonomy (GTDB): domain Bacteria; phylum Pseudomonadota; class Gammaproteobacteria; order Pseudomonadales; family Moraxellaceae; genus JAJXWR01. Next base: position 19,643 of record JAJZHM010000004.1, on the reverse strand, counting down.
CCCGCAGGCCTAACTGGGCAGCACGAATGGCAGCCTCATAGCCCCCAGGTCCCCCACCGATCACAACTACATCAAATTCCTGGCTCATCTTCACGACTCCTTACATTTCGAGGAGGATGCGCGTGGGATCCTCAATCATATCCTTGATGGCCACCAGAAATGATACCGCCTCCTTGCCATCAATCAGTCGATGATCGTAGGAAAGGGCCAAGTACATCATGGGAAGAATCACCACCTGACCATTGACCGCCATCGGTCGATCTTGAATCTTGTGCATGCCAAGAATAGCAGTTTGCGGTGGATTCAGAATCGGGGTCGAAAGCAAGGAGCCAAAAATGCCGCCGTTGGAAATAGAGAAAGTACCCCCGGTAATATCCTCAATGCTCAGTTTGCCATCGCGTGCCTTCTTGCCGTATTCAGCAATCTTGGCTTCAATTTCAGCGAGGGACATATGCTCAGCTTCCCGAAGAATCGGCACCACCAACCCTTTTTCTGAAGAGACCGCCACGCCAATATCCTGATAGCCATGATAAATGATATCTTGACCGTCCAGCGAGGCATTAACACCCGGGAAACGGCGCAGTGCTTCGACCGCCGCCTTGACAAAAAAGGACATAAATCCGAGACGGACGCCATGAGCCTTTTCAAACTTCTCGCCATACTGCTTGCGCAGGTTCATGACCGGAGCCATGTTCACTTCATTAAAAGTTGTCAGCATCGCAGTTGATTGCTTCGCTTCCAGCAAACGCTCGGCAATACGGGCACGCAAACGCGTCATGGGGACACGACGCTCAACTCGTTCCCCGACCATCGTTGGCATGGCAACGGCAGCAGGCGCGGCAGCAGCAGGCGTACGGGGCACCGCCGCTGAAGAAATATGCTGCACAACATCATCTTTGGTCACTCGACCCGATTTACCACTGCCGCTGATCGAAGCGGCAACAAGACCATGCTCGGCAACCAATTTGCGCGCAGCAGGGCCTAGCGCAGGAGCCGCTTCAGCGGAAACCGCTGCCGGGGCGGCGGCAAGGGGCTCAGCAGTCGCCGAAGCAGCTGCAACCGCTCCTTCCTCAACGACTCCCAAAACTTCCTGGGAAAGAACCGAAGTACCCTCTGGCTTACTCACCGACGCCAGCACACCGTCTGCAGGACAGATCACTTCCATGACAACCTTGTCGGTTTCAATTTCGACCAGGAGTTCATCCCTTTTGACAGCATCACCAGCCTTTTTATGCCAGGTTGCTACATCTCCACCACTAACCGATTCCGGAAAAATTGGAGCTTTGATTTCAATAGCCATAACCCACTCTCTTCCTCACCATTTCATGCCTGCACGATTATTGCAGGGCCTCTTCCACCAGCGCTGCCTGCTGTTTGGCATGCAGGTACGGCGATCCACAAGCCGGCGCTGCCGCTGAGGGACGACCCACATAGCTGGTGCGCAAGCTTTCCTTCCACTGCCGCACCACGTGATGAATGTGATGCTGGGTACAATACCAGGCCCCCTGGTTCTGTGGTTCTTCCTGACACCATACAATCTGGGTTGTCTGCTGGTAACGCGACAGGACGGCACTGAGGGCTTGTTCCGGGAACGGGTACAACTGTTCGATGCGGATAAGGGCAACATGCTGCAGACCCAGTTCGCGACGTTTGTCGAGCAGATCGTAATAAACCTTGCCACCACAGAGCACAATCTTACTGACCTTGTCCGGTTCAATCTGATCAATCTCATCAAGCACCGTCTGGAAACCACCCTGAGCCAGTTCATCCAGTTGTGATGTTGCCAATCGATGGCGCAACAGACTCTTGGGCGACATAATGATCAGAGGCTTACGCAAGGGACGAATAGCCTGCCTGCGCAACAGATGGAAAATCTGAGCCGGCGTTGTCGGCGTGCAAACCTGAATATTCTGCTCGGCGCAAAGTTGCAGATAACGCTCAAGACGTGCCGATGAATGTTCCGGCCCCTGTCCCTCGAACCCATGAGGCAAGAGCATGGTCAAACCACACAGACGTTCCCACTTGGTCTCACCCGAAGTGATGAATTGGTCAATCACAACCTGGGCGCCGTTGGCGAAATCACCAAACTGGGCTTCCCAGATAATCAATGCCTTTGGTGTTGTCGTGGCATAACCGTATTCAAATCCAAGCACAGCTTCTTCAGAGAGAAGGGAATCATAAATATCAAAAGGCGGTTGCTTGTCATGCAAATGCTGCAAGGGCACAAAACAGGTTCCATCTTTTTGGCTGTGCAGCACTGCGTGTCGATGCGAGAAAGTCCCCCGCCCGACATCCTGACCGGTAATTCGCACCGGCACACCCTGATCGAGCAAGGATGCATAGGCCAGAACTTCGGCAGCACCCCAGTTCAGCTCCATGGAACCGCCATACATCCGGGTGCGGTCTTCAAGCACCTTCTGAACCTGTTTTTGCAGCACAAAACCCTGAGGAAGAACATCAAGCTTCTTGCCCAATGCCTGCAAAGCACGCAGATCCACCCGAGTATCCCAGGCATCAACCACACTGTGGCCAATATAAGGAGTCCAGTCGACAAACAGGCCCTTGTTCGGTTCCCGAACCAGTGATTTGACAACGTGCTCACCGGACTCGAGCGCACGTCGGTATTCATCAACCATAGTATTGGCTTCATCAGCGCTGACCACACCCGCCGTTTGCAATCTTTCAGCATATAATTGGCGGGTCGTCGGCAGACGGTTGATGACTTGATACATCAAAGGTTGGGTGCCTGTGGGTTCATCGGCTTCATTATGACCACGGCGCCGATAGCAGAACACATCAACGACGACATCTTTGTGAAATTCCATCCGGAAATCCAAGGCCAACTGGGTCACAAAGACAACAGCCTCCGGATCATCACCGTTAACATGAAAAATCGGTGCCTGAACCATCTTGGCAATATCGGTGCAGTATTCTGTAGAACGTGCGTCCTCACGTTCCGAGGTGGTAAAACCAACCTGATTATTAATCACAAGATGTATGGTACCACCCGTTCCATAGCCACGTGTGCCAGACATCTGGAAGGTTTCCATGACAACGCCCTGACCTGCAAACGCAGCATCACCATGAATGAGAATCGGAATAACGCGCCCACCCTGACGGTCGCCGCGACGATCCTGTCGAGCCCGCACTGAACCTTCAACCACTGGTGAGACGATTTCAAGATGGGAAGGATTAAATGCCATGGCCAGATGCACTTCACCGCCCGGCGTCATGACATTTGATGAATAACCCTGATGGTATTTAACATCGCCCGAGCCCTGTCGGACATTGACCTTGCCTTCAAATTCCTCAAAGAGATCCTGTGGATTCTTACCCAGGATATTGACCAGAACATTTAAACGACCGCGGTGGGCCATACCGATGACCAATTCTTTGGCATTCATCGAACCACTGCGCTGAATCAGTTCATCGACCAAGGGAATCAGACTTTCTCCGCCTTCAAGACCAAAGCGCTTGGCACCAGAAAATCGGCTACCCAGATACTTCTCAAGTCCTTCCGCAGCAGTCAGCCGTTCGAGCAGATGCACCCTAGCTTCACGGGAATAGTTCGGACGACCCCGCACGGATTCCAGGCGCTGCTGAATCCATCGCTTTTCGGTGGTATCAACGATGTGCATGTACTCGGCACCAACGGAGCCACAGTAAATGGCTTCCATCGCTTCGACCATCTCACGTAAGGAAGCTTCATCCTTGCCAATACAGAGATTGCCTGTCTGAAACACGGTATCGAGATCTGCATTAGTCAAAGAATGGTGCGAAAGTTCAAGATCAGGAACACGCTCACGACTCATCAGCCCAAGGGGATCCAGATTGGCTTTTTGATGACCGCGATTACGATAACCAGCAATCAGTTGCAGGACGGCAACCTGCCGACGTTCATGATCAGTACTGACTGAGGAAGTGGGAACGGGTGTAGCACGGCGAAGATTTTTGGAAAGATGCAGAAACTGTGCACGCACTGCACCATGCGGTACGTCCTGCGCCACTTCCTGAACGCGCGGGAGTTTCTCAAAATAGCCGCGCCAGTCAGGAGGAACTTCACTGGGAGCAACAAGATACTGCTCATACAACTCTTCGACCCAAGCTGCATTTTCAGCAGACAACTGGGATGTATCCAACATGACTTGCATCTGACTTTTAGGCATGTATACCTTCCCGCCTCACCACGAATTCCGGGGATTTCGGGCCGTCCAGCCGGAGCGACTTCACCGAGGAAGACTTTCCTTTACCCCACTCACGCATGGAACAAACCATACGCACCTTGAATATGATTGTGAACTGACTGCAGCAGTTCAAACCCCATCAATATAGCTGAACTGCTGCTGATTGCCTTGCAGACAACGGGTTAATTTTGTCTTAAGTTAAGTGCCCTGTGCCAAGAGCATTTCACGAATATGACCAATGGCCCGCGTCGGGTTCAATCCCTTTGGGCAAACGCTGACGCAGTTCATGATGCCGCGACAACGAAAAACCGAAAAAGGGTCATCAAGTTCTTCGAGACGCTCGGCAGTGCGCTGGTCACGCGTGTCAACAAGGAAACGATAGGCCTGAATGAGCGCCGATGGACCGAGGAACTTTTCAGGATTCCACCAGAATGAGGGACAACTGGTCGAGCAGCAGGCACAGAGAATACATTCGTAGAGACCATCCAGCTTTTCCCGGTCCTCAGGCGACTGCAGACGTTCAGTCGGAGGAGGAGGCATATCGTTCTGCAAATAAGGCTGAACTTTTTCATACTGGCGATAGAACATATTCATGTCCACAACCAGATCACGAATGACTGGCAATCCCGGCAAAGGGCGCAGCACAATCTTCTTGGGCAAGTCATTCATGTTCATCAGGCAAGCAAGACCATTCTTGCCATTGATGTTCATGCCATCTGAACCACAAATGCCTTCCCGACAGGAACGTCGGAAGCTGAGCGACTCATCCTGTTTCTTGAGCGCAATAAGCGCATCCAGCAACATGCGCTCTTTACCCGTCAAAGTCAGCTCATAACGCTGCATATAGGGTGCAGCATCACGATCCGGATTATACCGATATATTTCAAAAACACGTACATCACTCATGGCAATCTCTCACTTGGGATGCAGTAACTCAGAATGTTCTTTTCTTCGGCGGAACACTTTCCACCGTCAAAGGCTTCATCTGCACCGGCTTATAGTTCAGTCGGTTGTCTTGCTTGAACCAGAGGGTGTGCTTCATCCATTGCTCATCATTGCGTTCAGGATGGTCATCATGAGCATGAGCGCCCCGGCTCTCTTGACGTGCTGCGGCTGAAATCATGGTTGCTTTGGCCGCTTCAATCAGATTCTCGACTTCAAGCGCCTCTATCCGGCCCGTATTGAACACTTTCGACTTGTCACGCAGACAAATATGTCCCACCCGTTGTTCGATTTCGAGGATTTTTTGTACCCCTTCATCCATCAACTCCTGGGTACGGAACACACCAGCATGAGCCTGCATCACCGCACGGATATCGTTCGCAACATCCTGACCATACTCGCCATCACTACTTTGCTCCAAACGAGCCAGACGAGATGCAGAAAGATCAACGGCATCTGCAGGCAGGGTCGGATGGACACTGGATTCATGGCGCACGGTCTCAACAATGTGCTCACCCGCAGCCTTGCCAAAAACAATCAGATCCAGCAGCGAGTTTGTCCCAAGACGGTTGGCCCCATGCACACTGACGCAGGAACACTCCCCAATCGCATAGAACCCACGCACCACCTTCTGGGCGCCATCCGAACCCGGAACCACCACCTGACCAAACCGGTTGGTTGGAATACCACCCATTTGGTAATGAATCGTCGGCACCACCGGAATGGGTTCACGGGTACAATCCACATTGGCAAACTTCTTGCCAATTTCGTACACGGACGGTAACCGCTTCATGATGGTCTCAACACCAAGATGAGTCAGATCGAGCACAACATAGTCGCTGTGAGGCCCACATCCTCGACCTTCCTTGATCTCCTGATCCATGGAGCGTGAGACAAAATCACGTGGCGCCAAATCCTTCAGATTGGGCGCATAGCGCTCCATGAACCGCTCGCCATTCTTGTTGCGCAGAATCGCACCTTCACCACGGCACCCTTCGGTGAGAAGCACACCGGCACCGGCGACACCGGTTGGATGGAACTGCCAGAACTCCATATCCTGCAAGGGGATGCCAGCTCGTGCCGCCATGCCAAGACCATCACCCGTGTTGATGTAGGCATTTGTCGATGCTGCGTAGATTCTTCCGGCACCACCGGTCGCGAAGAGGGTACAATGAGCTTGGAATACAGCCATCTCTCCGGTTTCAAGATCCAGCCCGACAACACCCAGCACATCACCATCCTGGTTACGAATCAGGTCCAGAGCGATCCACTCCACAAAAAACTGGGTCTTAAGGCGGAGATTGTTCTGATACAGAGTATGCAACAAAGCATGCCCCGTGCGGTCTGCTGCAGCACAAGCCCGCTGCACGGGTGCTTCACCATAATTACTGGTATGACCACCAAAAGGACGCTGATAAATGGTTCCATCTGGGTTACGGTCAAACGGCATGCCCATATGTTCAAGTTCATAAACGACCTTGGGGGCTTCACGACACATGAACTCAATAGCATCCTGATCACCCAGCCAGTCAGAACCTTTGATTGTGTCGTAGAAATGATAATGCCAATTATCATCGTTCATGTTGCCAAGCGAAGCTCCGATCCCCCCCTGAGCCGCAACGGTATGGGAGCGGGTTGGAAAAACCTTGGTCAATACAGCGACGGAAAGGCCAGCCTGTGCCAACTGTAAAGAAGCACGCATACCGGCACCACCGCCGCCGACAATTACTGCATCATAGGTATGTATTTTAAGATTTGCCATGACGGATCAACCCCACATGATCTGAATACCCCAAACGAGGTACACAAAAAGAGCAAGAACGGTGAGCACTTCAAGAGAAAGACGGACAGGAACCGCTTTGGGCCCCATATGCCGTACCGTTACATAATCGGTCAGAACCGTCCAGATGCCAATCCAGGCATGCCCTGCTAGGGCAAGAAGTGCCAGCAGTGTCGCAATACGCATACTTGTACTGCTCATGAACGCATGCCAGCAGGCAAAGGTTGGATGCCCAAGCCAGACAACCACCATCAATACGGTGTAAACACCCAGAATAACCGCACTCACCCGTTGTACGATCCAGTCCGATAGCCCGGAACGACTGAAACTGGTTGCACTGTTTCTCATGACATCACCCACAGCAGAGACAAAACAATACCAACCGCCGCCAGCACCATACCCAACAAAGCCAGACGACGCCCACTTTCCAGAGACTCTCCGACACCCAGATCAGCAAGCAGATGCTTACAGCCCATCACAAAGTGGTACACCAAACCCGCAAGCGTTACAAATACCAGGGCCTGCAGGAACAGCTGCTGATGCCAGCCAATGACGAGGGAGTCAAATGATGCTTGGGAAGTAAGGGACCTCTGCAGGAGATACAAGAGAACAGGGACAAGCACAAAAATGAGCACACCAGACAGACGATGCAGGATCGAAGCAATGGCAACCGGATTTTTGAGGTTGACCGCCAGAACCTGATTGAGATCAAGGTTTACGGGTCTTTTGCTGCTTTTCACGACCATGGTTCCTGTAAGGGCCTCGCATGAACGAGGACAGTCATCGAGATCTGTTGTTTGATGATCAACATCGGAAAGGGCACAACAGGGCTATAACAAACCACGTCCACTGAGTTACGCCAGTTATGTCTCGACGCCTCAACGGACTCAAGGATTATACGACCAGCACACACAGATTACAAACAACTCTGGCAGACAAAACATTTGGTTCCAGAACATTGTCGCTGCACTTTTGAGGAGCATTACAGCAAATACGTGCCCTGTCATCGTTCATGAAATCAGTTTCATTGTCTTACTGAGGCAAACGGCAAATGCTTCACCCTATCTCGATGGATTAGATGATACTTTTTTCATGGCGCAACACGACAAAGCCCCCTATAATCAGGGCTTGGTGTGCCACCTGAAATACATATCAGGTGGTGCCGCACGAACCAGGTTCTGTAATTCCCGGGGATGTTTTAGCGACAAAGCCCATCCCGTGGCCCATCATCGTGAGGAGATTTCCATGTCCGGCAAGCAAGCCAAACTGACCGTTGGCGACCAGTCAATCGACCTACCCGTGTATTCCGGCACCCTTGGTCCGGATGTCATCGACGTCAAAGATGTTCTGGCTAAAGGTTTTTTTACCTATGACCCTGGATTCATGGCTACTGCTTCCTGTGAATCGAAGATCACCTTCATTGACGGCGATAAGGGCATCCTGTTGCATCGTGGCTACCCCATCGAACAACTCGCCACCCAATCCACCTACGAAGAAGTCTGCTATCTGCTCCTGAACGGCGAACTGCCCAACCAGGCCCAGATGGATGATTTCCGTTCCCGCGTCAAAAGCCACACCATGGTGCACGAGCAGTTACAGTTCTTTTATCGTGGCTTCCGTCGCGACGCCCACCCCATGGCGGTCATGTGTGGTGTAGTAGGGGCTCTGTCCGCTTTTTATCATGATTCTCTCGACATCCGTAATCCAGAACACCGGCAGATCTCGGCAATTCGCCTGATTGCCAAAATGCCGACCATCGCTGCCATGTGCTTCAAATATTCGGTCGGTCAACCGTTCATCTATCCAAAAAATGAACTGGATTACAGCAGCAATTTCCTTCGCATGATGTTTGCGACACCCTGCGATGATTATGAGGTTAATCCCATTCTGGCGCGCGCCATGGATCGTATCTTCATACTACACGCCGATCATGAACAGAATGCATCGACTTCCACCGTGCGTATGGCAGGTTCAACCGACGCCAACCCCTTTGCCTGTATTGCCGCTGGGATTGCAGCACTTTGGGGCCCGTCTCATGGTGGTGCCAATGAAGCTGTGCTACGCATGCTGAGTGAAATCGGTTCGGTCAAGAACGTTGATGACTTCGTGCGCCGTGTCAAGGACAAGTCAGACGGCACCAAGCTGATGGGTTTTGGTCATCGTGTCTACAAGAACTTTGACCCACGCGCCAAGGTCATGAAGCAAACCTGTGATGAAGTATTGAGCGCTTTGGGCATTCAGGACCCACAACTTGAACTAGCCATGAAACTGGAAGAAATTGCCCTGAATGATGAGTATTTCGTTTCCCGCAAGCTTTATCCCAACGTTGACTTTTATTCAGGCATCATTCTGAAAGCCATCGGCATTCCGCTCAATCTGTTTACCGTGATCTTTGCCCTTGGCCGTACCCCGGGCTGGATTGCCCACTGGCAGGAAATGATTGCCAACCCCTACAAGATCGCCCGCCCGCGCCAGCTTTATACGGGTGCCGTGCAGCGCGACTACGTCGGTCTGCAACAGCGTTAATCCTCTCAGGGGCCGGATAATGTCCGGCCCCTGCACCGCAATTCATACACCATGAAGCTTATCGCGTTTATTGGCCTCGGCACTATGGGTTTTCCCATGGCAGGGCATCTCTCCCGTGCAGGACACGCGCTCAGAGTCTGGAACCGGACACCGGCCCGTATGCATCGCTGGCTTGATCAGTATGAGGGAACCGCAACGAGCAGTCCGGCCGATGCAGCGGAAGGTGCCGAGCTGATTTTTACCTGTGTCGGTGCCGATACGGATGTTCACGAAGTACTGCTTGGCCCGGCAGGTGCGGTGCATTCCTTGAAAAATCCGGCCATTGTCGTGGATCACAGCACCATTTCGGCGCAAAAGGCACGTGAGCTTGCCCAACTGCTGGCAGATCGTTCGCATGCTTTTGTAGACGCACCGGTTTCGGGTGGACAACAAGGCGCCGAAGCCGGCACCCTCAGTGTCATGATGGGGGGAACTCAGGAAGCGTGCCAACTTGTCATGTCCGTGATTAAGCCCTACGTCCAAACTTCAGCCTGGATGGGCTGTTCAGGGAACGGACAGCTAACCAAGATGATCAACCAGATCTGCATTGCCGGCCTGTTGCAAGGACTTTCTGAAGCTTGGCATTTTGCCAGCCTTACCGACCTTGACCCTGAAAAAGTTCTCGCCGTGATCAGCCAAGGCGCCGCCGGCTCTTGGCAGATGCAGAACCGATCCATGAATATGGTTCGAGGCTTTTTTGATTACGGGTTTGCGGTTGACTGGATGCGTAAGGATCTGGGCCTGTGCCTCGAAGAAGCCCGTCGCCGGGGAGCTGCATTGCCAGTTACCGCACTGGTGGATCAGTTCTATGCCGAATTGCAGGCCATGGGACATGGCAGATCCGACACCTCGAGCCTGCTGGCCCGACTTCAACATAAGGAAATACCATCATGAGCTACCACCTCAGCATTCATCTTGACCAGGCTTTCGATACAGCCCTGAACCAAGTTCGGGAAGCTCTGCTCACTGCCGGCTTTGGGATTGTCAGTGACATTGACCTGCAGACAACTTTTAAAAATAAACTGCAGCGACCTTTCCGTGCCTACCGGATTCTGGGAGCCTGCAAACCTGAATATGCTTGGCAAGCACTTGCGGTGGAACCGTTTCTGGGAACTCTGCTCCCCTGCAACATCGTTGTACAGGAGTCTCTGCAAGGCGGAGTGGATATCAGTGCCATTGATCCAATGGTTTCCCTGCAGTCCGTTGGTGAGGGTGCTCTGGCTGATATGGCAGCCAAGGTACAATTCGAACTGCAGAACGTTCTTAATCAACTCAAGTCCTCGCAACAGTCATCATGATCGGACGGATTAGCATTGCCTCCATTGATGCACTGTTACCCCAAACGCAGTGTACCAAATGCGGCTATGATGGCTGCCGCCCTTATGCTGAGGCCATTGTTCAGAACACTGCTGAAATAAACCGATGTGTACCTGGTGGCCCTGAGGTGGTTGCCGCTTTATCACGAAGTACCGGCCACCCCATTCAGCCGGTCAATCCGGACCTTGGTACCACCCTCGACACCAGAATGGTTGCATATATCCGCGAACCTGAGTGCATCGGCTGCACCAAGTGCATTCAGGTCTGCCCGGTCGATGCCATTATTGGCGCAGCTGGATTCATGCATACGATCCTTGCTGATGACTGCAGTGGCTGTGATCTGTGTGTTGCAGCCTGTCCAGTCGACTGTATCGACATGATTGACAGCCACAAGCCCAGGTTGCCCTCTCCTGCAGAGGCTGAGCACTGGCGCACGTTGCACGAACACTGTCTGGAACGCCAGCGCCACCAGACTCCGCTTTTGCCCTCGGTTCCTCCGCTGGGCAGCAAGGCCAAACAGGTGATTGCAGCAGCACTAGCCCGATCCGAAATCAAAAAATTCCTTAGAGACAACCCTGAACCTGATCATGAAACCGAGCGTCATCGCTGGCTCGCTGACAAGCATATTCTTGAAGAGGCCTTAAAACAGGCTGAAAGTGGTATGAGCGATGGATCCTGATGTGATTAACGAATGTTTTCGGCGTTTTCACGCAGCCAACCCTAATCCCACCACTGAACTGCATTATGGCAATAATTTTCAGCTGCTGATTGCCGTCATGCTCTCAGCCCAAACAACGGATGCCCGCGTCAACCAGGTCACCCCTGCCCTGTTTGCATCAGCTCCGGATCCTGTCGGCATGCTGGCTCTTGGCGAAGAAGGCATTCGCCAACATATTCGTAGCATCGGGCTTTTTAACAGTAAAGCCAAACATATTGCCGCCACCTGCACACGATTGGTAGCTGAATTTGGTGGAGAAGTTCCCAGTCAGCGAGAAGACTTGGAGTCACTGCCAGGAGTTGGTCGAAAAACTGCCAATGTGGTGCTGAACACAGCACTACATATGCCCACCATGGCGGTTGATACCCATATTTTTCGGGTTGCCAACCGTACAGGACTTGGACGTGGGCATAATGTACGGCAAGTTGAGGATGCCTTGCTGAAAGCAATTCCATCGCAATGGCTGCTGAATGCCCATCACTGGCTAATCCTGCATGGTCGCTATGTCTGCACGGCTCGCAAGCCATCCTGTTCAACCTGCATGATTCGGGACCTGTGTGCGGCACATCAGGAAAAAACCCTACCCTTGTCCCAGGCTTAAATGGTTGGTTGACGCCAGATCACATACAATATACTAGGGACACGAGCAGGATCATGGAGGCTTTTCCAGATGACATCTGTCAATCCGACCGCTGAGACAGTCCAGCGCATCACGAACCTGACCAAACTGGTGCAACTGGACGAAGTGCGTGCTGAGCGTGTGCGCGATAAGGCCATGGCCTGGATTGAACACATTCAGGGTAATTCCACAAACCTGTTTACCGGCATGCTCACCCAGTTCGGGTTGAACTCTCGTGAAGGTTTATCCTTGCTGGCACTGGCTGAAGGCTTCCTACGCATTCCCGATGAAGAAACGGCCCTCGACTTTGCCCGAACCATGCTGCGCCAAGGTCGCTGGAGTGATGACTTCTTCAATTCGGCCACCTGGTCACAATGGATGGCGGAAGCTGCTCTTAAGTGGGGGAAAATCTATTTTCGCCAGGGCGAGAAGAATGCCCCTTGGCTTTTGCCATGGACCAACCCCTTGTTCCTGCGGACAGTTCGACTGGTCATTCACCGGGCTGCCCAACAGTTTGTTTTTGCCGACACACTGGATCAGGCCCTGCAGCAACGTGATCGTGACATGCTTTATACCTTTGACATGCTCGGCGAATCGGCCTTGGGTGCTGAAGACGTAGATCACTACCTGAATCACTATGGTGAGGCCATTCTGGCCCTGGCCAACAAACCACGCAGCGTTCATGACAGTGTGTCCATCAAGCTGTCTGCCCTGCATCCGCACTTTGCCGCTGGCAAGGATGAGGTCTGCCTACCGGAACTCATTGAACGGGTACTCTGGCTGGCCCGTACCGCGGCGCAACATAATATTGCCCTGACTTTGGATGCGGAAGACAGTGAAACCCAGAGTTTGGGTCTTTCTGTCCTGCGTTCGGTGCGCCGACACGCCGATCTGGCCAGCTGGGATGGCCTAGGTATCGCTGTGCAAGCCTACCTGCATACGACTACCGACACCTTGGCGGAACTGGAAGTACTGGCTCGTCAAACAGGTTTGACCATTCCGGTCCGGCTGGTCAAAGGTGCCTATTGGGATCAGGAAATCAAGCGATCCCAACAACTCGGGCTTGCCAACTACCCAGTACACATTCGAAAGTCACATACAGATCTGTCCTATATTGCCTGTGCTCAGCGCCTTTTGGATTCACGTTTCTTGCGTCCACAGTTTGCCACCCACAACGCCCATAGTCTTGCCTGGATACACGAAATTGCCGATGGACGACCCTACGAAGTCCAGAAACTGCACGGCATGGGTGATGCTTTGCACCGGCTTCATGCCGCTGAAACGGGCATACCCTGCCGGACCTATGCACCCGTTGGAACGTACGAAACACTGTTGCCCTATCTGGTACGTCGCCTGATGGAAAATGCCAGCAACCAATCCTTTGTTGCGCTGGTGCACGATCAGGAACGCAGTCAGGCACTCGCGGAACCTTTTCAGCATCTCGATAACGAACTGGCACATCTGCGAGACCAGGACTGTAACCCCCGTTGCCTGACAGATCTTCCCTGGCAGCGCGCCCATGGTCACAGCATGGCGGATCATGGCTGGCTCCTGCGGCTGGAAGCCGCCCTAAACAACATTGCCGAACCTTCTCCCTGCTGCAGCATGATTCATGGCGAGCCAGTTGAGGGCAGCATACACCCGCACCATTCCCGTGCTGATGGACGATTCATGTGCCATCTGCATCTGGCAGACGCTGCCACCGCCAGCAAAGCCATGGCACTTGCTGCCCAAGCCATACCTGACTGGCGGGACCGCCCCCTCGAACAGCGTGCTGATTGTCTGTTGCGTATGGCAGACAAGCTTGAGTTCCATGCAACCGATTATCTCAGCCTGCTGGTTCATGAGGGTGGCAAGATCATTGCCGATGCCGAAGCTGAGTTGCGTGAGGCTATTGAACTGCTCCGCTATTACGCCAATCTTGCCCTGCAACGCCTGACACCGACGCCTTTACCTGCTGTGACCGGTGAACGCAACACCCTATACTGGCAAGGCCGAGGTGTGTTTCTCTGCATTAGTCCATGGAACTTTCCACTCGCCATTTTTTTGGGCCAGATTGGTGCAGCATTGGTCAGCGGTAATTGCGTTGTTGCCAAACCAGCCCTACAAACCCCCATGCTGGCCGCTCGTGCGGTCCGAGACCTGCATGGTTCTGGCGTCCCGGTATCGGTGCTGCATCTCGTCGTCGGCTCCTCTTCAGAAATTGGCACCACTCTTCTGGAAGCCCCTCATCTTGCCGGTGTCGCCCTAACCGGCTCCACTGCGACCGCGCGACAGATTCAGATTCAACTGGCCAGCAAGCATGAAGGCATTATCCCCCTGATTGCAGAAACTGGAGGACTGAATGCCATGATCGCGGACAGCACCACCCTGATCCAGCAACTGGTCAGGGATGTGGTGGTCTCGGCGTTCAACAGTGCCGGACAACGCTGCTCTTCCTGCCGGGTGCTTTTTATTCAGGATTCGTTGCTGCCAGGCCTGCGCCAAAATCTTCCCCAAGCCATGCATGAACTTATTCTTGGCAATCCCATGCAACCTGCGACCGATATTGGTCCAGTCATCGATCTCAGTGCTCAAAGCCTGCTGCTGACGTACTTGCAGGACCTGGAAAGCCGTGCCGAGTGCCTTGCTCGAGCGGAATGTCCCCAGGATGGATGTTTCGTAGCACCAACAGCCTTCCTGTGCCGCTGGGAGGATTTGCCAGATCAGGAAATCTTTGGTCCCATCCTGCACATTGCCGTGTTTCGGCGGGGTGAAGAAGATCGGGTGATCCACTGGATCCGCTCATGTGGCTACGGTTTGACACTGGGATTACACAGCCGTATGCCGGAGGTCTGGATGGAACGAGCCCGGACCCTGGGTATTGGCAATGTCTATGTCAATCGCAACCAGATTGGCGCCCAGGTAGCCTGCCAACCTTTTGGTGGTCAAGGCCTGTCCGGCACAGGATTCAAGGCTGGTGGTCCAAATTATCTTTACCGCTTTGCCCAGGAACAGGTTTTTGCAGAAAACATTACAGCGCTTGGCATCAACCCGGATCTTGCCAGCACAACCTCAGTTTCAGGAAATGGATAACAACATCCTGTTCCAAGTGGAACGCAGCACAAAAGTGCTGTGTACTCCAATGACACCCGAAATTCGGGTCATAGTCTGAAGCAAAGGTCTCTGGTCGGCATACCACATCCTGAACAATGACCTTATGCTGATCTTCTGAAGATTGCTTGGTGAACAGCAACCGACCTTACGAAACCTTAAAATCGTTCAAGCGTGCAATCCCGAGACCTGCCAACAGGTTAATGCCAAGCTTCTGAGCAGGCAACAGCGCCCGATAGCCAACAATCAATTTTTCGTGTACTTGCAAAACGAGAATGAGAATTGGTATCATTAGCGTTATCATTAAATCAGAGACATTTATGAAACGTTTACTGATCTTGACCGCCCTACCCATCTGCACCTTCCTTTATGCAGATGACCTGCATCAACCCAGCGTGGGGCAACTCCAAGAACAGATTAACGCGCTGCAGAATGAGGTTCAGGCCCTTGCTACTGCATCACAAACCCCGGCTTCGGGTAGTGAGCGGATTCATCTGTGGGGCTATGGGGAAATGGGGGTTACGCACCCGCTCAGTAATGGCCGCAATACCCAAGCTGATCTGGCGCGTGCCGTATTCGGACTTGGTGAGGACTTCGATCCTACCACACGTTTCAACTCGGAGTTTGAGGTTGAACACGCTGTTGCTTCCAGTGTCGATCAGGGAGAGTTTGAGGTAGAACAGTTTTACGTTGACCATGACTTCAACCGTCATTACCGGATTCGCACTGGGTTATTTCTTATTCCTGCCGGATTCCTGAATGAGCACCACGAACCAACACATTATTATGGCGTTCAGCGCAACTTTGTAGAAACCCTGATTATCCCCTCAACCTGGCGTGAAGGAGGGCTCAGTCTGCAAGCAACAAATGACACAGGGTGGGCCATAACCGTTGGACTTACAACAGACCAGGATCTTTCGGTCTGGAATTTTCAACCTAACCCAAGCTCCATTCTCACTGCCCTCGATTTGGAAAACACAAACACGGCACCACTTCAGCAAACTCATCAGGAACTGCAACTGGCACATGCCCAACACCCAGCCACCCTGTTGGCACTTGAATACCAGGGAACTGCGGGTCTTGATCTGGGGGGAACAATATTTACCGGTCTTGCCAGTAATTCAGCCGATCCTGTGGCGAACCAGCGCATAACCCTGTCCGAAGTACACGCCCGCGCAGATTTTGCCTGCTTTGAGCTCAGTATGGTATCAGCCTACGGACAGATCAATCATACCGCTGAAGTGAACGCCCTGCATCCTGACGCCTCGTTGCCCATGCCCGCAGCTTTTGAGGGTAGTTATCTGCAAGCTGTCTATGTACATCCTCTGCAAGGCAATCAGTCGATCAACCCATTTATTCGTATCGAACGCTTCAACATGGCCAGTCGATATGAAGGAGTCACTTGGTCATTACCCACAAACACAACCACACTGCGGGCTGACCGGGTTAACACCCTCGGGTTTAATTATTATCTGACTCAAAGAGTGGTATTTAAAATTGACACTCAGCACTTTGAGCAACAGAGCAACTACAACCGGATTGATTTTGGCATGGGGGTTGAACTGTGAATCACAACTCCTGCGCCATCCTTGGCCTGACAGTGGTCACGAGCTGTGTCTCATTTAGTCATGCCGTGGTCTATATGTCCGAGGGAACTGCACAAGCCGGGTTTTTCCCAGGGCTACTAATGACCGCTCATATCCAGGCACTGAGCGGATCACAGCTTGCCATGATTCGGTCCCGCATTGGACCATCCGTTCCCATCAACCCCCTATTGCGCTATTGGCAAGGTCCAGGTGGCGAACGGATGTACGTTGATGCGGTTATTGGCAAACATGACTGGATCCGCTATGCCCTTGGCATCGATGCTGCCGGACATGTTTGTGGAATGGAGATTCTCGAATACCGGGAGGCCTACGGTTCTGAAATACGGGCTCCAGGATGGCGAAAACAGTTCATCGGTTATCCCGTTCAGGATGCAGAATCCATCAGCCAAAAAATCAGTATCATCAGTGGTGCCACTTTATCATCTCGGCATGTAACTGAAGGCATTGAACGACTGCTCGTAACCCATGAACTCCTTCGACCCTAAACTGCGTCGTCTCAGACCGCTGCTCGGTACCTTTGTTGAAATTCAGCTTGGCTCTGATGACGACCGACATCGACAGGTGCTGCATCAGGCCATGGAGCGGATTGCTGAGATCCAGCGCAGCATGAGTATTCACGACCCGAACAGCGAATTAAGCCGGTTGAATGCCGCACCCCTCCATCAGTTCCATCCGGTCAGTGACGATCTGATGACCGTGGTACTCAGAGGTCTGTTCTGGTCACAAAAGTCCCAAGGCGATTTTGACATGACCATTCTACCTCTGCTGCAGCAGCATGGACTGGTTCCAGATCACCATCCCGATCCGACAACCATTCGGGGATATCAGTGGCTGGATTGTGAGCCGACACGGGGAATTCGCCGACGAGCAAACATTCGCCTTGATACAGGTGGAATTGCCAAGGGATTTGCTGTGGATGCAGCCGTCAAACTGCTTGAACAGCAGGAAATCAGTGATTACCTTATCAACGCGGGAGGTGATCTGCGCATCGGACGAGCGCCTGTTGCCGTACTGGTACGCCACCCGGTGCATCCTGAGCATCTCATTCCCATCGCCTCATTGTCCGGTTGTGCCATAGCCAGCTCAGCAAGCTATTTTCAATGCAATCGCATGGGAATCCATCCCTTGTTTCATCCAGAGAGCGGCCAATGCACCAACCCCAAGCGCGCAGTATCCGTCATCCACGCCTGCGCCATGGATGCCGATGCACTAACCAAGGTCATTGCCATCAGAGGATGTAAAGCCGATGCATGGCTCAGGGAACAAGGGGCCACAGCCTGGATCAAGGATGCTGAATCAGCCCCTTCCTGGATCGGCAGTCCCTGCTTCGGAGGAATAAGAAAATGAGAGCATTACCTCGCTTGCTTCGAATCAGCCTATATCATTCCATCCTGCTCCTTGGGCTGAGTGGCCTTATCATCAAGCTTGACCAGAGCCTCTGGGTTCAGCATACACCCTATGGTGATCAGCCCAATCCGAGCTTATCTTACGCCCTAGCCCTGCATGGAGCTGCTGCACAGATATTCCTGATTCTGGCGGGATGTATGCTGATCATACACATCCTCCCCAGATTGGCATGGCGACACAACCGCACCTCCGGACTCATCATGCTGATCATCTTTATGACCCTGATCCTGACAGGCTGGGCCCTTTATTATCTTGCAAATGAGCAATTCCGCTCCCTGAGTTCAACAATTCATTTCTGGGCAGGATGTTTCTTAGGCTTGGTGTTCATGCTTCATGTCCCCCTGAAACGACGCAAAGAACAACACCCCTGAACAGAAAACTCATAATCCACTGAACCGGCTTGCCTACAAGCTTAAAGGTAGACAGCCAGAATCAGCCGAATATGTCGATCAAAATCGATTGGTAGCTTCCAGAATGGCCCACCAACATTCTCGGCGCTTGTTCCAGACAACGCTCTCTACCTCCTGAATCCATGCAGTCGTCTCGTCCCTGAAAAGATTGGAGTCTATGGATCAGACA
This sequence comes from Pseudomonadota bacterium, assembly GCA_021804485.1. Classification (GTDB taxonomy): domain Bacteria; phylum Pseudomonadota; class Gammaproteobacteria; order Pseudomonadales; family Moraxellaceae; genus JAJXWR01. The sequence continues at coordinate 832 of JAJZHM010000004.1, read as the reverse complement.
TAAGCCATCATCATACGGCTTTCCAACATGAGCGGCCATGCCATCACCGAATTCCACGAACTTCTGGAAAACATTCTGCACAACTGCGAAAAAATCCAGCAAACGTGAGCCACCCTTCTAAATCCAGACCCATGTCAGCTGAATATATCCCTGCAGCAGTCCCCTTTTTAAAAATCAGGGCACCCCTGTCGACCATCAAATATCCTGAAAACAGGACCATCAACTTAGCTGCTTCTGCTCATGTGCAAGCAGGCTACAACCTATGGTTCTTGCTACGGATGATCAGGTTTTTTTGTGCCTGGATTCTATAGCTGACCGTAGGTGCACATTCACACCTATCTGTACGAAAATACCCAAGGGTTACTTGGGTGGCGTCAATGCTAGAACGAATATACCCCATGGGGTATATTGAAGTGACGTCATTTAAATTTTTCAGGACCGACTATTTAAACTCAAGTTTGGAGTTCATTTTTAAGAAAAAATTTCATATAACACAATGATTTTAATACAAAAAGCAGCCTATAAGTGATATAATTTTTGTGATCTAAACAAAAAACTAGACCACCTATAGGCCACTTTATGAATCTTGCCACACAGTCCTCTGTATTACCAGATTTGACCCAAGAGTTTCTGAAGGATCACCCTATTCAAATCGATAATCTGTTCAGTTGCATGTGGAATCGTCTTGGGTTTCCACGTTTGCTCAATCGGTTAGGATTTAAAAAGCGTTCCGGGACTTCAGCCGTCGATGTTGTTTATCTGTTACTGCTGTGGGTCTGGCTTAAAGTCGATTCCATTGCCATGTTTTCCCGTGAGTCATTGCTTAGTTTTT
>JAJZHM010000079.1 GCA_021804485.1 Pseudomonadota bacterium | reverse complement strand
TAAACCAGGTCGATCAAACCCTCGAAAAAAATCACACACCAAACCACACAAAAATATGGCCTACAAATCATGCTAACCCTTAAGTTCGGTGCATTGATGGCCGCACTCTCTTCAATCGTGGTTTCTAAAGTGTCACTGTGGCACATTGAAGCCATTTCTGTAACTCATGCTTTTATGATCTGGTAGTACTGCAGATCAGCGAAAAGCCCGACAATCACTGCGCTCTGATTTCCACGTTGCGTCTTCTGAATACTTGAATGGAATTGCCGACTGGCAAGCATTCCGCACAAGACAAGACGATTCCTTTTGCATAAGACATCCTCATTGCCTAAGATCAGTGATGGCGTACTTTATTTCCCCCCTTTTTCGTTTCCCGCCTTCTTGGAGATCGCTATGTCAGAATCCTTTGAATCGGGAAAATCGCTGGTTTCAAAAACCCCAACCCAGCGTTTCATGCGCCTTGCGGGGATGTCGGCCCGTATCGTGGGACAGGTCTCGAAAAGCAAGGTCAAGGCATGGATGGGCAAGGAGCAGACTGAGGCTGGATCCTCAACGCTGTACCGGGATATTGGGCAGCAGATGGTGCAAACACTTGGCGAAATGAAAGGTGCGGCCATGAAACTTGGCCAGATTCTTTCCCAGTTCAAGGACGTCCTGCCCAATGAACTCACTGAGGCACTGGCATCCCTGCAAAATGCATCACCTCCTTTGCCATTTTCAGCACTGGCCACTTTTGTGGAACAGGAACTGGGGCGTCCGCTGCAGAGCTGCTTTCAGCATATTGAACCTGTTGCACATGCTGCTGCGTCAATCGGACAGGTACACCGAGCGGTCACGCTGTCCGGTGCATCCGTGGTTATCAAAATTCAGTACCCCGGAATTGAGGACTGCATTGATTCAGATCTGAGACAACTGAAAATGCTGCTCCGGCTGGCCGGGATCCTCCCCATGGCCAAGGCTGATCTGGAAATCATTTTTGCAGAAATCCGGCGGGCACTTTTGGATGAACTCGATTACATACGTGAAGCCGACCACGCCGAGACCATGGCACAGTTTCACATCAGCGACCCCGGCATCATCATTCCCAAGGTGTATCGTGAGCTTTCCAGCCGGCGTATCCTGACCATGCAATTTGAGCCCGGAGATCATGCCCGTCAGTTGCGGGAACAGGGTTATACCCAGGATATGATCAATCAACTGGGCCATCGACTTTTTCGAGCCATTGGCCAACAGATTTTCCACCACCATCAGGTTCACTGTGATCCCCATCCCGGCAATTTTGCCTTTCGCAAGGATGGGTCCGTGATCATTTATGATTTTGGTTGTGTCAAGCAGATCAAACCCGAAATCGCAGAGCTGTTGCGTCAGGTCACACTGGCTGCGATGCAGCAGCACCCTGAACAACTTGATGGCCTTCTCTTCCAGCTTGGGGTACGCGAACACGGTGAATATGTCCCCGTTTCGGTATACCGCGATTGGTCTCAAACCCTGATGCAAGCCTTTGCTACCGAACCAGTTCATTTTGCCGAGAGCAGGCTGCATGAACAGATCCTTGGTCTGGCACGCCGGCATATCGGTTTATGGAAGGCTTTTCATCCTTCCGGGCATACCTTGCTGGTACAACGAACAATTGCCGGACATTACTGGACCCTGAAAAATATGGGGGTCCGTGCCGCATTTCTACCGAGTCTGGAGGACATCCTCTCAGGGGACTGACGAACGGTCATGCTGAACATCCTCAGTCTGTCTAGACTTGGATTGTAGGGTTGTTCTGGAGGTATGCGTATGACCTTCCTGCATGAGCTACACGTCGAAGTACCCTTGATCCGCTTTCTGAACCCAGACGGAACCTTAAGTTCCAACTGCCCTGAAATTCTGCTTGAAGACAATTTCCTGGAGCGCGCCTACCGTCATCTCTGGTTAACGCGCCGTTTTGACCAGCGTGCGGTCGCTCTGCAGCGCACCGGTCGCTTGGGTACTTATGCATCCTGCCTTGGACAGGAAGCCGTGGGGACCGGCATTGGACTTGCCATGGACGATCAGGATCTTTTTGCCCCATATTACCGCGATCAGGCAACCCAACTTCTTCGGGGGGTCGATATGCTGGATCTGCTTAAATTCTGGGGTGGCATGGAGTCCGGTAACGATTTTGCCCGTGCCCGCCATGATTTGCCCAACTGTATTCCGATTGCAACACAGATCACCCATGCAGCAGGTATGGCCACCGCACTAAAAATACGTCAGCAGCATCAGGCAGTCCTCACCACTTGTGGAGACGGAGCAACCAGTCGTGGTGATTTTTACGAGCCCCTGAATCTGGCAGGGATCTGGTATCTGCCCCTCGTTCTGGTAATCAACAACAATCAGTGGGCCATTTCCGTACCACGGGGCCGACAGACAGGGGCAGCGACTCTTGCCCAGAAAGCGGTAGCCGCCGGTATTCCCGGCATTCAGGTGGATGGCAATGATGTTCTGGCCGTGCAGTTTCTGGTTGCCGAAGCGCTGGATCGGGCCCGCAAAGGCAAAGGACCCAGCCTGATTGAAGCGGTAACCTATCGATTGTGTGATCATACTACGGCGGATGACATGAGACGCTACTGTCCGGCTGAGCGACTGGAGCAGGCCTGGAAAGAAGAACCGATCACTCGTTTACGCCGTCTGATGGAGCAACGTCATATCTGGAACGAGGACCGTGAAGTTGCCCTTCAACAGGAACATGAACAGCAGATTAGTAAGGTCGTTAATACCTATCTGTCCCTTCCTCAACCTGACCCAATGAGCATGTTCTCCTGGCTCTATGCACAAATTCCTGATGAGCTTCAGGCTCAGCGCATGGAATTGCAACGCCGGAGACTTGCACCATGAGCACCTACACCATGGTTGAGGCCATCAATCTGGCTTTGCATCATGCCATGCGTCAGCACCCGGATGTTGTGGTTCTAGGTGAAGATGTCGGCCTGAATGGTGGGGTATTCCGGGCAACCCAGGGACTTCTAGAACAATTTGGTTCGCACCGTGTTCTGGATACCCCTCTGGCTGAAAGCCTGATTGCCGGTATTTCCGTGGGCATGGCCACGCAGGGCTTACGACCTGTCGCTGAAATCCAGTTTATGGGATTTATCTATGCCGCAATGGAACACCTAATCTCGCATGCGGCACGCATGCGTAACCGAACACGTGGCCGACTGAGTTGCCCCTTAACCCTGCGTGTTCCGCATGGAGGCGGGATTCATGCCCCGGAACACCACTCAGAATCAACTGAAGCCTTGTTGACCCACATTCCTGGGCTGAAAGTCATCTGTCCTTCTTCACCCCGGATCGCTTACCAGATGATTCTGGCAGCGATTGAGGATCCTGATCCCGTCATTGTCCTTGAACCAGAGCGCCTTTACCGATCCCTGCGTCAGGAATGTCCTGATGATGGCCAGCGCCTGCCGCTTGAAAAAGCACTGATCCGCAGGTCTGGCAGCGATATCAGCCTGATCAGCTGGGGTGCTTGCCTGCAGGATTGTCTGCAGGCAGCCGCAATGCTCCACCTGCAGGGTGTCGCGGCTGAGGTGATTGATGTCGCCACCCTCAAACCACTGGATCGATCAACTTTGCTGGCCTGTGTCGGACATACGGGTCGAGCCCTGATCGTACATGAAGCACCGCTGAGCGGAGGATGGGGTGCTGAAATTGCCGCCTGGCTCAGTGCAGAACTCTTCGGTTTCCTCAAGGCGCCCATCCAGCGTTTGACCGGCTTTGACACCATCATGCCCTACGCACGCATGGAGTCACTGTACATTCCTTCGGTGCAGAACATTATTGATGCCACCCTGCATATCATGACCGGAGATCTGTTATGAAGTCCTTTTATCTGCCTGACCTCGGTGAAGGCCTGCAGGACGCAGAAATCATCCAGTGGTCCATCAAGCCCGGCGATAGAGTCCGGCAAGGCCAAACCATGCTGACGGTCGAAACAGCCAAAGCCATGGTCGATATACCTGCGCCTGAAGACTGCCAGATCCTTCGTTGCCTGGGGCATGCAGGACAAACCCTGGCGGTGGGAAGCCTCTTGCTTGAATATACCGACACCGCAACCGAAGCCCCTGCTTCCCGGGATGACTCTGACGCTGGAAGCGTTGTGGGCGAACTTCCGCTTGCCACCGCTCCGCTCAACCCAATCGATGTTGTTGCCATCGGCGCGGACAGCAGCGTATCCGAGGGCTATGAACGTCTGCAAGGGATTCGGCGCAGCATGGCGCGCAGCATGACCACCGCACAAAGTCAGGTGGCCTTGGTGACCCTGTTTGACGATGTGAACATCAAAAAGCCCAAGCGTCTGCTACCCATCCTGCTGCAGGCGCTGGACACGGCCTGTCGCGCCGAACCTGCGCTGAACTGCTGGTATCAGCCATGGCCACCAGCCCGCCGAATCCCCCAGGAGGTCCGTATAGGTCTAGCCATCAATACTGAAGAAGGTCTGTTTGTACCGGTTTTTCCAGCAGGACCGCACTCTTTATCCGACTGGCGTCGCCTTGGCGATGAGTTGCGCGAGAAAACCGAACACAGACAACTGCAACCAAAAGACATGCAGGGAGCCACCATAACACTCAGCAGTTTCGGGATGTTAGGGGGGCGCTATGCAACGCCTATGGTCACACCGCCTCAGGTCGCCATTCTTGGCATCGGTCGATACAGCCGGATCAATAAGAAAAAAATACGGCTGCCTCTTTCCCTCAGCTTTGATCACCGAGCCGCAACAGGCGCAGAGGCTGCATGCTTTCTTGAGCATTTTCGCCAGGCGATAAAAAAGATTCAGGGGTAAAACACCCAGTTTCCGGAGATCTGCGCAAGATTATGACCTGTTCCCGAACCACCCACTGCGGTAATCGCACCGAACATGCTTAAGTTCGTGAAGGTCAGTGTAGCTTTTCCCTGCACAATCTGACCGGACAGTTGCGCTGCCGTGGCAATCCCGCTCTGTACGCAGGATGAACCTTGGACCGACCCGTCACTCTGTACAACCACATGACTGCAGGAAGCACTAAATCCCGTTGAATCCTGATAGCTCCACTGATAAACAATATTATTGAACAATCCAGTCAAGGGTGCCGTGGCGTTGCTTTGCCCTTGTGAGAATGCCGATTGCGCCACTCCCCGGGCAATCGACACGAGCGCTCCGGAAACCCCTGTACCTGTTGCCTGCGCTTCGACCGACATCAGGACCTGGCCATTGCCACCTGACAAGCCTGTTCCAAGCAATGTCAATGAATTCGGAACCGGTGAGCTGACCGGCACAACAGCAGCGGAAAGCAGTGCATCAAGCCCTTGATCATTGAGTGTCAACGGTGTGATAAAAAAGTCTGTTGCCAGCCAGTTCTGTTCCGAAAGAACCGACAACGCCGCATCGGCTAGATCCAGCCGCATACCCTGCTCAAGCTGCAGCATACCATTCCAAAGCGTTGATTCTGCCGCTGAAGCATTTCCACCCTGATTTTGTAGCTGTGTTTGAAAATCAACTTCCAGATTCTGCATTCCCACCAGAGGAGTACTGCCATAAACCCCAGCGGTCAACAATGTCGTCAAAGGGGTGATATTGACATTCTGGCTATTCATAGCGGGCGTCCAGTACGAAGCCAGCGGTATCAAACTGGTCTGGTTTGCTGGCGTTACACTGAGCCAGACAAAACCTCCCTGTACTGGGCAGGTTGCCAGAGAGACCGAATAAAATCCCTGGGCATTAGCGGTTGTCGATGCACAAACCTGCACGGTCGGAGTTGTTAAGGAGTCTCCCGGAGATCCATAAACCGTTACAACAGCATTGGCCAGCGGATTGCCTGCCGGTGTACCGCTGACAACTGTACCCTGAATCACACTCCACTGTCCCAGAACAGCACCAGAAGTCGCTGCTGTTGCGATGATCGTCGACCCAATGACTGCCGAACTCAGATCGGAGGCAAGATTGATACCCTGCCCCGAACAGGCCGACAGAAGACAACAACAACCGATTAGTTTATGGATTCGCATGAGTTGCAGATTTCACTCCACCGTACACATCCTGCATCTTGTTGGGCAAGGGACTACCTACCGTTCCTTGCCCCCATAAACTCAGCTGAAAAGTACGGATATCACGATAGGCATTTTGAGTTACCTGATCAGCCTGATCACCGGTATTGATAATTGTGGGGGTCAGGAAGACCAAAAGATTGGTTTTGGTCACATCCTGACCACTTGCCCGAAACAACCAGCCCAAGAAGGGTATATCACCAAGAAAAGGGACCTTGCTTTCCGAGTTGGTGGTGTCGTTTTGCATCAATCCACCCAGAACAATGGTCTGCTGATTGCGAACCAGAACCGTTGTCTTGATGTTGCGGGTGCTGGTAATCAGATCGGCCGCATGAATACTGCTGACTGAAGGCTGGATCGCCGAGACCTCCTGATCAACTTCAAGACGAACCTCACCTTTGTCTGAGACATGAGGAATCACTTTGAGCGTAATACCGACATCCTTGCGTTCAATGGTCTGGAAGGGATTATTGGTACCTGACACCGCACTAGTACTAGCCCCAGTGATAAAGGGAACATTCTCACCCACGACAATTTTCGCTTCCTGATTATCCAGTGTCAGCACCGAAGGGGCCGACAGCAGATTGGCATTACTGGCAGTCGCCAACGCCTCAAGCAGCGCTCCATAAAAAGTCGACTGGCCGTTGGCGCGCTTGATTTCCCGTCCGAACCCTAAAGTCGCGCCATCAGACAATGAGATATTGGAGGCCGCATTGGCGCCCCCTGTTGTCCCGTAGCTTGTCCCATAGGCTGTATTGGCGCCTGCACCATAGGTGCTTAAATAGCCCAATATGGCTGAATTGATACTCGTCCCGGCATTGCTGAACGAGATCGTTCCAATTCCGGAGCTTGGGTCACCACCTGCCCACTGTATGCCAAGCTGATTCCCATTACTGCCACTTATTTCAACAATGGCTGCACGAATCAACACTTCAGCACGCCGGGCATCCAGCTGTTTGATGACCGTGCTGATCTCGCGCATAACCCGCGCATCGGCACTGACCACGACAGCATTCTGTTCCTTATCTGCAACAATCGTCGCCGGCCCACCCAGCTTGGCAGGATTGGCATGAGCAACTCCGGTTGAGTTGGTTGCAGTTGCGCCGGAACCACCACCTGTCACCATCTTGTTCAGCACATCGGCAACTTCCTTGGCGGAGGCGTGAAAAAGACGAAAAACTTGAATATCACCGGCATCAGAGCCAGGGACATCCAGGGTATTAATCAACGCCTGCATCCGTTCGATGGCGACCGGATCACCACGCACAATCAGACGGTTGGTTCGGTCATCCTCAACAACCTGCAGGCGTGCCATCATATGCTGCTGTTGCGCCGCACCCGAAGACGAAGGCCCCAGGGACTTGAGCATGGCCGCCACATCAGCAACCTGAGCATTTTGTAAATGTATGGCCCGAACTTCATCGTGGCCCTGTCCATCCAGAGCGTCAATAATACTCTGCATGGCATCCACATTGGCCGCACGATCACTCAGAATCAAAGCGTTTTCTGCCGGAACGGCTGCTAGATGGGCAAACTGCGGCATCATCGGACGCAAAACAGGTACCAGATCAACCGCATTGGTATTATTAAGCAGAAACACCCGGGTGACCAGCGCCTCACCATGCTGTGAACCCCGCAGGTCTACCGGAACGCCTGCCGTTCTGCCGTTGACATCCGGCACAATCTTAACGGAGGATCCAGAGGGTACTGCGCTGAAGCCGTTGACATCAAGTACACTGAGGAAGAGATCATAAACTTGGGCCTGGGTCAGTGACTGGGTGGAAATCACCGTAACCGTCCCCTTCACCCGCGGATCAACAATAAAATTCTTGCCCGTGATCTGGGCAACCTCATTGATAAGTGCCGAAATGTCGGCATCCTTGAGATTCACCTTCCAGTTGGGGTCTGCCTGCAAAGCAGGCACTGCAAACGCTAACCCCAAACCCAGACAAGCCAGTTTGTATCGAAAATGACTGATCATCTGCCGTGTAATCCATTCATGGTAGTTGGTTATTCCAAACGTTGTCGTGTACTTGGTGATGATGACTGAACCGGAACCAGCAACCGGGTTTGATCGGGATGCAACTTCAAAGACTCAACACGACCATCCGGCCGCCGGATCTGCACCCAATCGGCCGTAATACCGGCAAGCACACCCCCACCGAGATCATCGCCGATATGAAAGAACTGTGGGGATGGCGCTCCGGAACGTAAAATCAGGGCGCTGCTGGCGTGGGTATGCTGGTCAAAAAAAACGCCCTGCAAGCTAAGTGGCAAACTGGTTTCCTGATGCAGGCCGGTTGATGCCGCATCTGCCTTTCCCCACCACTCAAGACCCAGTAAAGCAGGCAGGGCATCATCCCCTGCCTGTTGGGGCTGCGCGGGCAATGTTGTTACGGACCCCAGCCGGGCCGGATGCAACAACCTCAAAAAAAGAAGGGTCCCCTGTTCGGCAATCACGGTCACTGCAACGAGGGCCAGAGCAACGCGCAACCAGAATCCATAACGATCCATTTTATGACGGTTTACCATTGGTCTTGCACCGTCACATCAATACGATCAGGACTCCATGCCTTGCCCTGATAAAGTGGGGATAATGCCAGTAATCTCTGGGCAAGCTCTACCCGGTAACGATGTCCGGGCTGGACAAAAAATCGAGCCAGTATTGATCCATCCATTTCATCAAGTTCCCATAACATCTGATCTGAGGCCTGGCGCGGATGAAGGACAACTTCCGGCATCCGGACACTGTAGGGTTGTCCTTGCAGCGCAAGGCGCGTCAATCCTCCGCCATAGTGTAGACGCCCAGATACATTCCAGCGAGCGGGATCCCCCAGGTCTCCCTGGGCAATCAGATCACGCACCTCCAGGTCAGAGGAAAAGAAGGTCGCAGGCAGCAGTGCCATCGGCACCCATGCCGGAATAACCCAGTAGCTGCTTTCGGCACGCCAATGCCGGGGAAGAACTGAAATACGGAGATCACCCTGTGCACCGACACGCAACAGACAGTCCATTCCCCGAAGATCAAGACCACAGTTCCAGTTCAAGGGTAATGCGTGTTCCGCGCTGTTGACCCAGACAAGGCTCCCATCCCAGACCGTCCCTTGCACCGATGCAAAGCGAACCCCGCTATCAGCCGCAATCCGGGAAACAACCCAGGAAGCCGGTGCGTGGACCACAACGGTCCACAATACGACAACCACCCCCCAGAGCATGAGCATTGCGAAGGGCAAAGGCATACGAACCGAAACTGACGGCATTTCATGATCCCTTATACCCCGGGAAAAATCGAACATTGCAGAAAGTCCATGGTTCTTTATAATCGCCCGGTATTTCTTAGCATACCGGGAGGTTCTTATTCATGAAATTCAAAAACACCTTGATCACTTTACTGCTCGCATGCTCGCCTTCCCTGTTCGCACTCGAAACCATCGACCCTGCCCAGATCAATCCCCTGCCCGCAGGAGGCAGCGGAAACCTCGAGGCATCCCTGAGTGGCTATAGTGGCAATTCCAGTGAAAGCACACTGAGCAGCGGCGGAAGACTCGACTATCAGGCCAACACGACGCTCATGAGCTTGAGCGGCGATTATACCCGAATCCGCACAGGCGCGTCACAACCTGTCCATCAAAGCTGGGCTGACGCCCATTATCTCGACGAGTTCAAACACGGCCTTGCTGCTGAAGCGTTCGTGAATTATCAGGACGACCTAGAACGCTCCCTTGCAAACCGGACCCAGGCAGGGGCTGGCGCCCGATTTACCCTGGACTACGAACAGGATTTGCGCGCCTTGTACCTTGATGTCGACGGTCTTCATGAATGGCAGGCACAGCGGTACAATTCACAGGATTACTGGCGGGGCAATCTGGGGATTACCTATAAAAGACAGATCAGTCCACAGGCGCATTTTATAGCCGATCTTCGTTACCAGCCCAAATTATCCGACTGGAACAATTACAATATTTATGATGATCTCGCCATTGATGTCAATGTTACACGAGCTGTTTCGCTGAACATTGGTATTCGTAACGAGTACGACAACACACCACCTGCATACATTCATCATAATGATACTGTGTATGAAACAGGCATACGCGTACAATTCTGATTCGGAGCAAAGACGAGCATAAGCTGCTCGTCTTTTCTGGTTCCTGCAGTTTTGGTTCAATTAGCCGTATTACTTCCAACTGCCATTCACTGCGATTTGCTCATTGTATTTTTCGTTGTTTGTTCTATCCGCCATTCAACCAGATCAGACCTTCAGATATTCATCCAGCGTATGCCCATGGTCAAGAAGGCTTTTCAGCCAACCTGGACGCTTGCCCCGGCCCTGCCATGTTTCTGTTGAATTCAGCGGGTTCACATAAACCTTGCCTGAAGAAGAATTCACACGAGAGGACTTGCGGACCACCGGGCTTTCCTGAAAGCTCACTCGGATATTATGTTCCCGGGCAATACGCATAATTTCTTCTTTTGCCAGCCTGACTTCCTGTTCTGTGCGCTCTGTAATAAGTTGCTGAAGGCTGGCAATCTTCTCTTTAATTTCTTCATTACTTAATGCACGAATATCATCACTCATTCATTCAACCCCAATAGATTATAAAGAATCATTATGGGATATTAGCGGTTCATGGAAACAAATGCAAATTACTCAACGATCCAGTGCATTTAATTCATTCATCCGGGCTTCTTCCGTTGCAGAACTATGCTCTTCTGCCAATAACAGATAAAAGGCAGGAATTACGAATAATGTAAAAAACGTTCCAATTGAAATACCGGTTGCAATCACAAGCCCAATATTATAACGCCCAAGAGCCCCTGCTCCTGTGGCGGTCATCAAAGGAATAACACCTACAACCATAGCTGCTGTCGTCATCAGAATAGGGCGAAGGCGGATACCAGCTGCTTCTGAAATGGCCTGCATTTTGGAATGCCCTTGCCTTTGCAACTGATTGGCAAACTCGACAATAAGAATGCCATGTTTGCTGATCAGACCGATCAAGGTTACCAGACCGACTTCCGAGTAAATATTCAGACTGGCCTGATGCCACCCCAGAAAGATGAAGATCATCGCGCCACAAATCGACAAAGGCACGGTCAGCATAATGATGACCGGGTCCCTGAAACTTTCAAACTGTGCAGCCAGCGCCAGAAAAATAATGATCAGCGCAAAGAAGAAAGTCAACACGAGCGCGTTACTTTCCTGCATGAACTGACGCGACTGCCCTCCATAATCAATACTGTACCCTTGGGGCAGCGATTGTGCCGTTTTTTGCAAGGTGCCAAGAGCATCGCCCATGGTCACTCCTGGCAGGGCCATACCCGAAATCGTTGCAGAATTAAGTTGCTGGAAATGATTGATCGACTCCGGAATAACCACAGTCTTGAGGTGCGCCAGAGAAGAGAGTTGCACAACCTTACCCGTTGGCGTGGTCAGCGTATAGTCCAGTAGCTGCTCGGGGTTAAGTCGCTGAGTACGATCCATTTGTGGGATCACCTTGTAGGAACGGCCGTCCAGGTTGAAAAAATTCACATAACCTGCACTCAATGCTGCTTGAATGGCCTGCCCGACACTGCGTAGATCAAGCCCAAGCTGAGCAACCCGATCACGATCTAGGCTGATTTCCACCGACGGTTTGTCGTATTTAAGATCATTATCCAGAAACATGAATTTATGGGTCGCAAGCGCCTTACGCATGAATGCATCGGAAACGGTCGCCAGTCGAGCATCATCATCCGTCGTCTGAATGACAAACTGTATGGGTAAACCTCCCCCACCCCCCGGTAGCGACGGGGGCTGAAATGCGAACACCTTGGCCCCGACAATGTTCTGAAGTTTTGCTTGCAATAAGGGCTGAAGGTCGGTGGGGGTCTGGGTTCGCTCACTCCATGGCTTGAATACCATTCCCGCAATACCCGAATTCAGACCTGATACACCGGTTAACTGAAAAACGTGATCCTCTTCAGGAAAAGATTGAAATATCGAGTTGATCTGGCTTGCAACCTGGGCAGATTGGCTGATACT
>JAJZHM010000171.1 GCA_021804485.1 Pseudomonadota bacterium | reverse complement strand
AATCACTGCTCCGCCAGGTCGTTGAGGAAAAACCCAGACTGTTATACCGCAGTAGAAGGGCTTTGTCCAGCAGTAGTTGCGATCACCATATTTCATAATGAGAATTGCTGCCATCTGGCCAGATCACCCGTACAGAAAACTTCAACATACAACCTGACAGACAGAGCAAAAGCTCAGAAATCAGGCTAAATCTCACTTTTTACCCTGAACACTGCCCTGAATTACTGTACATCAGACCCAATGCTATTTCCGCTCATTGGAGTGCAGGGCTTCGTAAAGCTTTTGAGCCAGCGCCTGATTAAACCCCGGGGTCGTTGCCAGTTCAGGTACTGAGGCTCGCCCAATGGCCTGAACACTTCCCCAGAATGACAATAATGCTTTGCGACGTACCGGACCGATACCCGGAATGTCATCAAGTGCGCTTTTCGAGCGACGCTGATCCCGTCCCTTTCGATGTGCCTTGACTGCAAAACGGTGTGCTTCATCGCGGACATGCTGAATGAGCAAAAATCCAGGATGATCCATGGGCAAGTGAATTTCCCGCTGCTCATCCAGATGCAAAGTCTCAAGGCCAGGTTTGCGGCCCTCGCCCTTGGCAACACCAACGATCATGATCTCAGGACAGAGTTCAGAAAGGGCTTCATGGGCACAGCGCCACTGCCCTCGCCCTCCATCAATCAACAGCACGTCTGGCTTGGGAAGATGGGCGAGAGTCCCCGTGAAACGACGCATCAGCGCCTGTTTCATGGCCGCATAATCATCCCCAGGGGTAATCCCTTCGATATGAAAAAGCCGGTAATCCTTCTTGCTTGGTCCCTGTGCATTAAAAACCACACACGAGGCCATGGTGGACTCACCGCTGCTATGACTGATATCAAAACACTCCAGGCGTTCGGGCAGAACAGACAACCCCAGCGCATCAGCCAGATGACGCATCCGCTTTTCCTGCTGCAGACGGTTTGCCAGCCGGGCCTCAAGCCCTTGTTCAGCATTGATGCGTGCAAGTTCCATCCATTCCGCTGCAACACCTCCCTGAACAACACGAATGCGGATGCGATGCTGGGTGGCGCTCTGCAAGGCTTCCTCCAGCACGGACATACCATCAACCGCACAGGTCAGAAATATGCGTTCAGGTAGATCACTCCAACGTTCCGGATTCAGGTAGTACTGGGGAACAAACTGCTCAAGCAGAACCCCCGCTTCCATTTCTCCGTGGGCCTTAGGGAAATAGTTCCGGCTTCCCAGTACCTTGCCCTGCCGAACAGCCAAAACTGACACACAGACACCGCCGGGACGAGCGGCAACGGCAATCAAATCGGCATGACCGCTGCTGCGATAGACCGCCTGCTGCTCCTCCACGGCCCGCACGGAACGGATCTGATCCCGAACAAGTGCCGCCTGTTCATAGTCCTGAACCGCAGCAGCCTGCTGCATTCGACTTAAAAGATAATCCTGTACTTCCCGGTTCCGCCCCTTGAGAAACAGCGTTGTTGCCCGGACATCCTCCGCATAGGCATCCTCCGTGATCAGACCAACACAGGGAGCCCGACAACGCCCAAGCGGATGCTGCAGACAAGGCCGGGTTCGGTGCCGGAAGACCGCATTCTCACAGGTACGCATGCGAAATAGTTTCTGCAGGACATCAAGCGTTTCCCGTACCGCTTGGGCACTCGGATAAGGACCAAAATACTGTACGTCTGGCTGACGTACCCCACGGTGAAACATCAACCGAGGAAAAGAATCTTTCCCAGTTATGGCGATATAGGGGTACGACTTATCATCACGTAAAAGAATGTTATAAGGAGGATTGAGTGATTTGATCAGACTCTGTTCCAGAAGCAGGGCCTCCGTTTCAGAGGACGTAACAATAATCTGGATATCCGCTATTCGTGCCACTAATGCCCGTGTCTTCGGACTGGTGGAAGGCTGCTGGAAATAAGAACTGACACGCTGACGCAGAGAGCGCGCCTTACCCACATAAAGTATGCTCTGATCCGCCGCAATCATGCGATATACGCCGGGCTGCTGTGGCAACGTGGCCAGCAGGGCCTTGATCACTTCCGATGACTGGGACACAACCCCTACTCTTCAGGCTGATGGAATACTGGCCAACCCATGCCGAACCGCCAGAAGAGCCAGTTCAACATCGCTATTGATCGTCAGCTTTTCATAAATACGGTATCGGTAGGTATTGACCGTTTTGGGACTTAGAAACAGGCGATCCGAGATATCCTGGATACTGTGACAATTGGCAATCATCAGCGCCACCTGCATTTCGCGATCAGAAAGCTGGTCAAAGGGATTACGGTCAGCCGACTCAAAGGGGCGCAAAGCAAGCAGTTGGGCAATATCAGAACTCAGAAAACGGTGTCCTGAATAGACTTGGCGAATAGCCTTAATCACTTCCTCAATACATGAACCTTTAGTCAGATATCCTGCTGCCCCTGCCTGCAACAAGCGGGAAGGAAATGGATCTTCATCACAAATAGTCACGGCAATCACACGAATATCGGGATGCTGCAAGACCAGCTTGCGGGTAGCCTCCAGACCCCCAATGCCCGGCATGCGCAAATCCATCAGCACAACATCGGGCACAAGTTCCCGTGCAGCCTGCAGTGCCGCCTCACCCGAGGCAACATCGCCAACCACCTTAATGTCCGGAACGTCCGCCAGCATGCGGATAATGCCATTCCTTACCAGATCGTGATCATCGACAACAAGAACCTTGATCACTACCGAACCCTCTGAACCATATGAAATTGATGGGCTTTATCTGACCCGATCCTGTTCCATCAGCGCCCGGACGCGTCCATCGGGGATTCACGTTCAATCCCAAACAATTCCCTTAGGCAAGATTACCACATCACCAGAAGGAAAGGATATGTCTAAACCTCCCCATGCCTACCCCTGAGCCCATTGTAATGGTATGGTCGCCCTCTCCCCGAAACGGCATCGATGTGCCAAATTTAGGTTGTTGAAACCACCAACGAAG
>JAJZHM010000170.1 GCA_021804485.1 Pseudomonadota bacterium | reverse complement strand
ACACGGCCCACGCTTGGTGAGACCGTGGTAAGTCGTGGTGGTGGTAATTCCATCTCTGCGCTCTGGTCGTTGACCCAAGAAACCCCCGCTACAACGTTGCAAGGCGTTTAGCGGTGGGAGACTTCATGAGAGAGGCGGTGGTCCAGATGTTGCGGGCCCGTATCGCTGATCTGCTCGCGATCTATGCTTTTGGCAGCAGGATGCGTGGGCTGGCTCGACCCGAGAGCGATCTGGATCTGGCTGTCCTGGTCGCAGGCTATGCTGATGCGCTGGTTTTGTTTGATGTGTCTGGAGACATTGCTGACCTAGCGGGGTGTTCTGTGGATCTCCTTGATTTGCGCGCAGCTTCCACAGTCATGCAGTATCAAGTTCTGACTACTGGGCAGCGCTGGTGGATGAAGGACAAGCAGGTTGATCTGTTTGAAGCGGCTGTCCTGAGCGAGAAAATAGCGCTGGATACAGCCCGTGCCGGTCTGTTGCTTGATATTCAGCAAAGAGGTACGATCTATGGTCGATGATGTGCTGATCAACAAGGCTGCCGTGATCGAGCGCTGTGTAGGGCGAGCCAGCGAAGAATATGCACGTGGGCCTGAGACGTTTTTGTCCGACTTTACACGGCAGGATGCCGCCATTCTGAATATCCAGCGTGCGTGTGAAGCAGCACTCGATATGGGGCAGCATCTGATTCGTCGCGAACGGCTCGGGGTTCCACAAAGTGCAAGGGATGTTTTTACACTGCTGGCTGGTGCCGGCTGGATTGATGAAACCTTGGCTTTTCAGCTGAAACGAATGGTGGGCTTTCGGAATATTGCAGTTCATGACTATCAGTTATTGTCGATGCCCATCACAATAGCAATCATTACCCATCATCTTGATGATTTTCTGCACTACAGCAAGGCCTTGCTCTTGCATGATGCCAATTTGCCCAAATCCTGAAAACCACAAAGAGCTCCATAACAGGCGAACTGTACTCAGGATTCGAGGAGTTGTGCATAGAGGCTAAGCAGTTGGCTACTTAACTGTGCAGGCGTCAGATGCTCGACACGGCTGCGGGCAATTGTGCCCATGCGGTGGGCACGATCCGGATCTGTGATGGCGTGCATCTGTTCAGCCAGTCCCTGTCGGTCGTCCGGGGCAACGACAGCTCCGGCATCCTGTCCGATCAGTTCTCGGCCGCCACTGTTGCTGCTGGTAAGAACGGGCAAGCCACTGGCCATGGCTTCAAGAATGACATTGGGAAACGGGTCATACCAGGTGGGAATGACCAATGCGTCGGCCATGCCATAAAGCGATGGAAGGTCTTGTCGTACCCCGAGAAAATGGCAGCGTGCGTCTATGCCGAGACGCTGGGCTCGATGCAGGTATTTTCCCTGGGCGCTGTCTCGTCCAACCACTGCCAGATGAACATCCAGATCAAGTTCGTTTAATGCATCGAGGACAAGCCACAGGTTCTTGCGTTCAAAACCGGAACCGACAAAAAGAAACAGGGTGGCGGCTTCAGGAATACCAAGCTGGGCGCGCAGAATCTGTCGATGCTGCCGGTTGCGCGGGTGAAACTGTTCCGAATCGATACCATTGTAAATGACATGGATTTTGTCTTCAGGCAAGGAAAAATACTGGATGATCTCACCCTTGACCATTTCTGAGTTACAGATCACGGCTCGCAGTCGTGCGTCCTCGAACATGGCTCGCTCGGCGTGCAGGACGTAGCGGTGGTAGCGGCTGTATTCCTGCCAGCCACTTTTCCAGCGCGGCAGAAACTGTTTGCGTATATCGAGCCAGCGTCGATGAACGCCGTCGCCGGCCCGGAACAGGGAACAGCCGGGAATACGTTCATGCGATTGCACCAGGTCGAAGGACTCCTGTTGACAGATGCGGATGGCATGCTCGGCGAAGGAACGTTCGCGTGACACCCGGCCCCAGATGGGCGGATTACAGGTCAGAACCCGGAAGTCCCCCTGTTCCTGCCACTGACGGGTAATCAGGCTAAGTTCAACCCCCCGCTCGGCCAAAGCATGCAAGGCACGGCTGATGAATCGTTCGGCACCACCATCTGGCCGGTAATTTTGGCGGATCAATGCGAGGCGAGGCATAGCAGTTCCTCCACAGCCTTTCGGACCTGTGCAACGGGTAGTGTCTGTAGACAGTCGGCAACGCCACTATCACCACAACCGGCCAGACCGCAAGGACGGCAGGGGTAGCGTTCAGGGTCGGCGGTGATGATGCGCCTTCGCTCCGGTGGCATCCATGGCCCCCACTCCATGTCGCCACTGGGGCCAAAAAGACAGACCGTGGGGATATTCAGTGCCGCAGCCATGTGCATGGGTGCCGAGTCCATGCCAATGAAAAGTCGGGATCGTTCAATCAGGGCAGCCAGTTCATCCAGATTAAGCTGTCCGGCCAGGGACAGAACCTGATTATGGCGCATCTGCGCCATAATCTGATCCAGCATCTGCATTTCCTCAGGCGCGGGCGCTGCGGTGAGAATAAGGCGATGGCCAGCCATAGACAGTTCATCAAGCAACTGTGCCATCCGGTCTGGGCTCCAGCTTTTGAAAAGCCATCGAGAGGTTGGGTGCACCAGAATGAAGGAGGTGCCTGGGTCTGGATACTGTTTGAGCAGGTCGTCGACCTTGCTGCGAGCTCTGGCGGAAATGCCCAGCACCAGGTTCCGTTCGTGAACCTCGGGATGCAGACCAAGCACCCGCAGGGTGTCCAGATGTTTTTCAACGGTATGGCGCAGACGACCAGGAACGGGTACGTGCTGACTGAAACTTTTCTCCCACCAGACAAAGGCACGGCGTCTTGGGTAGGAGGCGACGACGGCCAGCGGCGGCTTGAGCAGCCGGCAAAGCAGGGCACCACGCCAGTGCTCAGTCAGGTGCAGAATCAGGTCATAGCGGGCCTGTTTTAGTTGGGAAAGAAGTTGCCATTCAGCACGAATCTGGCCAGTAATGCCAAGATGTTTCCATGAGCGGTCAATAACATGAATGGTATCGAAATCAGGGTGGTGCTCAATCAAGGGGCGAGTAT
>JAJZHM010000169.1 GCA_021804485.1 Pseudomonadota bacterium | reverse complement strand
ACCCAGAGCCGTCGTTTCAGTAATGGAAGGCCGATCCACTGGAATACCGGTCAGATCTGCCAGAGCCTGAGTCAACCAGTTATTGACGACCATGCCCCCATCGACACGAAGCGCCGTAAAGCTGGCGGCACCATCGCGTCGCATGGCTTCAATCAAGTCACGGCTTTGAAAACCAACCGATTGCAACCCTGCGGTCACAATTTCACCAATACCGGTATCCCGGGTCAAACCCAGAATGGCACCCCGAGCATGCGGATCCCAATAGGGTGCCCCGAGCCCTGTAAAAGCCGGAACCAGATAAACACCACGTGCATCCCGAGTGGCGCGCGCAATCCCTTCGGTATCACTGGCCTTCTCAACGAGCCGCAGGCCGTCCCTCAGCCATTGCACTGCCGCACCGGCAACAAAGATACTGCCCTCAAGGGCATAACAGACCTCACCATGCAGACGGTATGCAACCGTGGTCAGCAGCCGATTGTGGGACTTGATGCGTTTCTTGCCGGTATTTTTCATCATGAAACAGCCCGTACCGTAGGTACTTTTGACCATTCCTGGCTCAAAACAGGCCTGGCCAAACAGCGCAGCCTGCTGATCCCCTGCCACACCACCAATGAACACCGCTGCCCCCAGAACATCTTCAGCCGTTCGGCCAAAGTCCGCACTGGAGTCACGCACTTCAGGCAAAAGAGAAGCCGGAATGCGAAACAGCGCCAGAAGTTCCTCATCCCAGATCTGGTTTTCAATATGAAACAGAAGCGTGCGGGAGGCATTACTGGCATCGGTCGCGTGCACCTTACCTCCAGTCAGACACCAGAGGAGCCAGCTGTCAATCGTTCCAAAAGCCAACTCACCCCTTTCCGCCCGCTGACGGGCACCCGGCACATGATCAAGCAACCATTCCAGTTTGGTTGCCGAAAAATACGGATCCAGCAACAGACCTGTTTTTTCCTGAATACGCTCTTCCCATCCTTCTGCGCGCAGCTGGGCACAACGCGCCGCCGTGCGCCGATCCTGCCAGACGATGGCCCGATGCAGTGGCTGACCCGTTTTCCGATCCCAAAGGACGGTCGTTTCACGCTGATTGGTCACACCAATGGCAGCAATATCCTGTGCAGTTAGCCCAGCGACCTCAAGAGCTTTGCGGCATACCGTACGCGTATCTTCCCAGATCTGTCCAGCGTCGTGTTCAACCCAACCATCGTCGGGAAAATACTGCTTCAGCTCAAGCTGTGCCGAACCCAGACGAGTACCCTGTACAGAAAACACAATGGCACGTGTACTTGTGGTTCCCTGATCAATTGCCAAAAGCGCATGCATCCTCTGCCCCTCTCCATTTTTGATCACTATCGACCGATACCACTGTAGACCAATCCAGCCTGTCGTACCCGCTCTGGAGTGTACTGATTGCGCCCATCAATGAGAATCGGCGTCCGCAGCAGTGACCGGATTCGGGTGAAATCAGGCTGCCGGTAGGGTTTCCATTCGGTCACCAGTACCAGGGCATCCGAGCCTTCGAGGGCATGATAAGGATCTTCAAAGTACTGCAAGCGTCCCTCAGAAACAGCTTGGGCAAACTCCATCCGGCTATTGGCCACGGCAACGGGATCATGGGCTCGTATCTGTGCCCCGGCAGCCAGCAACTGACGGATCAGTACACTGGCCGGAGCTTCGCGGATATCATCTGTCCCCGGCTTGAAAGCGAGCCCCCACAAGGTGACGCTGCGCTGCTGCAGATCAGACCCAAGCAGTTCGGTCAGCTTGCAAAAAAGCACCTGCTTCTGCAGGGCATTACGCTGCTCAACAGCCTGCAGAAGAACAGGTTCCAGCCCCTGCTCATGCGCCATACCCACCAACGCCTTAACATCTTTAGGAAAACAGGAACCACCATAGCCACAGCCTGGGTAAATAAAGTGATAGCCGATCCGCTGATCAGCGCCGATGCCCAGTCGGACCTGCTCAATATCGGCACCCAGACGTTCAGCCAGAAGCGCCACTTCATTGATAAACGATATTTTGGTCGCCAGCAGCGCATTGGCTGCATACTTGGTCAGCTCAGCATCCCGTGGTTTCATAAACATCAGTTTCTGATGATTGCGCATGAAAGGTGCGTACAACTCCTCCATCAATGCCCGGGTCGATGCTTCGGAGCAGCCAACAATGATCCGATCAGGCCTCATGAAATCTTCAACAGCGGCACCTTCTTTAAGAAACTCGGGATTACTGACCACATCCAGCCGGATCTTCAAACCACGAGCACGCAAGCCCTCCTCAATGATGGCTCGGACACGATCCGCCGTGCCAACAGGGACAGTGGATTTATCAACAATCACAGCATCATGTTTCAGCAGTTGCCCAAGTTTTTCAGCAACAGCAAGCACATGCCGCACATCGGCCGAACCATCCTCACGCGGAGGCGTGCCGACCGCGATAAAAATCATGCAGGCATCCTGGATAGCAGATTCCAGATCCAGCGTAAAATTCAGTCGCCCAGCCTTGATGTTGCTACGCACCATCGTCTCAAGACCAGGTTCATAAATCGGAATCTGACCTTGAGACAAGGCATTAATCTTACCTTCGTCAATATCAACACCCGTGACCACATTACCCATTTCGGCAAAACAGGCACCGGTCACCAAGCCCACATACCCCGTACCGATCAAAACGAGTTTCATGAACGTGTCCCCTCCAAGCGATAGCGATGCAAGGCATGAAGCAAGGCCTGGGTACTGGGATCCAGAGACTGCATCAGATCTTGATCGGCTCCATCCTCAAGGACCGGGACCAGATGACGCGCCACCCGTTTCCCCAGTTCCACTCCCATCTGGTCAAAGGGGTTAAGATCAAAAAGACGTGCCAACAACACTGTTTTGTGCTCATAAAGCGCGATCAACATTCCCAGTGTTCCCGGGTCCAGATGATCAAACAACAGAATCGACGACGGAACATTCCCCCGGTGAATCCGGGCAGAACGCTGCAGTTGCGATTCCTCAGGGAAATCCCGGCGTGCTTCTTCGGCACTATAACCTTGAGCCAGAGCAAGGGCCTGAGCTAAGGCATTGGCC
>JAJZHM010000168.1 GCA_021804485.1 Pseudomonadota bacterium | reverse complement strand
TGCGCTTTCTGCTCCACTTCACTATCTGCTTAACCATCTTCCCGTGTTGATCCTGTCGAACCCGATTGATCGCATCCCTTTCCTCAATCCTCACGCCCACGCCCCTCCTCTGCAATAAACCAAAATGAATCCAGTTTGTTATCGAGTTAATCTGCATGACATCCCTTGATGTTATGCAGATCAAACATTCGGGGCCAGTTTATTAAGGTTCTGGATTATCCATTGAATGGCAGGGTTTTAATCATGAAGAGGCATCAGCGGTTTATTCACGCCGGAGTATTGGTTGTTGGCTTAGGTCAGGCATTTTCTGCATTGGCATCAGATAGCTCATCTTGTCAAGGCCAGGTTCAGGATGCTCTGGGGCAACCCGTAGGCAAAATCCGTGTTGAACTCACCACCAGTCATGACCGTGTGCTGGAACAAACCACAACGGATGCATCAGGACACTTTCAGTTCAATGATCTGAAGCCCAACACCTATCGCATCCGGATTTCTGCCCCTGGTTATGAAAAATCAATGAATTCGATTCACCTTCGTACAAAATCCGAGCCAATAATCATCCATTTGGCCAGTCTGGGTAGTCTGCAACTGGTCATGCACGTCCAACGCCATCAAAAGCCGCACCATACGGTTGCTTTGTCCACAGGCACCAGTGAGTACCACATGGATGCCAAGGATATTGCCCGACTTCCTCAAGGATCCGATTCAGGATTGAATCAGGTGCTGTTACAGACACCTGGTGTCGTTCAGGATTCCTATGGACAGGTACATATCCGTGGTGAGCATGGCAATCTCCAGTACCGACTGAATGGAATTGTATTGCCTGAAAGTATCGAGGGTTTTGGTCAGACCCTGGATCCCCAGGATATCCAGGGTGTCAGCCTGCTGACGGGTTCGCTACCGGCAGCATACGGCTATCGAACCGCAGGAGTTGTTGATATTCGTACACGTAGCGGTGCCTTTGCTAACTCAGGCAGCCTCGGCATGGAAGTAGGCACCTATGCCACCAGAAAACTTGATGCCAGCAAAAGTGGCCATCAGGGATCTTTCAACTATTTTGTCAGCGGTTCACTGGAATCAAACAATATCGGCATCGAGAATCCAACTCCAAGCACGAGTCCTGTTCATGATCACACGGTTCAAGAAAAAGTCTTTGGTTATTTTTCCTGGCTTCTGAATGACCATCAAAAACTTACCGCCATCGTGGGCAGTAGCGATGGTCACTTTCAAATTCCTAATGTGCCCGGGCAACTGCCTCAGTACAACATTGCAGGCCAGAACAATATTCCCGCTTCCAGCCAGCTCAATGATCAGCAGAGCGAGCATACCCACTATGGGGTATTGTCCTTATCCGGCAGTACCGATCAGCACATCGACTACCAGGTCGGTTATTTTAGCCGCTACTCACAAGTGCAATTTACACCGAACACGCTGGGAGAATTGGCCTACCTCGGCCAATCGACCCAGATCCTGCGCAGTGGCTGGGAAAATGGTCTTCAGGCTGATTTTACCAAGCGATTTACCCAGCACACCGTGCGCTGGGGTAGTTATCTCAGTACCGAACATCTGATTGATCAGGACAACGTCATGGCCTTTTCGCAGAATTCAGGGCAGCCCGTCTCCACGACACCGATTGCCTTACCTGCAATCAATAGCAGCAAGCAGGCCTATCTGGAAGGTGTTTATCTGCAGGATGAGTGGCAAGCAACCCAGCGCCTGACCGTCAACTATGGGGTTCGTGCCGACCATGTCGCAGCCTACGTTGAAGGCAGCCAGCTCAGTCCTCGCCTAAACAGCGTCTATCAGTTGAGTGCAGAGACGACCATTCATGCTGGCTACTCCCGTTATTTCACTCCTCCACCCTATGAGCTTGTACCTGGAAGCACTATTCTGTCTGCCCAGAACACGACAGCTGCCTCAGCCGTTACCATGAATAGTTCAGTCAAGCCGGAACGTTCCAACGCCTGGGATCTTGGTCTTGACCATCAATGGTCATCGGCACTAAGTACCGGTATCGACAGCTATTACAAACAGGTAACCGATCTTTTGGATGAAGGCCAGTTTGGGCAATCGCTGCTCTATACGCCATTCAATTATGCCTATGGCAAAATTTACGGGATTGAGCTGACCAGTAATTATCATCTCAGCAATTTCTCAGCCTATCTGAACCTTGCCCGATCCGGTGCCTATGGTAAAGATATTATTTCCAGCCAATATACTTTTTCACAACCTGAGCTTAATTTTATCCAGTCTCAATGGATTCACCTCGATCATGATCAGACGCTGACAGCATCCGGCGGTATGTCCTATCTCTGGCGGGATACCACTTATGCTGCCGATTTTATTGCCGGCAGCGGATTGCGTAATGGCTTTGCCAATACCCAGCATCTTCCGGGATATACCAATCTGAATCTTTCTGCAGATCGCATGCTGCATTTGCCCTGGATTGGCAACCTGGACAGCCGGATTGCAATCGTCAATGTCTTGGATCGAATTTATGAAATCCGGGACGGTACCGGTGTTGGGGTCGGCGCTCCACAATTTGGCCAAAGACGTGGCTTCTACCTGTCGATGCAAAAGAAATTCTGAGTCATTGAGCTGATTCCATAAGGCTATCGTCAAAAAGTTCCGGCAGTGTATTGAGGTGGGATGATGCTGTTGCGAAGTATGATTAGTTTGTGCGTAAAACCTCGTCATTCATGGCGGGGTATATCAGTATGTCGCTGCTGTTCCGCCTGACGTAGTTTGTCCAGAAGCCTGTGCGTATCGTATGGGATAGCGATGATCAAGCATTTCGATGGAGGTGCCTGCGCCCCAGCGTTGATCTCGTACTACGGGTCCCCATTTAAAAAATGTTATAATTTTCCTGTCTGATGTTACCGGAATGCAAATCTGTTGAATTTTCTATCCTGCACCCCCGATGGTATTAACGAGGCCACCATGATTCTGGACCAAGGTGGTTTGCTGGGCTTGCCGACTGAAACGGTCTATGGACTTGCTGCCGATGCGCGTAATGAATCGGCACTAAAGCGAATTTTTCAGACCAAGGGACGGCCTGCCGATCATCCTC
>JAJZHM010000167.1 GCA_021804485.1 Pseudomonadota bacterium | reverse complement strand
AAATGGAGTGGGGTAGGGTAGGCATGTCGCAGGGTACAAGCAGATACTCGGAGGCAGTGAATGGTTGGGTTGCAAGGATGCCGGCAAGGGGGCCGGGAAAGTCTGCCTCAGTATTGGGTGCCAGCCTGCAGGGGCATTTCCAGGATAGTGCGTCGATCAGGGCCATGTACTGTGGCCGTGAGGCAGCACGGCAATTGAGGATGAGTTCACTGCAGAACGGCTCAAGCCGGCGCAACATGGTGATCGCCATCGACTGTCCCAAATAGGGCTGCAGTCCCTTGTCGACACCCCCGAAACGCTGCCCCTGCCCCCCGGCCAGAACCAGACCAACGCGGTTCTGGATCAACGGTGCAACGCCAGCGCAGTCCGTGCCAGTCGTCGACCGAGTGCCTCAGCCAGAGCGCGTTCATCGCGGTGCAGGCTGCTGCTGCCTGTTTGGGCAATGTGGCCGGCTCCGTAGGGGCTGCCCCCCTGCAGACTGTGCTGCAACTGAGGCTCACTGTAGGGCAGGCCGAGCAGTAGCATACCCTGGTGTAGCAGCACAGGGAGCATACCAATCAGAGTGGATTCCTGTCCGCCATGGGCTGACTGACTGGAGGTGAAGAGTACAGCGGGTTTGTCGATCAGGCTGCCTTTTAGCCAGAGGGCAGACCAGCTCTCCACGAAGGACTGTACGGCGGCAGCCATATGACCAAATCGGGTAGGGCTGCCCAGTGCCAGTCCCAGACAATGTTCAACGTCTTCAAGTGTACAGGTCAGATCCCGATCCGAGGCCGGGCCTTGCTCGCTGCTGTGTAAAGCCGGGATGGAACGGATTCGCGCTTCCAGACCTTCAGCACGAATGCCTTGGGCAATGGCGCCTGCCAGAGTTCGGGTGTGGCCATGACGGCTGTAATAAAGTACCAAAGCATAAGGTTCATGGCTCATATCAGGTGTGCTCCCATGGATTCCACTCTGGAGGTGGCTCGCTATTGAGTGATTCGCCATCAAGCTGAAAGGTCGAATCCAGCTCATCGACACCAAAGAGCTGGTCGTCAATCAGGTGTGCCATGGATTGCAACATACAGAGATGCGTGCTGTGAATGAGGGCGTGTCGATCCACCTGGGCATTCAGGGAAAAATCTTCGGCACGCAACATACGGATCACGTCACCGCCATCATAGCCGGTAAGTGCCACCACCCGCATCTCCTGCTCATGGGCAGCCTCAATGGCCTGCATGATGTTGCTGGCTTGGCCGGTAGCCGAGAGGCAGACCAGGATATCACCTTCTCGACCGAAAGCGCGTACTGAGCGGGCAAAGACATCCGCAAACGACGATTCTCCAACGATGGCACTAAAGGTGGCTAGATCCGGGGTGAGCAGCATGGCAGGCAGGGCAGGTCGTTCGCGCTGATAACGGTTAAGCAGCATGGTGCAGAAGGACTGGGCATTGCTGGCGGATCCGCCATTTCCGCAGACCAGAATGCGATGCTCCTGGATCAGGGCTTGGGCAAGACATTCGGCAGCATCGACCAGTGTCTGTCCCTGGGTTAGAAAACTTTGTTGCAGGCATTCACTGACCTGATCGAACCACCAGGCTGCACGCTCCAAAGAGGTCATCATGGCTTGTCTCCCGGGTAGGGCTCAATCCACCAGTGGGTGCCGACAGGGTGTAACAGTCCGCTATGTCCCCGCAGATCTTGATCCTGGATGCTGCCCTGCATCAACAGGCTGAGCAGGTTGAAGGCGTCGGCACCGAGACGAATAGACGCAGCATCATGAGTGATGTCCGGCGCCACACTATCAAGAACCAGATCGGGATGCAGGGGGGCACCCTGAAGTGGTCCGGTGAGTTGCCACTGGTTGGGAATGGTTCCCTGTGGCCAAGTGTCCGCCATTGCCAGCACCTTGAGGTCGGGGCGTTCCTTGTGTAGTGCCCACGCCAGTGCAGGAAGTTCATGGGGGGAAACCAGAACCATGATCCCATCCAGAGAACGAGGCTGACTGCGTACGATGGTGATGGTCTTGTAATGGTGGTGGCGGTGATGTCGACGCCCACTTGAGACCACCACACGAACCTGTTCAGGCACCGAGGAATAGAGGGCGGCATGAAGTTGGTCGCCCAGTCGGCCGTGATGGAGCTGAATGGCGGTCGTTTGTATCGACGGATTCATGATGCGAGCGCTACTTTGAACCAGAGAGGCAATTAGGCTGTCAGGCCCTGTTGCGGAACTGATGATGACCATACGCCTGAAACCCAGATCCTCTGCCTTGCGCAGAATACGATCGGCCTTGGGATGGGGGTCATCATCAAGCGCCCAGAAGGAAGCAGGGCTGTTTTCGGGCAGGGTTCCCCGGATCATCAGGGTAGGAACTGCATCCGTTGTCGGTTCCGGAGCAGAATCCAGGTTGCCTTCAATCAGGACGGCCGTTGCATGTTCATGCACCGCGCGGCTATAGAGGTGGGCAGCTGAATCTGAAAGGGTATCGTAGAAATGTAAGGTACGTGCTGGATTCTTGGCAAACTCGGCATAGTACTGTGCCAGAATACCGATCTGTAGCGCCGAGGACTGGGAGCCTGATTCAGGCATCAGGACAGCAATGGCAGGTTCTGTGGGGGCAGCCCATCCATAAAGGCTGATCCGCAGCAAGAATAAGGCTAGAATGAAAGGCTTAAACATATCAGGTGACTCATGAATCAGGGTGTACTTTACGTTGTGGCAACACCGATTGGCCATCTGGACGATTTTAGTCCACGGGCCTGTGCGGTTTTGCGCTCCGTTTCACGTATTCTGGCAGAAGACACGCGTCATTCCGCCCGACTCCTGCAGCATTATGCCATAGACACACCCATGATGGCGTTGCATGAACACAATGAACAATCTGAGGCGGATCATTGTCTGCAGGTGCTGATGGAGGGCAGAGATCTTGCCTTGATCAGTGATGCTGGGACGCCTTTGATCAGTGATCCCGGCTATCGGCTGGTACGACTCTGTCAGGAACAGGGCATAAAAGTTAGCCCTATTCCCGGAGCCAGTGCCATGGTGGCTGCTCTTTCGGTTGCTGGTCTTGCGAGTGATCGTTTTGTGTTTGAAGGATTTTTG
>JAJZHM010000078.1 GCA_021804485.1 Pseudomonadota bacterium | reverse complement strand
ATGTATTGTTTAACCACTTCAAGCGGTGCGCCGCCTATCGTCGATACAAAATAACTATTCGTCCACAAAGTCGGAAGCCGGGACTTTACCCACGGAAATTCTTTGCGGAGCAACCTCGACGACCTGCCCTTCATCAGCTTAATGAGCCTATGGATACCAAATTGCGGATCAACTTCTACGAACAAATGCACGTGGTCTGGCATGACTTCAAGCTTCAATATCTCAGAATTACATTCGGCAGATACATCCTGTATAATCTCTTTCAACCGAGTGTCAACGTCTTTTACCAGAACCGAGCGCCGATACTTCGGACACCAGATAACATGATATTTGCAAGAGTAAACCACATTCAGATTACTCTTGTACTTTATAGTGTAATCGCTCATGTTTTAACTATATAAATACGCTACATATAACACAAGCAAAATCTAAGTCAAAACCAAATTCCCGCTTTCCTCCCCATGGCTTAAGCGAGGGGATTCTCGCAGAGATTTGTTGACATGGAAGATTTGGCCAATTTTTGCTAAGATTACTGCGTTGCAATTTAAACATATCGAGATTTCATGAGTTCCTTGACTATCCGCCCTGCCTCCCTCAATTCACTGGTTTTGGAAGTCCAGGATGCCCAGACTGAAGAAGTCTGTCGCCAGTTGCTGGAAAAAGTCAGCCAGGCCCCACAGATGTTTCAGGATACTGGGGTCATTCTCAGCCTCGAAAAACTGACCGAAGAACAAGGGCCCATCGATCTCGAACGGCTGGTCCAGACCCTGCAGCAGGCACGTCTGCATATTCTAGGGGTTGCCTGTGACCGCAGCTGTGATTCGGATGCCGTACAAAGTCTTGGCCTGCTCCGCCTGCCCGCCACACGCTTTCATCAAAAGCGCGCCCAGGAACCCCTACCTCCGGCCATTCGCCGTCCAGTGGTCATCCATAGTCCGGTCCGGGCTGGTCAACAGATCTATGCCGAAGGAACGGATCTGGTGATTACCGCTACCGTTAGCGCCGGCGCAGAGATCCTTGCAGATGGTCATATCCATGTTTATGGCCCGTTGCGCGGACGTGCCCTGGCGGGTGTACAGGGCGATACAGCTGCCCAGATTTTCTGCAGACAGCTGGATGCCGAACTGGTTTCCATCGCTGGACATTATCTGATTGCCGAATCTCTGGCCGAGCATCCGCTGGCTCAGCAATCCGTTCAAATATCATTGCACGAAACACAGTTGCACATTGAGCCACTTTAGTTGACAATTTTGCCTTTGCATCGACACAGTCAACGATAAGGACAGGCATCTTGGCAAAGATTATTGTAGTGACTTCGGGTAAGGGTGGTGTGGGAAAAACCACCACCAGCGCAGCTGTAGCAACAGGGCTGGCGCAGCGCGGCTTTAAAACCGTGGTAATTGACTTCGATGTCGGATTACGCAATCTTGATCTGATCATGGGCTGCGAGCGTCGGGTAGTCTACGACCTGATTAACGTGATCCGCTCGGAAGCTCAGCTTAATCAGGCGCTCATTAAAGACAAGCGCTTTGATAACCTACATGTTCTCGCTGCCAGTCAGACTCGTGACAAGGATGCGCTGACCCAGGATGGCGTGGAACGGGTGTTGCAGGAACTGGCACAGACCTTTGAATACATCATCTGCGACTCGCCGGCCGGCATAGAAAAGGGCGCTCACCTAGCCATGTATTTTGCCGATGAAGCCATTGTGGTCACCAATCCTGAGGTTTCCTCGGTTCGGGACTCGGATCGCATGCTCGGGCTGCTGGCCAGCAAATCCCGTCGTGCTGAAGAAAACCGAGAACCGGTGGTGCAGCACCTGCTGTTGACCCGCTACAGTGCCGAACGTGTGCAGCGAGGTGACATGCTCTCGGTACAGGATGTCGAGGATATTTTATCCATCAAACTTCTTGGGGTCATACCTGAGTCTCAGGCAGTACTGCGCGCATCGAACTCAGGCATTCCTGTGATCCTGGATGAGGAAAGCACTGCAGGTCAGGCTTATGCGGATGCGGTGGAACGGCTGCTTGGCCGCTCACTACCCCACCGTTTTCTTGATCTGGAAAAGAAAGGCATCTTCAATCGCCTGTTTGGCGGGGGGCGTCAATGAACCTGTTCGATTTCCTGCGCGAACGCAAAAAAACCGCCAGTGCGTCCATTGCCAAGGAACGTCTGCAGATCATCGTGGCAACGGAACGCAGACAGCGAGGACAGCCTGAGTACATGCCCGCATTGCAGCGGGACATTCTTGAGGTGATTCGCAAGTATGTGCCGATCACTGAGGAACAGGTACATGTTGAAATGGAGAACCAGGGCAACTGCTCCATCCTCGAACTGAACATTACGCTGCCGGAACGCTAGCGGGTCAACACCCGCATGGCTTCTTCCAGACCAGCGATGTTCAGTTCAAACATGTGCTGTTCAACCAGTTGTAAAACCCTTTGTGTGGATCGGGTCATTGCCCAAGACTGTTTTGGCTCCGGATTCAGCCAGATCACGCGACGAAATTGCTGACGAATCCGTCCAAACCATACAGCACCCGGCTCTTCATTGAAGTGTTCAACAGAACCTCCCGGGGAATCGATCTCATAGGGTGACATGGCTGCATCCCCCACAAAGATGACCTTGTAATCAGGCCCGTAGGTATTAAGGATCTGCCAAAGAGGCTCACGCTCCGACCAGCGTCGTTCATTATTGCGCCAGACCGACTCATAAATAAAATTATGAAAATAAAAATATTCGAGGTGCTTGAATTCGCTTCGTGCCGCCTTGAACAAATGCTCACAAACAGTGATGTGCGCATCCATGGATCCGCCAATATCGAGAAAAAGCAGCACATTGACCTTGTTTTTACGCTCCGGGACCATACGCAAATCCAGCATTCCCCCCTGATGCGCCGTGCCCTGAATCGTGCCATCAATATCCAGTTCAAGGTCATTCCCCTGACGTGTCAGGCGTCTGAGCTTACGCAAGGCAATCTGCATATTGCGTGGTGCCAAGGCCTCATCTTCATCCAGATTACGGAAGTCACGACGTTCCCACACCTTGACAGCCCGGCGCTGACGCGAAGGACCCGCCAGCCGAATCCCCTCAGGATGCGCTCCATAAGCCCCAAAAGGCGATGTTCCGCCAGTCCCGACCCAGCGGTTGCCGCCCTGGTGGCGTTCCTTCTGTTCGGCCAGTCGTTCCTTGAACTTTTTCATCAGCTCTTCGAGCGATCCCAAACCCTGAAGTTTCTCCCACTCCTGCGGACTGAGCCACTTTTCCATTTCCTTGCGAAGCCACTCATCCGCAATCGAGGCATTCCAATCAGGAACCTGCTCAAGCCCATCAAAATAGTGCGCCCAAGCCTGATCGAAACGGTCATAAAAACGCTCGTCCTTGACCAGTGTTGCTCGGCAAATCTGATAAAAACCTTCCATGTCGGCAAAAACAAGTCCTGCTCGCAACAGGGCAAGCAAATCCATCAACTCAGGCAGGGTAGCAGGCACCCGATAGGTGCGCAGGGTCTCAAACAGTCCAACCAGCATGAACGATTACCCGTTTCGCCGATTCATGAATGCCAGACGTTCAAGCAGATGGACATCTGCCTCACTTTTCAGTAATGCACCGTACAGTGGCGGCACGCTGTTGCGATGGTCCCGCTGCCGCAGAACATCTTCCGGAAGATCATCAGCCATCAGCAACTTGAGCCAGTCGAGCAACTCCGATGTTGAGGGTTTTTTCTTCAAACCCGGCACCTGACGGACGGCAAAGAAGATTTCAAGCGCTTCCTGAACCAGACCCGACTTCAGACCGGGAAAATGCACATCAATGATCGCCTTGAGTGTATCGGCATCAGGAAAACGGATGTAGTGAAAAAAGCAGCGACGCAGGAAGGCATCCGGAAGTTCCTTCTCATTGTTGGAAGTAATAATCACCACCGGACGATGTACCGCCCGCACGGTCTCCTGCAACTCATATACATAGAATTCCATACGATCCAGCTCAAGCAGCAGATCATTAGGGAACTCGATATCAGCTTTGTCGATCTCATCAATAAGAAGCACTGAACGCTCAGGGGCCGCAAAGGCTTCCCAGAGCTTGCCCCGCTTGATGTAGTTACGGATATCATGCACCCTGGCATCACCCAATTGGGAGTCACGCAGCCTCGACACTGCATCGTATTCATAGAGCCCCTGTTGGGCCTTAGTTGTCGACTTGATATGCCAAGAAATCAGCGGCATGTTGAAAAATCGCGCCACTTCCTCAGCCAAAAGAGTCTTACCTGTCCCCGGTTCACCTTTGATGAGCAGGGGACGCTGCAAGGTCATGGAAGCCTGCACCGCCAAACGCAGATCTTCGGTAGCAATATATCGGTCTGTACCCTGAAACTGCATGTTCAACTCCACCATTGGTTCCTGTCTGAACCAGTATAATTCCGGGGAATCAAAAAGAACAAGGCGATTGAAGACCGGTCAGACTCATCCTGGATTAAGCGCTTGGATATGTCGGAATGCGCCACCCCAGGCGCTTTCCATAGACCTTAATCGAAGGGTTCAGGGAAAGCGCAGGGTTATTGACCTCTACTTGTATTTGGTGTTGTTTCTCGCACAATCAACCCATGCTATCAATAGAAGTGAGAACAAGGAAGCTATTCTTCCTTGCCATGAATGACATGGTTTCTCGCTTTAATTGATGATTTTAAGCACTCCACCAAATCTCCACAGAGCATTAACGATTTTCCAAGCCTGATCAGCGACCATAAAGCATTATGGGCTCATTGGCTTTGATGTGAAGCAAATCATTCGACATGCACGATTCATAAACTTATGGCTGCCAGTGCTTCTGCTGGCAGGCTGTATGGGCGTGCCTGAACCCAAGCCATTGCCACCCCATTTGCCGGCACTGCCCCAACCTGTGGCAGTCACCCCGTTCCATCAGCTTTCGGACTGGTGGGCTCCCTGGCAGGATGACCATATCGATGTCCTGTTACGATCCGCTCTGCAGAACAATCTGGACTGGAAAGCCCGGCTGGAAGAAATCCGGGCGGGTCGCAGTGAACTTAGCAGCGTTGACCGAAGCTATCTGCCCGAACTGCATGGGGTTACCGAAACGGTTCTGGCTCCAAACGGCATTGATAATTTCCTGCAGTTTGGCTTCGATGCTACCTGGGAGCTTGATCTGTACGGACGCAAAGCCAGTGCCCAGCTACAAACCCGAGCTGCTCTGCTGCGCGATACCACACTGGCCCGTGCAACTTTTTTCAGTCTGACGGCAGAAGTGCTGCGTAGTTATTTTCTGGAACAATCGCTGCGCCAGAAGTCAGCCCTACTGGATCAGCAACACCAGATTCTTGAACAGCAGCAAAACATGCTGAAATCCCAAGCAGGCCTTGGGCTGATTGCACCCCTCTACCCCACGAGCATCGCCCATGACCTCTTTCAGGTTGAACAGCAGCAGCTGAATACTCGGCAGGCCCTGAGCCGCAACCGCTGGCGGCTGGCGCTGCTGACCGGACTGAGCAGTGAACAGATTGCGGCCATGCCTCCCCTTACCCGTATTCTGCCCAACATGCACCTGCCCTCGCTTCCGCTGCAGATGTTGAATCAGGAACCTGATGTCTTGCAAGCACAAGCCAATCTGCTTGAAGCAGCAGGTCAACGTGGCATGGCCAAGGCAGCGCTGTTCCCCAGCATCAGCTTGAGTGTTGGCTATCTTTATGCCGAAAACGTTACCCAGAATCATATTGGACTCCGTGGGGAGCTTAACGGCACGCCAACCTTTGGTCCAAACATCGACCTGCCCATCTTTGATTTTGAACGGCGGCTGAAACACCTCCATGCCCGTCAACATGGCCTGCAGGCTGCCGTCTATGAATACCAGTCTGCCGTGATTGCCGCCTACCGTAACACACGCGAAGACATCGACAACTTCGCGACAGCACTGGCCCGTCTGCAGCTCTGTCAACAACAGAACAGCCAACTGGAGCTTGTGCAACAACAACAGGATAAACAAGTCAAACTGGGACTGACCGCTCCGACCAGCCAATTTGCCTCACTCTTGCAGTCTAATGAGAATCAGCAGCAGATCATTCAGGCTCAGACTCAGGCAGCACTGAGCTGGGTCGCCCTGTACAAGCAACTGGCCTGGTCCAGCGATTCAGCTCATGGTGATGTCCTGCCTGCTCTTGAGGACTCTCACTCATGAGCATTCTGGCGCGCAAAACACTGCTGCGCGAGTGGAATCGGTTTTTCCCAGCCATAATGGCCATTGCCTTCGCCGGGTTACTGCTGGTAGCCCAGGCTGGTCTGGTACTCGGTATTTTTGGCAGCGCATCCGTGTATATCAACCGCTCAAGCGCGAATCTCTGGCTGGGATACCCGGGAACACAAAGCGTCAATCTGGGTCGCAACATCAGCAACGAACTGATCGACTGGGTTCGGACCTTTCCTGGAGTTGATGCTGTAGAGCCCATGCTTTGGCTTGATGCCGACTGGCGGTCCAATCGGGGTGGGGTTTCCATCTCCGTGATCGGACTGAACCCGGCTGGTAATGGGCTCTTGTTTGACAAGATTCTGAGCCCAGCGCTACGAACCCTGCTCAACGAATCGGGTGCCATCATTATTGACCGCGCCGACCTTGATGAACTGGCAGCATCGGCCGGAGGACAGGGATGGATCAACCAGCATCCAGTGCATATTGTGGCGATGGTACGTGGGCTTCGTGCTTTAGGAGGAGTTAATATCCTCGCCTCTCTGGAAACCACACGCTGGCTGGGTAATGATTCTTCACTTCTGAACAACTCAACCTATATCCTCGGACGACTGCACAACAGACCGATGCTGTTGCACGCCCTGTCCACTCTGAATCGTCCCGTGGCCAGTTTTGGTCCGCATGCGGCCTGGACCGCCCACGACTTCGCCCATCGTTCGCAGATGTTCTGGCTACTTGATACCGGTGCCGGTGTTGCTGTTCTTTTTCTGGCATCCATCGTTTTCATGGTGTGTGCCGTCATCGCTAGCCAGTCGTTAACGGCCGTTGTTATCAGTGCCAGTCGGGAATACGCCACCCTTAATGCCCTCGGAGCTAGCATGAATGCCTTGCGTCTGCTGGTCTTTGAACAGAGTCTCTGGGTCGGTGGGATTGGACTGGCTCTCGGCAGCATTCTGGCAAGTGCCCTGTTTGCCGTGGCACGCTGGCATGATATACCGGTTGACATGAACCTGCAGGTTGCCTTGGGCTGTGCCGGGCTGGTTCTCATTCTGGCTCTGGTATCGGGCCTCCTCGCCATGCGCGGGCTGTTGCAGGCAGATCCTGCCCGCCTGTTACGCTAGGGGAATCCGCATGCACCCAACTTCCTCAACAGCCACTCTTCATGCCCACCGCATCCACAAGTCCTTTATCTCCGGAGTTGTTCGGGTTGAAGTGTTGCAGGATCTAAGCCTAAACGTTTTTCCAGCAGAACTGACCTTGATTGTTGGTCCTTCCGGTTGTGGCAAAAGCACGCTGCTTTCAATCATCAGTGCCTTGCAGCATGCTGATCGCGGCGAAGTGACCGCACTCAACCAGCCCATCCATGCCCTGTCCCGGCGCGAACGTGAGCGTTTCCGTCTGCATCATACCGGTTTTATCTTTCAGGGGTTCAATCTGTTTCCGGCTCTAACCGCCCTTGAACAGGTCGAGCTTCCACTGGTTTACCTCAAGCTCAACCGCAGCGACATACGCCGCCGTGCCTGTGCGGCACTTGAAGAAGTGGGTCTTGAACAACGTATGCACCAACGTCCTGCTGAACTTTCCGGTGGTGAGAAGCAACGTGTGGCGATTGCCCGCGCCATTGCAAAAGAACCTGAGCTCCTTTTTGCTGATGAACCAACCAGTTCCCTCGATGGCATGAATGGTCAGCAAATTATTGATCTGTTACACCGTATTGCCCACGTACACCGTAACACGGTCTTATGTGTCAGCCACGATCCCAGGCTGATCCGGCACGCCGATCGGGTGCTAGCCATGGAGGATGGACGAATCCAGCGAGACTGGCGCCGGGATACCGGGACTGATGTTCCTGAACTGGAGGCGCCCTATGAGCAGTATTAAACTCGGGCTCTGGCTGACACTGATCCTGCTCACCCTAAGTGGATGCAGCCGTGAATCCGCACCCACCGCATCAACCGCGGCCTTGCTGACTGCCAACCCAGTACAAGCTTCAGCGCGTGGCATCATCGAGATTGAAGGTGGATTACTCTCCCTGCCAGTCCCGATTGCCGGTCGGGTGCAGCACATTGACGTCCAACCAGGAACCTTAGTTAAGCCCCGACAGAAACTGGTTACGCTCAGTAATGAAGACGTGCAGTTGCAATTAAAAAATGCCCTGCAACAGCGTCTGGACTGCACGAACCAGCAAGAACTCATGAACCAGCAAATCAAGCTACTGCAACACCGCCTGCTGATCCAGAAAAAAGCCCTGCATCAGGGTGTCGGTTCGCAAAGCGCTGTTGACGATGCTGAAGCGAACTTACTGACGGCAGAACTACAGAATCAGAATCTTGCCATGGATCTGGAACAACGCACCGGACAGATACGCCTCCTTCAAGCCCAGTCCAACCGGCTTGTTCTCCGTGCTCCGGTTGCTGGACGGATCGATCAGATTCATGTGCAGGAAGGCAGTTGGGTTCAGCTGACCGACCCGGCCATAGTGCGTATGATTCCGCATCGAACCCTGCTGATCCACGCTGAGGTAAATGAAGCTTTCATCAATCGTATCCATGCGGGTGAAACAGCTCAGGTTCATCTCGAAACCCTGGATAGCTCCCAGGTTTTCAAGGCACACGTTCTTTATCTTGGCGCCACCATGGAACACAGTCATTTGGGTGATAACGCCCAGATGGCCAACGACTTTCCCTGCTATCTTGCCCTCGATCCACAGGAATGGGCCGATGCAGCACCAACCTTTCATATTGGTCAGACCGTACGGGTGAACTTCCTATGACTTTGCATATTTATACTCCTAGCCATTCCCGCGCTACTCGGGCGCAAAACTGGACAGTGCTGACTGACTTTGACGGCACAATCAGTCGTTATGACGTCACTGATGCCCTGCTTGAACATTTCGCCTTACCTGGCGCTGATGCCTTGGAACAAGCTTGGGAATCTGGGGCCATTGGCTCAAGGGAATGCTTACAAGGCCAAATTGCCCTGCTGCGCGCCACGCCGGCCGAACTCGATGCCCTGCTCGACCAGGTTCCTGTGGATCCTTATTTTGCCGAGTTCGTGGAATCCTGCAACATGCGACAAATGAGCGTACGGGTTGTCAGTGATGGACTCGACTACGGAATTGCACGAATTTTGAAACGTCATGGTCTCGGACATCTTGGTATCGCTGCCAACCATCTACGCTATCAGGGAAATCGTCGCTGGTCCCTGGAGTTTCCATTTGCTAACCCAGACTGCGCCAAAGCAAGCGGTAATTGCAAATGCGCTCGTTTGGATCAGCGTCGCCAGTTGGGACAGAACGTACTCTACATCGGTGATGGTTCCTCCGATTTTTGCGTCAGTCGCGACGCTCAGTGGGTTTTTGCTAAGGATCGTCTGCTCGACTACTGTCACGAGCATGGCCTCCCGCATCAGGCTATGCCGGATTTCAGGGAAGCTATTGCCCTTCTGGACGCCTGGATGCCCTTGCGTCACGTTCAAGGAGCCCTGGCATGATCCAGTCTGCCGAGTTTTTTCTACAGGGCGGACGGGTCGGAATCTTGCTGATTCACGGCCTGACTGGGACCCCCAAAGAAATGCGCTTTCTGGGACGGGGTCTGAATCGGGCCGGTTTTACCGTCTACGGCATGCAACTGGCCGGTCATTGTGGTGATGAAGCTGATTTGCTGGCCACCGGAGGCAAGGACTGGTTAAAGAGCGTTGATGAAGCAGTTGAACGACTGAGTTCCCAGGTAGACCACCTGATCGTTGCCGGGCTATCCATGGGGGCACTGCTGGCTCTGCGCTATGCCGCCGATCACCCGGAACGGGTCACCGCAGTTGGTGTCTATGGGCCAACATTCCGATACGACGGCTGGAGCATTCCACTGTACGCCCGCTATCTGCATGTGCTTTTGCCCTTGGTCAAAAAGCTGAACCTTTTGCAGGATCGCCGCTTTAATGAGGAACCTCCTTATGGGCTCAAGGATGAACGCCTGAGAGCTTTGGTGGCAGCCAGCATGTTCAGCGGTCAAAGTACCGAAGCGGGTCTTGCAGGTAATCCCTATCCTTCCCTGGCCGATATGCTGACCATCGCTGAGCAGCTCAAGCGCGACCTGCCCAAGGTCAAGGCACCCTGTTTAATCATGCATGCCCGACATGATGACGTGGCAGACATCAGCAATGCCCGGCTGGTTAAACGAGGTGTCAGCGGCCCTGCCCAACTGATCGAATTACCCAACAGCTACCACATGATTACCATTGATCTGGAACACCGCGAAGTCATTCGCCGATCCGTGGAATTCTATCGTTCGATTCTGGCTGAAAAACTTGGTGAAGCATCTCTGGAACTGCTGTTGCCCGTCACCTGAATCCAATGGCCACATGCAAAAAAGTTGCAGTTGCGGATCAGGAAGGCGCCCAATCGGGCATTTCCCGCTTCATGAATTCATCGAACAATGGAACTGTAAATGCCGTATCGCCATGGGCAGGGCTGTAAAGCATCCCCTTCTTGATCAGGCCGTCTCGAAGAGGGCCAACAGCATTTACTTTTTTTCCCATTTTTTCTGCGATATCGCCAGATCTTTGTGGTAATGGCCCAAGCTCCGCCAGAGCACGCAGGTACTCCTTTTCACGCGGCGTTAACCGATCAAAGCGCACCTTAAAGAAGTTCTTATCGAGTGCAGAAATTACCAACGTCGTGGCATTTTTTACGACGTCCAACTCGATCGGTGAATGGCTTGCCAGATTCCAGACATGAGACCCCCATTCTTGCAGGTAATATGGATAGCCCTGGGTTATACGGATGATCTCTTCTATGGCGTCCTCATTAAACCGAACGCCCTCAATCATTACCGGACCTTGCAATGCCTTATAGGCATCATGAAACGGGAGCGCGCCTACTTGAGGATAATCAAACAGTCTTTCGGCATAAGATTTTGACTCCCCTGCAAGCCCCTGCAGTTGAGGAAGTCCTGCTCCAACAAGCACAAGCGGCAACTTTTTCTGAGCCATTCTGTGCATCGCCATAATTAATGCGCTTAGCTCTTCAGACTTGAGATACTGAAGTTCGTCAACAAATATTGCGACACCAACGCCCCGATCTGCCGCAGCCTCGGCAACGGCTTCAAAAAGGTCAGGCAGATCAGATTCTAGGTCTCCGCTATCTGCAACCCCGCGCGCAAGTTCAGCATCAACACCTATTTCTAATTCACCAATAGAAATTTTTAGCCCGGATAAAAAGCTTTTTAATGCCACCAGCCCTTCTCTGGCTTTCTGGCTAAAGCCCTCCATCCTGTCCAGTGAATACAGTAGCTTTCTCAACTGCGGCGCCAAAAGCTCAACGATTGGTTTATTTTCCAGAGCCTCTATGGCAATTGGTTTGTATCCTTGAGCTTCAGCTTTCGATTGCATTTCAACCAACAAGACGGTCTTTCCAACTCCCCTAAGCCCAACAATGATCATGCTTTTATGCTGCCTCTTCGCTAAAATTCTTGCGAAAAGAATATGAGCCTTTGATAAGAGATCGTCCCGCCCGGCAAGCTCAGGAGGTGGAGCGCCCGCACCTGGTGAAAAAGGATTTCTGATTGGATCCATATATAGAAACATTATCATAAATTATCGATATTATCATAATACTTACATAAGACGATAATTTCAAGACAGATTCCTACACACTGCCGGGACCCCGAAAGTACCTAGCTTCCAACACCAGAACCCAGGACATCCAGGAACTTCTGTCGACGCACTGGAAACCAAGACAACCAACATCATAGCCAGCATAACTAACTCGAGCCGTCTGGCTGGTCCAGAAAATACCCAGTAGACACACTTCACCCGACGCTTAGGCAATACGCACAGGTTTTTTGATGCAAACCTTCAAACCAATGGGTCAGTGTTTTAGCGACCGCTGATGCTGGAGTGCTTGCAATTCATCGTACAAGCCAGCAAATTCTTCCGTCAATTTATGCTTGGGTGCAAGCTGAACAAGAGGCAAAGACTTTTCGTGTGATTCCCGCATAATCACCGATGATGACAAGGTGGTCTTCAGTACGGGCTGACCCTCTGCTCGCAGTTCTTCCACCAGCTTGACGGGCAACGAAGCACGGGGCTGGTAGTGATTGACCACAATACCCTCGACAAATAGTTCTTCGTTATGGTCCTGACGGGTCTCTTCAATATTTTCAAGAAGCGTATAGAGCGCACGCCGGGAAAAAGCATCACAGTCAAAAGGAATCAGACAGGATTCTGCAGCAATCAGCGCTGAAAGCGTAAAGAAATTAAAGGCAGGTGGTGTATCGATAAAAATTTCATCATAGTCACGCGCCAGCAATTTCAGGGCACCGGCAAGCTTATAGATCTTGTGTTTGGCTTCCAACATCTGCTCGATTTCCATCAGCTCACTGTTGGCCGGAATCACCGACAGATGAGCAAATGGCGAAGCATGTACAAAATCAGCCAGTGACGCTTCCTTCAACTTGAAGGACAGCGTCTGCGCGAAGAACTGACCGACATTGGGACGGATATCATAACGCTCATGTCCATCCGGAAATTTCGGAGATAACAGATACTGCGTTGCATTGCACTGCGGATCCAGATCAAGTACCAGGGTTCGTTTTCC
>JAJZHM010000166.1 GCA_021804485.1 Pseudomonadota bacterium | reverse complement strand
TTTAAGGCGTTGCTGATGAAAAATCACAACCGGGCAAGCACGACTGGGCGGTATTTCTGACGACAGGATGTCATCTTGAGGACAGTGCCATTCTGGAGATTTATGCTTTGCGTTGGAGCATCGAAGTGTACTTCAAGGAAGCCAAACAGCATCTGGGATGGCTCAAGGAACAAAGCATTCACTACAGTGCCTATCTGGCTTCTGTCCATCTGACTGCACAACGCTTTTGTATCTTATTGTTCGCTCAGTATGAACAGGGAATGACGTCATTCGGTGCTTGCCGAAGCCGTATAAAGGAAACCATGATTAC
Source organism: Pseudomonadota bacterium (assembly GCA_021804485.1). GTDB lineage: Bacteria > Pseudomonadota > Gammaproteobacteria > Pseudomonadales > Moraxellaceae > JAJXWR01. The sequence continues at coordinate 2,897 of JAJZHM010000166.1, read as the reverse complement.
CATGGATTTTGCCAGCCGTCTCTGGATCTTGTTCCGAGCGTTGATCCTGGGAGCCCTGAATGAACTCCGGGAGGAATATGGCGAGGCTACGACCCGAATTCTGGAACTCATTGACCAGAAAGTAAAAGACTATTTTGTGCACGTCATGCAAATGGATAGTTTCACACTACGCCTGAAAGCTAAGTCTGAAGTGACTTAGGGCCATTTTTTTAAGAAAATAAACTCCGAAACTTGAGGGACTAAAAGTTCATTGCAACAATCAGAACATGATTTCTCAGGCTTGGGACTCAAGATTTTCAGGAAGCAACCGATAAGAAAGGTATATGACTGAAAAGAGTCCCGCTGCCATGCCAACATCCCGTGGTACATCCAATGTAATCAGCTTTCAGGATTACCGGCAAGAGCATAAACCTCGACTGATGCGTATTGCCCCCGAACTAGATGGCATGGAAATGCTTTACAGCAATGATACTTCCAGCGACCGGATGTTCAGTCTAAAAATCCTTTTCTGGGGATTGTATGACAATGGCCAGGTTTGCGGCATGGTTCCCTGGCTTAAGGAACTGGTGGCCTGTACCAGCCTTAGTGATCCCTTGCACGGGCACTGGCAGGGCTACCATGATCCGGGCATAGACCGTGTCTACCGTGAAGCTCCTCCGCACAAACAGGCAGAACTTCAGGCCGCTGCTGATTATTTTCGCTACGATGGCTGCCCGTCCAGCGATATTGTGCAGGAAATTCCAGACACACTGGGCACCCACGCAGTACTGACCCATAATGGATTTCGCACGTTTCTGCTCACTGAAGTCATTAGCTGGCGACTGCTGGCCAATGGCCAGACCCAAGGCATGCTGGTCGATGAGTCCCGGATGCAGATGACCCCCGTTCTGCCCGGTGACCCCTGCCTCTACCCCGCCGACAGTATACCGGAGTTTCGTTATTTCTTTCAGCACCGTATCGCCAACAAGATCAAACAGCACGACCCGGACACGCTTTCGGCCATGTACACCCTGATTGACTGAATTCTTTAGCCTGTTGATCGTCGTTCCCTTTGATCTGGGGTTCTCAAATCGCCCTCATAGTTTGCATCTGTCATTTTTTTGAAAAGCAAACTGGTGTATATTTCGCAGCCAATACTCAAGCCGTGTTCATCAAAGTGATTCTATGCTGCGTAGCATACTGATTTTGTGGATTGCCTCCATACTGAGCGTGAATGCCCTCGGCGAGGAATTGCCTGTTCAGAATACCTCTTCTTCCGATACAGCCGACTCACTCTGGAACAAAAATGACTGGAGCATGCACATTCAGTCGACTCTGGTCAGTCAGTCCCACCCCTCCTTTCATTCAAGCTACGCAGGCATGAACAGTCTGTCCTCAGTTGCTGAAACCAACCATACGGCTGATGCAACCCTATACCTAGGACGACGACTCTGGAAAGGCGGCGAGTTCTACTTCAACGAGGAAGTCGATCAGGGCTTTGGCTTGAGCAACACCCTTGGTCTGGCTGGCTTTTCAAGTGGTGAGGCCTACAAGGTTGGCCGTGCTAAGCGCTATTTTCTGGGACAGCGTCTCTTTTTTCGCCAGACTTTTGATTTGGGCGGTGCCGAAGAAAACACTCCTGATGATTTAAATCAGCTTGCCAGTACCCATACCCATGACCGCTTAGTTTTGACTCTTGGCAAATTTTCGGTCGTGGATGTCTTTGATAACAACAGTTATGCCCACGACCCCCGCCAGGATTTTTTTAACTGGTCTGTCGTTGATGCCGGTGCCTTTGACTATGCTGCCGATGCTTGGGGATATACCTATGGGATGGCTGCTGAATGGACCCATCAGCAGTGGACGCTTCGCTACGGTCTTTTTGATCTCTCGAATGTCCCAAACAGTGCTGTGCTGGATTCAGGATTTCACCAGATTTCCAACGTTGTGGAACTGGAATGGCGGCATCAGCTGCTGGGTGAGCCCGGTGTAGCCCGTCTGCTCGCCTTTGACAACCATGGCCGTTTCGGCACCTACAACGATGCTGTCGCTCTGGCTCAAGCCACTCAGACACTCCCATCTACGGCCAACGTCCGCTTTGAACAGAACCGGCCCGGTGCAGCCCTGAACCTGGAACAGGCCATCACCGATGATCTTGGTTTGTTTGCCCGCGCCAGTGTCAACAACGGACAGATTGAAGCCTATGATTTTTCAGATATCAATCAGTCCATCAGTGCGGGCGTTTCCCTAAAGGGAACGGCTTGGAGACGCCCCCAAGATACCTTCGGTGCGGCATGGATCAGCAACAGTATTTCCATGGCAGCCCAACATTATTTTGCCGATGGGGGGATGGGCATTCTGGTTGGAGACGGTCACCTTAATTATTCTCCGGAACAGATTGCCGAGTTCTACTACAACCTGACACTCTGTACGTACTGGCATATCAGCCCGGATTTTCAGTACGCCCGCAATCCCGCCTACAATCTGGATCGTGGACCGGTTCGCATCTATGCCATCCGGGTACACTACGCCTACTGAGGCGCGCTCAGATCAGACCAAGCACCTGCCGCATGGAGTATAGCCCAGGAGTACGACCAACCACCCAGAGAGCGGCCCGAATAGCGCCTTGGGCAAAGTTCATGCGACTGGCTGCCACATGCCGGATTTCCAGCCGCTCACCTTCGGCCATAAACCAGACCTGATGATCCCCAACCACATCCCCACCTCTCAAACTATGCATCCCAATCTGCCCAAGGGGACGAACTCCGGTGTGACCGTGCCGACCATACTGAGCAACATCCGACAAGGCTCCTTCTCGCCCCTGCATGACTGCCTCGCCCAGCATCAAGGCCGTTCCAGAGGGTGCATCCACCTTGTGGCGATGATGTGCTTCCATGATTTCCACATCACAGCCAGGT
>JAJZHM010000077.1 GCA_021804485.1 Pseudomonadota bacterium | reverse complement strand
GTACGCTCTGGGGGGACAACAAAGACTTGCCGGAATGAAAATCTTTCATCCACCGTGCCAGTTCATCATTAAGCCATTCATGCTGCTGTTTGTGGACGTCCAGTCCCGGATAGTTGTAGGTGCGCATCAACTCTTCTTCCTGGATCAGATGGTCGCGCATGCATTCGCTCAGGCGTTCAACAAGAGGCTGGAGATGATCACGGCGGGTGCCTGTCATCCACTCTTCATAAAGTTCATTCAGTAGTTCTACCAGATGCCGATGCTGTGCATCCATGGCAGGTAGATGCAATTCGAGAGCCTCATCCCAATGAATCAGTTCCACAGACTAAGTGCTCCTGGAGTTTGAATTGATTATAGTCGGGGTATCACAGAAAGAAGAATCATGAAGCATTGAAATGGCATTATGCACCAAAGTTGTGCGGATCAGGCAAGTGTGAGGAAGTTTATGATTGATTTGAAAGAAAAATAATTTTCAGCCATTCTGGCATGGCCTGTGCAAAGTCCTTGATTGCGTTGATCCGGATACTGCATGGGAGGGAGCATGTCCATACATATTGCATTGCAGCACCGAACCGTCTACCACTATGATCGGTCTGTACATCTGGGGCCTCAGTTGGTCCGGCTCATGCCCTGTGCCCATGTACGTTCACCTATTTTGTCCTATCGTCTCAAGGTGGAACCTGCGAATCATTTTGTCAACATTCAGCAGGATGTGCATGGCAACTTCGTTCATCGGTTGGTGTTCCCTGAACGAACGGAAGTCCTGGCCCTGGATGTTGATTTGCTGGTGGATCTGTCGGTCTATAACCCGTTCGATTTCTTTATAGACCCGGAAGTGGAACATTGGCCCTTTCGTTATCCCGAAGCCATGTGGGCTGAACTTGAACCCTATCGACGGCCAGTAGGACGGGCCGATGCGCTTCAACCTTATCTTCAGGAGTGGGGGACGTGTGACCTGCGTACCATTGATGCATTGGTTGGACTTAATCGGCAGATACAGCAGAACATCAGCTATATCATCCGGCATGAACCTGGCGTGCAGACTCCTGAAGAAACCCTGCGGCTTGGAACCGGATCTTGTCGGGATTCCGCTTGGTTGCTGGTTGAAATACTCCGGCATCTGGGGTTGGCCTGTCGCTTTGTCTCGGGCTATCTGATTCAGCTGAAGGCGGATGTTGCCCCTGTGGAGGGACCATCTGGACCGTCTGAGGACTTTTGCGATCTGCATGCATGGTCTGAGGTTTATGTCCCTGGTGCCGGTTGGATCGGACTTGACCCGACTTCGGGATTGCTTGCAGGTGAAGGTCATATCCCGCTTGCCTGTGCAGCGTCTCCGGATCAGGCTGCTCCGGTTTCCGGGCTGGTGTCTCCCTGCACGGTCACATTCAGCCACACCATGAGCGTCCAGCGGGTTATGGAAATTCCAAGGGTGTCCAAACCATACAGTGAAGCGCAGTGGAATGCGATATTAGCCTTGGGTGATGTTGTCGATCAGCATCTTCAGGAAGGTGATGTACGCCTGAGTATGGGTGGGGAACCAACCTTCGTTAGTACGGAACAACCGGATGCTCCTGAGTGGAATACCGATGCCATGGGGCAACACAAACGGGAACGGGCACATGATCTGTTTACTCGGCTTTGTGCCCGCTATGCACCTCAAGGGTTGATGCACAAGGGGCAGGGGAAGTGGTATCCGGGGGAATCGTTGCCGCGCTGGAGCCTGAACTGTTACTGGCGCAAAGATGGCGTACCTCTCTGGAATGAACCCGCTCTTTATGTGGATGAGCGGCAGGCCGGTCGGGATGATGCTGAGTCGGCTCGATGCTTTATCCAGCAGTTGGCGGCCTTGCTGGATCTGGGGCCAGTCTGGACGTTTCCAGCTTATGAAGATGTCTATTATCTGCTCTGGCAGGAACATAATCTTCCTGTTAATGTCGATCCTTTTGATGCGCGTCTGGATGATGCCCAGGAACGTGCACGTCTTGCCCGTCATTTGCAGCAGGGACTGGATCAGGTGGTTGGTTGGGTCCTTCCCTTGCACATTCGAGATGGTGTCTGGCAAAGCGGGCCATGGTACCTGAGGAGAGAACGTTGCTATCTTTTGCCGGGCGACAGTCCGATGGGCTATCGCTTGCCACTAGACAGCCTGCCTTGGATGGCTGATCGGGATAAAGTGTATTCAGGTATGGCCGATCCTACCGAACGTCGGGCTCCTTTACCTCAGTATGGTTTTTTGCAGGAGCGGTTGCCTGTCCGGATTGCCGGGGCTGATGTGCCGAGCGTGGGAACATCCGCCGCTGGTACCGTCCGTACGGCGCTTTGTATTGAGCCGCGGCAGGGGCATTTGTACGTCTTTATGCCTCCGCTGGATCGGTTGGAAGATTATCTGGCTCTTGTTGGACTTGTTGAACAGAGCTGCCGAATTTTAGGTACTCGGGTCATTATCGAAGGTTATGAACCTCCTCAGGATCCACGACTGGAATGTTTGCGCATTACGCCTGATCCGGGGGTTGTGGAGGTGAACATACACCCGGTATATTCGTGGAGGGCTCTGGTTGAACAGACCACGCACCTTTATGCAATGGCACATCAGGCACGATTGCGTGCTGAAAAATTCATGCTTGATGGCCGACATACGGGTACAGGTGGTGGTCATCATCTGGTTCTTGGGGCTGAACATGTGCTGGATTCGCCATTTTTGCGCCGTCCTGATCTACTGCGCAGCATGCTGAGCTTCTGGCAGCATCATCCCAGCCTGTCCTACCTGTTTTCCGGACTGTTTATTGGTCCAACCTCTCAGGCCCCGCGGATTGATGAGGCGCGACATGAGGCTCTTGCCGAACTGGAACTGGCTTTTCGGACCATGGAAGATCGCAACCACGAAGTTCCCCCTTGGCTGACGGACCGGATCTTCCGTAATATCCTGGTCGATGTAACCGGGAATACCCATCGGGCCGAGTTTTGTATGGACAAGCTCTATAATCCTGATTCTGTGCGGGGACGTTTGGGGTTGCTTGAATTACGCGCCTTTGAAATGCAGCCGCATGCCCGGATGGCGCTGGTACAGCAGCTGCTTGTTCGGGCATTGGTTGCCCGTTTCTGGGCTCATCCCTATACGACGGAACGTCTGGTACGATGGGGCAGCCAGTTGCATGATCGCATGATGTTGCCCTTTTTTCTGCAGGATGATTTCCAGCAGGTTCTTGATGAACTCGCCAGTTCGGGGTTTGCCTTCGATGCAGAATGGTTCAAGCCGCATCTGGAATTTCGTTGTCCATTAATCGGAACCGTCCAGGTCCGTGGGGTTGAAATTGAAGTGCGTCAGGCCCTTGAGCCTTGGCTGGTGCTTGGTGAGGAGGGGGCGTCGGGTGGGACGGTCCGGTTTGTAGACTCGTCGACTGAACGTGTTCAGATTCATGTACGTGGGACGGTGGGTGAGCGTTATCAGGTTACCGTCAATCAGGTTCTGTTGCCACTGTACCCAGGACCGGCTCCTCATGAGGCTGTTGCCGGGGTTCGTTTTCGGGCCTGGAGGCCAGCATCGGCAATGCATCCGACCTTGCCGGTTGATTCGCCCTTGGTCATTGAACTTTACGACAGCTGGAATCAGCGTTCCTTGGGCGGCTGTGTCTATCATGTTATGCATCCAGGTGGTCGCAATGACCAGATATTTCCCGTTAATGCGTTTGAGGCACAGAGTAGAAGACGTGCACGATTTTCGGCAACAGGACATAGTGTCGGCAATTGGACGCCGATACAGGCACACACCTCGATGGATACGCCCTACACTCTTGATCTGCGTGCGATAAGGAAATGTTGATGGAGCTGTCATGAGCCAGAACAGGGACTGGCAGTCCCTGTTTGCACAGACCCAAGGAGTTGCCCAGAGCCTCTGGCGTTATGATGAATGCTGGGATCCTACGGGAATCCTGCGTCCGTCCTGGAAGAAGTTTATTGATGAGGCGCAAGCCTATGCACCAGAACCCCTTGAGGTGTCTCGCCGACTCGAGCAGACCATTGCATGGCGGCATGTGCATTTTCGCCGTTATAAATGTGAGAATAAATCCGAGCGGCCTTGGCCTCTTGATGCCCTGCCCGTGCTGGTTGAGGCTGGCGAATGGCGGTTTATTGAACGTGCTGTGTTGCAACGTCTGAAGCTGCTTAATGCCATGATGACGGATCTTTATGGGCCACAACGGTTGATTCGTGAAGGTCTGGTGCCTCCGGCGCTGGTTTATGGTCAGTCCGAGTTCATCTGGGGGTTAAAGGGTGTTCAGCCTTCAGGTGGGCAACACCTCCTGATGTATGCCGTTGATCTGGCCCGAGCTGCGGACGGTCGCTGGTGGGTGATGTCGGACCGGGCTGGAGCTCCTTCGGGCTTAGGTTATATGCTCGAAAACCGGCAGATTATGAATCTTGCTTATGATGGACTTCCTGATCGTACCGGTGTCCGGAACGTTGAGGCTTCTGTCCGCCAATGGTTTGGTGCGCTGCTCACCTCGCTGGAAAAGGCCTTTACCGAAGAGCCATTTGTCGTTCTGCTTAGTCCGGGGTCTGCTCATGAGACCTACCATGAACAAGCATTTCTGGCATCGTTTTTGGGGATTCCGCTGGTTGAAGGTGATGATCTGCTGGTTCGTGAGCAGACCCTGTTCATGCGTGCTGAGCAGGGTTTATTACGCGTTCATGGCCTGATCAGGCGTCTTGATAGTATCTATTGTGATCCACTGGAACTGCGTTCGGACTCAGCCCTAGGGGTTCCAGGACTCTCCCAGGTCATTCGTTCTGGTCAGGTTCGTATGGCAAATGCGCCTGGATCAGGAATTCTTGAAGCGCCAGGGCTTCTGGCTTTTTTGCCAGCTATTGCGCGTCATCTGCTCGGGGAGGAGTTGCTGTTGCCTGCAGTTGCAACCTGGTGGTGTGGTGAACCGACAGCCAGACGCTACGTATTGCAGCATCTGCAGCAACTGAATCTTTCTCCAGCATTTACGCATCAGCGTATGGATCTTATTCAGACTCACATGTGGTCGGAGCGCAAACTGCGTCTTTGGAAGCACAAGATTCAGAGCCTGCCGCAGGCCTATGTTGGCCAGGAACTTGTCTCTCTTTCGACAACCCCGGTTTTTGATCCATCCGACGGGGGTGGAATTCAAAACCGTCCCATGGGACTACGTGTCTTTGCCTGGGCGAATGAGGACAATATGCAGGTGATACCGGGGGGGCTTGTTCGGGTAGCACCCGATTGTGCGGAGCAGGTGATCAGTATGCAGCGTGGTGGTCGCCCCAAGGATGTCTGGGTTCAGATTGATGCTGAGGAAAAATCGACTGAACTGTATGTGCTTGTGTCGCGCCGACAACCCCGGAAGGCAAGCCGGCTGGAGCATGTATTCTGGCTCGGGCGTTATCTTGAACGTTGGCAGATTGGCGATGAATTGGACCAGGATGCGGATGGAGAGGCTGAATTTGGGAATTCTGCTTCTGATGAATGGAGCAAGAAAACTTGGAACCTGAAAAAGTGTTATCTTCAAGCTGCAGGAATCGCAGTTGAAAGCCTAAGTACTTCAGCTGTGGCGCTGCAGTGGATGGCCAGGATGGGTCAGTATCGAGAACAGATTCGCTGGCAGTTGCACCGTCTTGCTGGTTCAGTTCCGCGCCCTTGGCAGGCCCCTGAGGAAACAAAGGACCAATCTTTTGACCGGCTATGGATGCGGCAGCGCTGTGCCTCTGAGGGCGATGAGTGGGAGGAGGGCTGGTTACGTAACTGTTTCCAGCTGGGACGTGCGGTCGAACAGCTGTTCCATGATGTTTTTTTGAGAGAATGCCTGTACGCAGGGGATTCTTTGCAGCATGTGCCCTCTGAGCAACATACGTGCTCCGATCTGGAACAACTCGTTGATTCCATCTATGCAATCATGTCCTTCTGGCCTGATATGGCGCTGATCTGGTCACAGTTGCTCAGTTCCTGCAATGCTTCCCAATCTAATGATCTGATACTCAGGCAACATGCCCTCGATATCACCGATATCCTCAATGAACGGTTATTCTGGTTCTTGCCAGAATCCAACTGGCGTATTCGCTCATGAAGTCAACGCGCTACCGAATCCAGCATGATACCCGCTATCGTTATACCCAGCCGGTTGCACGCGCCCGGCATTGGCTGCATTTACAGCCACGTCTGGTTGACTGGCAGTCATGGGAGGAGTGGCATCTGGATGTAGAGCCAGAGGCAGAAGTCTCAAGTGGAACGGATGCTTGGGGAAATCCCTGCAGCTGGCTGGAGATTGAACAGTGGCATACTGGGCTTGAGGTATCGATGAGTGGCTTGTGTCAGGTACGAAATCGTGACTGGCCTGAGCAGGAACAGGAGCGTATGGCCAGTATGCCCTGGGAAAAACTGGTTGCCTGCCTGGAGACGACTTGCCCAGAATGGCTTATTGTCAGCCGCTATGTGCATCAGTCTACCCATATTCGTTTAAAGCATGTTCTGCGACGCTTTGCCCAACGTTTTTTCAGGCCCGGCCTGCCGGTGGTGCAGGCACTTTGGGAGATGAACCGGAGCTTGCATGAGGAGTTCGAGTTTGACCCTACGGCAACGGATGTTCATACGCCTGTTGTCCGGGTCTTACAGGAACAACGTGGCGTTTGCCAGGATTTTGCCCATCTGATGATTGCCGCCCTGCGTAGTCTTGGCCTTCCAGCCCGGTATATGTCCGGGTATTTATGTACGCACCCTCCTGAGGGTGAGGAACGTCTACGCGGCGTGGATGCCAGTCATGCCTGGGTTGCTGCCTGGACCGTCGAGTATGGTTGGCTAGAGCTTGATCCGACCAATGGCTGTTTTGCCGGTTCGCAGCATATCCTGCTGAACTGGGGACGTGATTTTGCTGATGTCTCTCCCTTGAGAGGGGTCTTGCTGGGTGGGCATGTGGGTCAGCTTAAGGTCGGGGTGACGGTCGAACCGCTTAGCTGAAATTTCACGTCTTCTCATCGGATTGTGTGCATGCTATTGTTTAGTCCTGAATCAAGAGGATGAATTATGACGGCTGCCGTTGATGAAATGCTGGAACTGCTGAATCTGGAATGTCTTGAGCAAGGGATTTACCGGGGCCCCAGCCGGAATATTGTTGGTAAGAATGTCTTTGGTGGCCAGGTTCTTGGTCAGGCCCTGATGGCTGCCGGGCGCACGGTTGATGGTCGTTTTGCTCATTCAATCCATGGTTACTTCCTGCGAGCTGGGGATATCCGTGCGCCGATCGTTTATCTGGTTGAGAGGCTAAGGGATGGTCGCAGTTTTTCCAATCGCCAGGTCAAGGCTGTGCAGCATGGTGAAGTGATCTTCATGCTCATGGCTTCTTTTGTGGACGATGAGGATGGTCTGGAGCACCAGAGTCCGATGCCGAACGTTGAAGGACCGGAAGGGCTGCCCTCGGAAACGGAGTTGCGTGCGCGTATGGCGCATCTTCTTCCCGAAAAAATCCGTGAGTCGTTTTCGCGTGATCGCCCGATTGAAATTCGACCGATCCAGCCGGTCAATCCTTTCGCGCCCCAGCCTCAGGAAGCAGATCGAGCCCACTGGATGAGGGCACAAACCCGTTTGCCCAATGATCGTTTATTGCATCAGTGTATCCTTGCATTTGCATCCGATTTTGCTCTGATGGGTACGGCTATGCTGCCGCATGGGGTCTCTTTCATGCAGCCGAATATCCAGGCGGCTAGCCTGGATCATGCCATGTGGTTTCACAAGGAGTTTCGTGCCGATGACTGGCTGCTGTACCACATGGATTCACCGCGTGCTGCCGGTGGTCGTGGCATCAACCGTGGGCGGGTCTATCGACAGGATGGAACACTGGTTGCAACGGTTGCCCAAGAGGGATTGATGCGTCTGCGTGAAGTGGCCGAAAAGTACTGAACCAACGGATAGGCCCTGCGTGTCATGGGCCCAGGATTCTTCTCAGGATGTCGGTATAGATGTCGGTCAGCAGATCAAGCTCGGCAAGGTCAACCCATTCATCAATCTTGTGAATGCTGCTGTTGATTGGTCCAAGTTCAACAATTTGCGTGCCCAGTGGGGCCAGAAACCGACCATCCGAGGTGCCACCAGAAGTAGAACAGTCGGTGACCTGTCCCGTGATGCCCATAATGGCTTCCCTCGTGGCTTGCAAAAGGGGGCCATGTTCGGTCAGAAAAGGCTCACCGCTCAGTTGCCAATTGATGGGATCGTGCAAGCCGTGTTGCTGAAGGATACGTTCAATACGCGCACGCAGGGATTGGGCGGTTTGCAGTGTATTGAACCGTATATTGAAATCGACGCTCAGTGTCCCGGGAATGACATTGTTGGCACCTGTGCCTGCGTGGATGTTTGAAATTTGCAAACTGGTTGCCGGGAAGAAGGCATTACCTTCATCCCAGGATTCATGGGTGAGCGCCGCCAGTCCAGCCAAGGCTCGGTGAATCGGGTTGTCAGCGCGTTCTGGATAGGCGACATGCCCCTGAGTTCCATGCACGACCCAATGTGCATTAAGCGAGCCGCGGCGACCTACCTTGATGGTATCTGCAACCCTGCTGACGCTGGAAGGTTCGCCGACAAGAGCGTATTCGGGGATACTCTGGCGTTGTGCCAGGATTTCGGCAACATGGCGCGTGCCATGGCGAGCGACACCTTCTTCATCACTGGTCAGCAAAAATCCAATTGCGCCGTTGTGGGTGGGATATTCCCTGCAGAAACGCTCGCAGGCAACGACCATGGCAGCAAGAGAGCCTTTCATGTCAGCTGCGCCACGCCCATAGAGACGGCCATCTCTCTGGGTGGGTTCGAAGGGTGGAGAGGTCCAGGCATCTTCCGGACCACTTGGGACAACATCGGTGTGACCGGCGAAAACCAGGCAGGGACGGGCATTACCTCGCACTGCCCATAGATTGTCGACATCTTCGGCAGGCATGCGCTCACAGTGAAAATCCAAGGCCATGAGTCGTGCAGCAATCAGATCCAGACAGCCTTCATCACGTGGGGTCACTGAGGGACGTCGGATCAGGTCACAGGCAAGGTCAATCGTGGCAGAACGTGTCATGTTCAGGATCTCCAGATACGAACACGGGCAGATCGTATGGTATTGTCACGCACCTGAAGAACCTCGATGATGTACTCATCAATCCGCAGTGATACAGCAGATTCTGGAATGGTATCAAGACATTCAATGATCAATCCGCTCAGGGTTCGGGCACCATCAAGGGGCAAATGCCAGTTCAGGCGTCGATTCAGTTCACGCAGGCTCACACCCCCGTCCAATAACCATGAACCATCGGGTTGTGGTGCAAGGTGTTTGTGTGGGTCAACACCACTCGTGGTAAAGTCCCCCACAATTTCTTCGAGAATGTCTTCCAGAGTGACCACCCCCTGAATATCGCCATACTCATCGACAACCAGTCCAAGACGCTGTCGCTGTTTCTGGAAATTACGCAGTTGTGCCGGCAGTGAAGTTCCTTCAGGGACGTAGTACGGTTCCCGAACGTAGTGCAGGATATCTTCCTTGCTGACATGTTCCGTTTGCAGAAAACGGGTGGTATGGCGCACATGCAAAATGCCAATGCAGTCGTTCAGCTCACCCCGGAATACCGGCAGACGGGTATGCTGGACTGAACGGAGCTGATTGATGATGTCATCCAGACTATCATCTATGTTGATGCCAACAACATCCTGTCGGGGAATCATAATGTCGTTGACCTGGATACTGTCCAGGTCAAGTACACCAAGCAACATGCCCCGGTGCTGCGTCGGCAGGGCGTCGGTTGAGTCACTGACCAGTGAGCGCAACTCGTCACTGTCAAGAACTTCCTGCTGGTGGGGATCGCGCGCCTTGAAACGGAACAACATGCTGGAAAGCTTATGGACGCCGTTGACCACGGGGCTCAGCGCGATCATCAGTCCTGTCAGGATGAATGCTGCCGGGTAAGCGACTTTTTCCGGGTAGGCGGCCGCAAAGGTTTTAGGTCCAACCTCTCCAAAGATAAGGAGCAGAAGAGTCAGAAGCCCAGTACTCAGCGCCACGGCTGCCTCGGCATGCAAACGCAGGCCAATCAGGGTTGCCAGCGACCCGGCGAGCACATTCATCGCGGAATTACCTATCAGGATGAGTGTCAGCAGTCGATGTGGCTCTGCCAGAAGCGCCATGATACGACGGGCACCCTTATGTCCCAACTGAGCCTGGTGTCGCAATTTATAACGGTTGGCCGTCATCAGGCCGGTTTCCGAGGCGGAAAAGAACGCTGATCCAATCAGGGAGAACAGAAGGACAATGAGCAGAGTGCTTGTGGGAGCGGAACCATCCGTCATGGGTTAATACCCGATTCAGTTGACATGCAGCACCAGTTCAAGTACGGCTTTTGAGCCAAGAAAACCGATCAGCAGCAGGCTGAATCCTACGAGCGTCATGCGGACAGCCCTAGGTCCGCGCCAGCCCATCCGGTAACGCCCAATCAGCAGGGAAGTAAAAACAAGCCAGGCTAAAATCGAAAAAAAGGCTTTATGAACAAGATGCTCAGCAACCAAACTGTGTACGGCAAAGAAACCGAGAACGATGGCAATGCTTAACATCAGCCAGCTGATAAGCAGAGTCTCAAAAAGTAAGGTTTCCAGACTTTGTACCGGAGGAAGAAGTTTAAGTCCGGTGAGCTGCATGCGGTGTTTAAGCCGATGGTTGAGCAGGGAAAGCAGGATGGCCAGTCCAGCAGCAACAAAATAGAGGCTGTAGGAAAAAATCGAAAGCATCACATGGACTTCAGCCAGATGGCTCATATGCAAAGGTGGGTGATAAGGAAGCGGAATCAGCAAGGCTGAAAGGGTGCTTAGGGCAGCAAGCGGAAAAGCCAGGGTCGTGAGTGTAATGACCGGACGGAACATGCTGAAGAACAGGGTCAGAACAGCCATCATCCAGCTGATCAATGCCAGAGTATTGAACAGACTGAGGTCAACACCAGAAGGATTATGGATTTGGTGGTGCAAGGCCCACAGTTGCAGAAGAATTCCAATACCTCCAGAACCGAGGATGAGATTCTTGCGAAGCGGGTATTCAGTACACATGGCACGTCCAGCCAGCCATGAGGACAAAAAATAGAACAGGGTGGCAGCCACACCTGAGATGAGCGTCATGTTCGTCAACAATCGTTCCATAAGGTCTATAGTTTCGCACAGTGTGTGGTTTTCGACAACTAGGGGTGTTGGTGTGCCGGATTTACATCGGATTAAAGGCTCGATCTTGATTCGAGTCTATGGCTACAATTAAAACCTTTGCAGATTTTAAGAAAATAATGCTTGGACCAGAGCGAGACCATGTGGAACAATAATAAGAAAAGACTCGTGAACATTGCGCTGAACCCTTCTACGGATGGAAGAGATGACAAAGCTGAACTTGCCGCCAGAGCTTTCCCAATATGCCCCCCGATCAACCAAGCCGAGCGCATCATTCTTGTTTGGTTTTTTCATGAATGTTTTTTTGGTTGTTTTTGCCTTGATACTTAATTATCGCATGTATTCTGAACTGCAGAGCATGGAAACGTTCAAGAATGGTGGGGTTAAAAAGTATGGCATTGTGACTCAGTGGCACCGAGAGATTACGCATGGCAAGCATGCGCATGACTACTGCTATGTAGACTATCGATATGCGCCCCTCGGTGCTGATTTTTTAGGCTCCATCCAAAAAACCATTTACGTGCGCACCGGCATGGCATGGACCTATACCTGTAATCAATTGATCGTAGGGCAAAAAATTCCAATAGTCTATGATCCGAACCAACACAACGTCTCTATGTTACTTGATGAACGCATACCCGATACCGCTCTTGATGGCCCTGATCATTTAGGTAAGAGGACCTACATTGTTATGGATATCTATATCGTTATCTGCGGTTTATTTGCTGTTTTACAAGTAGTTTGGTATCAACGTAAACGATTTCTTTTGCGTACAGGTCATATTGCTGCAGCCACTTTCATTGACACTAAAATCCTGGGCAAGGATCGTGTAAAAATAACCTACGAATTCAATGATGTGGCTGGCCGCAAAATACGCAATAATCATCAGAGTATGACAAACTCTCTGTTTGCTGAGATTAAAGACAATCCTCTTGTCATCTACGATCTGAGAAGTTCTAAAAATATTCTTTATCCCCCAGACGGGATTCGATGTTGTTGAACAGTCATTATTTATGTTCCAGAAAAATGATAAGTTTTGGCGGAACAATTAAACGTTGTTTCCGTGGGGAAGCTTCGTAAGCGTCTGGTGAAGTGCGTCCACCGGATCATTTTCGGATTAGGAGGGGAGGATGTCAAAGTAGGTCGGCCGAATACAAAAGTGGATTTCATTGTTAAGGAGAAACCCTGCCGGTTGAGTAGGCGGTCACTTCTTAAACTGAGTTCAAATAATCTGTACAAAAAGTTGCTTGCCAAGCGCATTGGCAGCAACTTCAATCTGATCGAGCTTTGAGGCGTGACGTAGGTCAAATAAGCGATCAACTTGCGGCATATGCCACCCTAGGCGGCGGGCTAGTTCGGCCTTTTTGATTCCTTGGTCAGTCATCGCTTGATATACGCCTAACTTGGCGCATTCCAGCGCCGACGGACACACGGTTTTTTGTCCGGCTGCTGGTTGGCTGGCTGTCGGTAAAGGTTTGCGGGCATCGACATAGAACGACAAGCCTGTTTCCAGTGCATCAATGGCGTTCAACAGAGCCTCATCCTCATCAGCACCGAAGGTGATTGCCTCAGGAACATCGGCAAATGTGACCAGCACTGTGCTGTCATCGGGGGTTAAGGTTACAGGGTAGTCAAACATCATTCTCTCCTTCACTTCAAATCCAACTGGCGTTTAATGGCTGCTTCAAGTCCTTTGCCAAGTTCGGCGGTGCCATGTTGTTCTAGCCATTTTTTCATTTGCTTGGAGTTCATGGTGATAATCATATCTCAAGTTTCGGAGTTCATTTTTAAGAAAAAATTTCATATAACACAATGATTTTAATACAAAAAGCAGCCTATAAGTGATATAATTTTTGTGATCTAGA
>JAJZHM010000076.1 GCA_021804485.1 Pseudomonadota bacterium | reverse complement strand
TTCTGCTGGCAGCCCTGCCCATTCCGCTGCTGCTCTGGGCTGGCATCAAACTTGCCAACTTCGATATCGACCCGGAATACTTCACTCTGGCCGTGGTCATGGCTTCGCACAGTCGCATCCTGACCCTGCTTGCCTTTGTGGCAGGCCTCTCGGCCGCCAGCGGGGTGATTATCGTCACTACCTTGGCACTGGCATCCATGCTACTGCATCACGTCATCCTGCCCCTGTACCAGCCCCCTCCCGAGCGCAATATCTATGAGTGGTTGCTTCGCACGCGACGTGGGCTCATCCTGTTTGTCATTGGCCTTTCCTATCTGCTGTTCGTCGCCCTCAACAAACAGCACTCCCTTACCGAAATGGGAACCATCACGTTCATCGGTACGCTGCAGTTTGCCCCCGGCATCGTGGGAACCCTGTTCTGGCCGAGAGCCAACCGTCAGGGATTCCTGCTTGGACTAGGTGCCGGCATGTTCATTTGGCTGGTTCTGCTGGTTATTCCCTTTCTGTTACAAATCGAGCTTTTTCATTTTCGTTTTGGCAACATTGAATTTACCTCCAACCCCCTTTACTGGCAGAACATTGGCCTCAGCAGTACACTCATTAATTCAATGATTTATGTATTTGTCTCGTTGTTAACCCGTCAGAGCAGTGCAGAACATGCTGCCGCGCTCAACTGCTCGATTGACGCACTTAAACGTCCGCTGCGCTGGGATCTCCCCTACCACTCGATTGCCGAATTTCAGCAGGCCCTCAGTACACCACTTGGTCCATCTCTTGCCGAACGTGAAATCCTGCACGCCCTGCAAGATATCGATATGCAGCCTTCCGAAAACACACCCTACGCCTTACGCCGCCTGCGGGATCAGCTTGAGTCCAATCTCTCCGGACTTTTTGGCCCAGCCAAAGCCCAGGAACTGATGGACCAGCATATCCCCTACCAGGTCCATGCTCCCAGCCATGAGTCGGTCGATATTCATTACATGGAATCCAAGCTGGAAGAATACGAACACCGTCTGTCAGGCGTTTATGGCGAAATCAATTCCCTGCGCCGCTACCAGCGCGATATCATCTTCCATCTACCCATTGGTGTCTGCACTCTGGCAAGTGATCTTGAGATTCTGAACTGGAACAAGGTCATTGCCGAGTACACCGGTGTGCCCGCTAAAAAGGCGACTGGCTCCAATCTGCGCCGTCTTCCAGAACCTTGGTGCTCCCTGTTGAGTGAGTTTGCCATGAGTGCACACTCCCATATTCACCGGCGCGAAATTGAAGTTCAGGGCTCAACGCACTGGGTCAGCCTGAATCGAGTTCTGGTCGATATCGACCATACTCAGGCACGCTCCGAGCAGGTACAGGTCATTGTGATTGAAGACATCACCAGTACCCATATGCTTGAGTCGCAGCTACAGCACTCAGAACGGCTGGCATCCATTGGTCAGCTGGCAGCTGGAGTCGCTCATGAAATTGGCAACCCGGTCACAGCCATTGCCTGCCTCGCCCAGGACCTTAAAGCCGAACTGGATGACAGTAATGTGGAAGCAACCTGCCTCCAGATTATCGAGCAGACCCAGCGCATCTCACGTATTGTCCAGTCCTTGGTTGGGTTTGCCCGAGGCAATAACGAGCAAATGGCACGACCTTTTGATACTGTACAGATTCGGCCCTGCGTGGAAGAAGCCATCAGCCTGATCCGCATCATTCCGGACGGCCGTGATTACGTCTTCATCAACGAATGCAGTGAGGATGCCTGCATCCACGGCGACCGCCAGAAACTGATGCAGGTCTTCGTCAACTTGCTCTCCAACGCCCGTGATGCCTCCCTGCCCGGCGATCGTATCATTGTGCGCTGTCTGGGCAGTGAACACACCCTGAATATCGAAGTTGAAGATTTTGGTTCAGGGCTGTCCTCACAAGTCCGTGATCACCTCTTCGAACCGTTTGTGACCAGCAAGGAAGCTGGCAAAGGCACGGGGCTTGGTCTGACCATGGTTCACGGAATCATCAGTGAACATCGCGGCAAAATTCAACTTATTGACAAATCCGACTATGATCAGGGGCAAGGCGTGATCGTCCAGATGACCTTGCCTGGACTGATTCATGAAACACAGAATCTACTGGAGCATTGAACTTATGGCGCAAATCCTGATTGTTGAGGATGAAACCATCATACGCACCTCTCTGCGCAAACTCCTCGAACGACACGGGCATAATGTTCGTGAAGCTGGCTCTGTTCAGGAAGCCCGCGCCCACGAGCCCTCCGAACTGGATCTTGTCATCAGTGATGTACGCTTGCCGGGAGAACCCGGAACAGAAATGATTGCCATTGCCCGCCCAACACCGGTGCTGATCATGACGACCTTCAGCAGCGTACGTTCCGCCGTCGATGCCATGCGTATGGGTGCGGTGGACTACATCACCAAACCCTTTGATCAGGACGACATGATCATTTCCGTTGAGCGGATTCTCAAGGAACGAACCCTGGTACGTCAGAACCAGGCGCTCAAGATGGAAATCGAACGCAGCAAACCTTTGTCCATGGTGGGTGAAAGCCCCGCGATGCAGGACCTGCTGAAAAAAATTCGTCGGGTTGCCCCAACTGTTTCAACGGTCCTCATTCTTGGCGAATCTGGAACCGGCAAAGAACTTGTCGCCCGGCAACTGCATGAATTCTCGGATCGTGCTTCTGGCCCGCTTGTCCCGGTCAACTGTGCTGCCATCCCCGAGACCCTCATTGAATCAGAGCTGTTTGGCTATGAGAAAGGCGCTTTCACCGGTGCCCAAGCCAACCGGAAGGGGCTGGTCGAAGCTGCCGACGGAGGCACACTGTTTCTGGATGAGATTGGCGAGTTACCGCTGGAAGCCCAAGCTCGGCTGTTGCGCATGATGCAGGAAAAAGAAGTACGGCGTATTGGTGCCACAGTATCGCGCAAGGTGGATGTGCGTGTCGTCGCCGCCACCCACCGCAACCTGAAGCAATTAGCCAGTGAAGGACGTTTCCGTGAAGACCTTTATTACCGACTCAATGTCTTTGAGCTGAGACTTCCTCCCTTGCGCGAACGCGGCGAAGACATCACCCGACTTGCCCATCATTTACTGGAGCGAACCTGTCAAAAACTTAATCGTTTGGCACTCAAATTCTCCCCCCAAGCGCTTTCTGCCATCAAAGCCTACCCATGGCCCGGCAATGTCCGGGAGATGGAAAATATCATTGAACGGGCCATCATCCTTTGCGATGACGAAGAGATCACACAGGACCTGCTCACCATTGAGCTTAATGCACAGGACGAGCCTGAAGCGGACAAGGACAAACCTGAAGACGCGACCACCATGAACGACTATTTCATCCGCTTTGTCCTTGAGAACCAAGAGCGCATGACTGAAAGCAAACTGGCTGAAGCCCTCGGCATTAGCAGGAAAAACCTCTGGG
The DNA here is from genome assembly GCA_021804485.1 of Pseudomonadota bacterium. Taxonomy (GTDB): domain Bacteria; phylum Pseudomonadota; class Gammaproteobacteria; order Pseudomonadales; family Moraxellaceae; genus JAJXWR01. The sequence continues at coordinate 9,716 of JAJZHM010000076.1, read as the reverse complement.
AGCGACGCAAGGCATTAAATATACTTAAAAAATCAGGCTAGTCTATCAAGCACGCCCTTCACGCATGATTCTGCCGCGCTCGCGCTGCCAGTCGCGCTGCTTCTCGTTATCGCGCTTGTCGTGCTGCTGCTTGCCTTTGACCAGTGCAATATCGCACTTAACGAGACCATGACTCCAGAACATTTTAAGGGGGACACAGGTATGCCCCTTACGTTCAATGGCACCGATCAGATGACTGATCTCGCGACGGTTCAGCAAGAGCTTACGAGTCCGGGTTGACTCGATGGAATAATGGGTAGAGGTCGAAATAAGCGGATGAATGTGTGCGCCAAGCAGAAAAATCTCAGCGTTTCGCACGATGACATAGGCATCGGCAATGCTTACTTTTCCTGCCCGTATTGATTTGACTTCCCAACCCTCAAGAACGAGCCCTGCTGTGTAGGTCTCCTCAATGAAGTATTCGTAGGAAGCTCTCTTGTTGACCGCAATGGCCGATGACACATTCTTTTTACTCATATCTTGACAGTATAACGTCACAACGCCCGCATGGCCACGAATGAATCAGGATTCCAGGGGATTTCATCCTCAAAGGCAGCAGGTCCGTCACTGAGGCAGGTTGATCACTTATGAACCTGACACCCCAACGCTCGTCCCGGGCGATCTTAACCTGCAGCAATCTTCCGATCGGCTGGCCACAGGCCTTCGATCAGGCAGCAGAGACCACAAACATCCGCTCCAGCAGCCAGTCAATCTGGGCAAACATTCGGCTAAGGTCTGGCTCCGTCATACCCGCCACCCGCATTCCCCAAGAGAAGGTCAGAATCAGTGCAGCCACGCAGGCTGGATCCTGTCCTTTGGCGAGAACGCCTTCTTCAGCGGCTCGTTCAAGAAATTCAACTAAGCTTTGTTCGATTTGTCGAAAATAGCCAGCAGCCTGTGCACCGAGTTCTGCATCATGACGAGTCACTTCCATCAGGGTGTTGACCAGAAAACAACTGCGCAATGACATAGGCTTCTGGGTCTGCTCCGCAACCGGACTTAGAAAGTTGCGGATACCACCAGGGTAATCATGGCCGGCGTGAAGCAACATTTCCTGAACATTGGCAACACTAGACTGCCCATAGAGATGCAGGGCCTCCTGATAAAGCGACCTTTTCGACTTAAACGCAGCATACAGACTTCCCGGCTGCAAGCGGGCACGCTCAAGCACAGTCGCCATCCCAGTGGTGGCATACCCCTTTTCCCAGAAAAGGTTCATGACATGATCAAGAACTTCGGCACGATCAAATTGAGCTGGGCGAGCCATAAGCGCCTCCTGAAAATCGCTTTATTCGGACATTAATTTAGCATGCTATTAAAATACCACAACATGCACCAAATGTATGCAACTAAACATCCCCATGAATGAATTCAGGGACTTCACGCACATTTTGGTGAAAATACCGGTGATCTTCGGACTGACGGTCGCTTCAAAGATCAGCACAAACATTTATACGGGAGCGGTAGTGGCGATGAAGACAGCTCCAAACCGCCCACCACCCGCTTAACTTTGACTGCAGGGCAGATAGCCATACAGGGGGAGCAGTTATCAATCATTTCATATGTTTTACGCACAAACTGATAATCCAGCCGATGACAACGACAGCACTTTTACTCTCCCCTTGCTTGCAACTAATATTGTCCGACAATAAGGCATCTTGATCTTCGCTTTTATCAATGTCAACGATACAGAACAGCAGGAACCAGCTGACCTGACTGAGCAACTTTAAAAACTGTAAGACAGAATCCAGACTGATCCAAGGTTCGTTCTGGATAAAACAGCATATCTATGTTATGATTCCAAGTTAGTCTTTTCGTTGCAACCTGGATCATGACCCGATGACGACTCCTCAAGACAAACACCCAACTTCGCAACTTCAGGAACTGATTTCCCGTGGCAAGGAACAGGGCTATCTGACGCACGCCGAAATCAATGATCATCTGCCTGAATCCGTCACCAACGAAGATCAGATTGAAGACATCATCCAGATGTTGCGTGATCTTGGAATTCCGGTCCATGAACGCGCCCCAAGCCCTGATGACATCCTGACCGAGGAATCACCTGAGGCCATCGACGATGAAGTCGCCGCCGAAGAGGCTGCCGCCGTTCTGGCTGCGGTGGAAAACGAGCCTCACCGCACCACCGATCCGGTGCGAATGTACATGCGTGAAATGGGCACTGTAGACCTGTTGAACCATGATGGTGAAATTGCCATTGCCAAACGCATCGAAGAAGGCATCCGTGAAGTCCTGCATGCGCTAGCTCACTGGCCTGGAGCGGTTGAGCTTGTCCTGCAGGAATATGACAACTGCATGAGCGGCGAGAAACGGCTAACCGATGTGATCATTGGCTATCTTGATCCTAACGATGATGGACGAGCCCTTGGCACCCCGGCTGAACAGCCTGTCGAAGCAGCTGGTGTTGAAATTGAAGCTGCTGCTGTTCTTGATGAAGAAGTTGAAGAACTGGAAGAAGAGGATGAAGAAAAGGAGGGCACTGATGATGATGAAGCACCCTCCTCACTGGACCCCGTTCTTGCTGCTGAACGTTTTAACAACCTGCGTAGCCAGGTGCAGGCCGTTCATACCCTGTTGCGTGCAGGCCACACCCGAAGTAACCAGGATATCCGGCAAGCTCTGCTCAGTGTTGCAGAATCGTTCATGATTCTGAAACTAACGCCACGTATCTATGAAGGTCTGATTCATCAGGTGCGTGATGTGCTGACCGATATCAGGCAGCAGGAAAAGTCAATTATGCATATCTGTATCAAGCGGGTACGCATGGACCGGATGACTTTCCTCAAGTTATTCCCTGGCAACGAGACCAATCTTGACTGGGTTGATCAACAGAGCAGCCGCGAACAACCTTGGTCGCAGGCTCTCGGTCAGTACCGTGAAGACATACTACGGGCCCAGCGGCGCCTGTTTGACATCGAAGGCGACCTCAACCTCAGCATTACCGAAATCAAGGACGTCAACAAGCGCCTTTCTTTGGGTGAAGCCAAGGCCCAACGCGCCAAGAAGGAAATGGTTGAAGCCAATCTTCGTCTTGTCATCTCGATTGCCAAAAAGTACACCAATCGCGGGCTGCAATTTCTTGACCTCATCCAGGAAGGCAATATCGGCCTGATGAAGGCTGTAGATAAGTTTGAATACCGCCGCGGCTTCAAGTTTTCCACCTATGCGACTTGGTGGATTCGTCAGGCCATTACCCGCTCCATTGCCGATCAGGCACGAACCATCCGTATTCCTGTGCACATGATTGAAACCATCAATAAATTGAACCGGGTTTCCAGACAGATGGTCCAGGAGATGGGGCGCGAACCAACCCCCGAGGAACTTGGAAAACGCCTTGACATGCCGGAAGAAAAAGTACGTCGGGTACTCAAAATCTCCAAGGAACCCATATCGATGGAATCGCCTGTTGGCGATGACGAAGACTCGCATCTGGGCGACTTCATTGAAGACACATCAATGATCTCCCCGGTTGATTCGGCAACAGCCGAGGGCTTGCGTGAGGCCACTCGGGAAGTTCTGGCTAATTTAACCCAGCGAGAAGCCAAAGTCCTTCGCATGCGCTTTGGTATTGAGATGAATACCGATCATACCCTCGAGGAAGTAGGCAGGCAGTTTGATGTGACACGGGAACGTATCCGGCAGATCGAGGCCAAGGCGCTCCGCAAACTCCGACACCCCTCCCGCTCAGAACATCTGCGTTCGTTTCTGGACCATGAATAGTGCTGTGGGGTAACAGACCTATGCTGTTACCCCGAAGTTTTGCTATGCTTGCCAGCAGGCAAGGGTGATTGACTGTTCAGGATGAAAGCATGGCTTGGTTATTGGCGTTGCTGTTGGCATTGAATGCAGTTTTTTGGGGCTATGAACATTTTCTGAATGCACCCAATCAACACAGTAACGTCGACGCTGCGGCGAGCCTGCCACAGCTCAAACTGTTGCAAGGGGATGCCCTTTCAGTCTCCCAGCATGCCACCCCTGCAGTTGCAAGCGGTTCCGTCTTCTTGTGCTATCTGGTCGGCCCGCTGCAAGCCGAACAACTCGAGGCATTCCAGAACCATCTTCAGCAACAGGGCATGGTCAGTCGGGTTCGTCCTGAAGATGTCAGCAGCACCATGTTCATGGTTTATATACCGCCCTTCCAGTTCATCAGTGATGCAGAAAACATGACTGCACGGCTGCGTGCAGCCGACATGGATCCCGTTGTTATTGAGGATGGTCCCTACGCACGTGCTGTTTCCCTAGGACAGTTTCATGATGAGAACAATGCGGACCAGTTAATCAATATTCTAGTCAAAGAGGGATTCCCTGCCGAGAAACGTACACTTCAGGGAATACCGAATGCGACTTGGCTTTACGTTTCTCCAGCGGCCCCATCCAACAGTGATGTCGTCGGAAACTGGCTCAAACATAAACACGGCCTGCATCACGAACCGATCCCCTGCGCTTAACAAATACAATACACTTTATTACCGTATTGCATCGATTTGTAGCATTGTTTGCCTTTGAAGCGACCACATCACCCCCATTAACATGACGAATGCACCCTCATTGATCTGATCATCGCATGGAGTCCCCATGAGCGAAGTTTTTCGAACCGAAGTACTGGATGGATTCCAGAGTTTGCGTGCCTTTCTTGATGAACAGGTACTCGGCCAGGAGATCTTGATTGAACGCATGCTAATCGCCCTGTTGGCTGATGGCCATCTCCTGGTCGAAGGCCCTCCGGGTCTGGCCAAAACTCGTTCGGTCAAGGCACTGTCTCAGGGCATTGCCGGCCAATTCCAGCGTATCCAGTTCACGCCCGACATGCTACCGGCCGATCTGACCGGTAGCGATATTTTTCGACCGGAAACTGGAACGTTCGAGTTTATCCATGGTCCGCTCTTTCACTCCATCATTTTGGCGGACGAAATCAACCGAGCCCCCGCCAAAGTTCAGTCGGCACTTCTTGAAGCGATGGCTGAGCGTCAGATTACTGTAGGACGTACGACCTACCCACTGCCCGAACTGTTCATGGTCATGGCGACCCAGAACCCGCTGGAGCATGAGGGAACCTACCCCTTGCCGGAAGCCCAACTGGATCGGTTCATGCTGCACGTGCGGGTCGACTACCCGGACAAGGCTGTACTGCGCCGCATCATGAATCTGCATCGCCATGAACTGCAGCAAAACCTGTCCATACCCCCTACGGCCATTCTTGAACCTCACCAGGTGATGCAGGCCCGGAAACAGTTGCTGCATATTCATCTGGATACCCATGTTCAGGAGTACATAATCGCCTTGGTTGATGCAACCCACCCTGAACGCAGCCCGGTGAAGAAAATCAGGGAATGGATTCGCTGGGGAGCCAGCCCCCGGGCGGCACTTGCCCTGGAACATGGCTGTCGTGCCCGCGCCTGGCTGAACCAGCGTGATTACGTCAGTCCTGAGGATGTTCAGAATCTGGCCGCAGACACCTTGCGTCATCGGCTGGTTCCCGATTTCAGGGCCCTCGCCCAGAACGTGACGACTGATGACTGCATCCGCGAACTCATTCGAGGAGTCCCGGCACCGTGAACCTGTTTCCTGACCCTGAGGAACTCACTCAGTCACGGCAACTTGTCAAGGGACTCAGTCTCCACCTGTCTGCAGCACGCACACCTCCCCAAAGCGGAATGCATCAGGGCAGTGATCTGGGGCGCGGGTTGGAGTTCGAGGAACTGCGGGCCTATATTCCGGGCGACGACATCCGCAGCATCGACTGGCGTGTGACCGCCCGACGTGGACGGGCGCATACTCGGGTCTATCGCGAGGAAAAGGAACGTCCCATCTGGCTGGTTCCAAGCCTCGGTGCCAGTCTTTTTTTCGGCAGCCGTATCCAGCTAAAATCGGTACTCGCCCTGAGATTAACCGCGCTTCTGGGCTGGATCGGCCTTGAGGAAGGAGATCGGGTCGGATTGCTGGTCGATGCACCACACCTGAAGGATCAACCCTTCTGGCCTGCACGAGCCCGAACGGAACAGTGGCTTGCCGTCCTGCAGCAACTGTCTGCCCTTCAGCCGCGCAGCCTTCCTCCTGAGACAGAACCGACGCTGGCCATAAGTCTGCAGAAACTGCAACCGCACATCCAGTCCGGAAGTCTGGTGATTCTGATCGGTGACCATGTCAGCATCACAACGGATTGTTTCTCCAGTCTGGTCAGTCTGCGTCGCCGGGCTGCCGTGATCCTCTGCAATGTTTACGACCCGCTCGAACGCTCAGGTTTGCCAGATGGCTGGTTCAGCATAGGCCGCCAGGATCGGCCTCAACAGGTCCACGGGGCGTCCAGCCGCAAAACCTGGGCATCTGCATGGAACCAGCGCCAACAAGAGCTGCAATCCTTCTGCTCAGAACACCGGATCAGGTTGCTTGATTTTTCTACCTCTGAAGATCCTGCCATCACTCTTTCCACCCATCTCGGGCATCGTCCCCTCAGCCGGAGTTACCTATGAATCCAGCGGTATCGTCCTGGCTAGATCAACTCGCTCCAGACCGACTACCTCCTGCCTCTTCATGGTGGCCTCTGGCGCCTGGCTGGTGGATCCTGGGCACAATGCTGATTCTCGCACTGGGTACGGGACTGCGGTATGTGCTGCATCCGATCCGAAGGCTGCAACGGGTAGCGCTTACCGAACTGACCGGGATACGTCAGCACCATCAGGATGATCCACGACATCTGGCCCGTAATCTCGAACATCTGCTCAGACGCTATGCCGTCGCCCGTTATGGCAGGGATCTGGTTGCCCCACTGCATAACGAATCATGGATTTTGTTCCTGCGTCAGCATGGCCTGGATGAGGCCGATATCGACGCCGCCCGCAAACTTCTGGTGCGAGCCTATGGCGGGGCTGGCTCTGAACCGATTGAACACTGGCTGTCGCTTGCCGAAAAGTTCCTGAGGTTTCGTCCATGATCCACTTTGCCTGGCCCTGGATGCTCCTGTTTATTCCACTGCCTTGGCTGGTCGGACACCGATCACGGCAACAAACCAGGGAAGAGGTCGTTTTCGTACCTGTACCGACAACAGCAAAGCAGAGTCGGTCATTTATTTCCCCAAAGCGCTGGACCGTACTGATCTGGCTTCTGCTTGTCCTCGCCGCAATGCGCCCCGAGTGGCTTGGAGTTCCGCAACCGGTTCGTCCCGAAGGTCGTCCCTTGTTGCTGGCCGTGGACTTATCCGGTTCCATGGCAACTCGTGACATGGATGGTCAGCAAACCCGGCTGCAGGTCGTGCAACGCGTTGCAGGCCAGTTTTTAAGTCAACGACAGGGCGATCAGGTTGGTCTTATCGTGTTTGGCACCCACCCCTATCTGCAGGCACCGATGACTCTGGATCTGCATACGGTAACTACCATGCTCAACGAATCCCTCGTCGGTGAAGCAGGTTCACAGACAGCCATTGGTGATGCCATCGGATTTGCCATACGACACATGAAAGAACACGCCCAAACCACCCACGAACGCCCTGTGCTGATTCTGCTGACCGATGGCGGCAATGACGCCGGCCTCATGCCCCCTGTTGATGCAGCAACCATTGCGGCACGGGAAGGCTTGCGTATCTACACCATCGGCGTGGGCGCTGCCGTTCACCAAGGTTTTTTTGGTACTACCGGCAATACTGATCTTGATGAAGCCTCCCTCAAGTCCATCGCTGCAAAAACAGGCGGGCTGTATTTCCGGGCTACAGACGCCCATGCATTACAAGAGATTTACAAGAAAATCAACCAGCTTGAACCTGTTTCAGGACAAACCCAGTGGTTTCGGCCCCGTACCGAAATGTTCCTCTGGCCCTTGGCTCTCGCCTGGGTGTTGTGGATGTATCTGATTCTGTGGCGGAGGCAACGGGCATGATTCCTCTGTCTAATACCGTTCATTGGCTGCATCCCTGGTGGCTACTCACTCTGCCGTTGCATCTAGGTCTTGCCTACTGGCTCTGGCGTTCTGATCAGGGTAGTGCATGGTCCAACATCATTGATCCTGAACTGCTGAAACTGCTTAGGACGCGTTCCGGGCAATCTCTCTCCCGTACCGACCGATGGGCCAGTCTGTTAAGTCTGCTACTGATCAGCATTGCCATGGCAGGACCTAGCTGGCAACAACAAAAAGTCCCCGCCTACGCTTCGACCTCTTCCTGGGTCTTTCTGATCGATCTGGACAGCAGCATGCTCGCTACCGATGCCGCACCCAACCGAATAACCCAGGCACGCATCTCCCTACGTCAGATGCTTGAGAACCTGCAGGGACAACAAGCGGCGCTGATCGCCTTCAGTGCCGAGCCCTTCACCATTACACCGCTCACCCAGGATATAGACACGATCAGTCTATTCCTGCCCGATCTCAATCCGAACATCATGCCGGTGCAAGGCAAATACCTGGAACCTGCATTGATTCAGGCGGAACAACTACTGGCACAAACAGCTGGCACCCAGCGTCATATTGTCGTACTCACTGATGGCCTGAACGACCTCGATGCCGCTGAAAAACAAGTTAAACACCTTCGACAGGAAGGGATTAAAACCGACTTTGTCGGCATCGGGACAGCCAGCGGAGCCCCCAGCACCAATGCGAATGGACAATGGCTGTCCAACAACGGGACCCCAGTCTGGTCCCGTCTACCCGTGTCGAACCTGCAAATTCTGGCTCAGGACGGTGGCGGAATCTATGTCGATGTGCAACATCTGCAGCCACTTCTGGGCATTGAACAGGATTCATCCAAAAAGGGAACTTCCTCCCAGAATAATGCCGAACCGGTCGTAATACCACAGAACGACGGATTCTGGTTTTTACCCCCCATCCTGCTTCTGTCAGCCTTCGTATTCCGACAGAAAATACGAAGACACTTAAGCTCCTGACGAACGACAGCACCCTCTTTTAGAAGGAGACTCCATGCATTTTCTCCACAACTCGCCACCCTACCAGCGCCAACACGGCCCTGCATTGTTCCCGTTTGGGCTATTCTGCCTCCTGTTCATGCTAACTCCTCTGCCCGCTTGGTCATGGTCGTGGCACAATAGTCTCTGGTACAACGCCAATCAAATGGGCGATTACTGGATGGATCAACACCAACCTGATCATGCAGCTACCCTGTATCAGGAACCCTTGCACAAGGCTTGGGCACTAAGCAGTGCCCATCACGATGCTGAAGCAGCACGGAGTCTGACCATGACCCATACCGCCATCGCCGAATACAACCGCGGCAATGCACTCGCCCGCAGCGGCAATCTCGCTGGTGCCTTACAGGCCTATGACCAGGCCCTGAAACTTGATCCCTCCATGCAGGATGCCCAGCACAACCGCGACCTGGTACGCAAACATCTTAAAGATGCTCAGCAGCAGCAGCAACAGCAGCAGCAACAGCAACAGCAACAGCAGCAGCAGCAGCAACAGCAACAGCAGCAACAGCAGCAGCAGCAACAGCAACAGCAGCAGCAGCAGCAGCAACAGCAGCAACAGCAGCAACAGCAGCAACAGCAGCAACAGCAGCAACAGCAACAGCAACAGCAGCAACAGCAGCAACAGCAGCAACAGCAACAGCAACAGCAACAGCAACAGCAACAGCAACAGCAACAGCAACAGCAACAGCAGCAGCAACAGCAACAGCAGCAACAGCAGCAACAGCAGCAGCGACAGCAGCGACAGCA
>JAJZHM010000075.1 GCA_021804485.1 Pseudomonadota bacterium | reverse complement strand
ATCCTTGCGTGCGAGAGGGAATCCAAGACGACGACGGGCTTCAAGATAGGCTGCGGCAACCTGGGTCGCGACGGTGCGCAGACGCAGAATGAAGCGCTGACGTTCGGTCACCGATACGGCGCGCCGAGCATCCAGAAGGTTAAAGCTGTGCGAGGCCTTGAGCAACTGTTCGTAGGCGGGCAGAGCCAAGGAACACTGAATCAATCGTAAAGCTTCCTGTTCACAATGATTAAAATGTTCAAAGAGATAGGTGGTATCTGCTTCCTCGAAGTTGTAGGTCGACATCTCCACCTCGTTTTGATGGAAGACATCACCATAACGGACAATCCCTTCGAGGCTTTTGGACCAGATCAGATCATAGACGGAGTCCACACCCTGCAGATACATGGCAATACGTTCAAGCCCGTAGGTGATTTCGCCAGTAACCGGGTAACAGTCAATGCCACCAACCTGCTGAAAATAGGTAAACTGGGTAACTTCCATGCCGTTTAGCCAGATTTCCCAGCCAAGGCCCCATGCCCCTAAACTGGGCGATTTCCAGTTATCCTCAACCAGACGGACGTCATGGAGACGGGTATCAATACCAAGTTTCCGAAGCGAATTCAGATAGAGTTCGACAATGTTGTCCGGATTAGGCTTAAGAACGACCTGAAATTGATAATAATGCTGCAAACGATTCGGGTTTTCGCCATAGCGTCCATCTGTCGGGCGTCGAGAGGGCTGTACATAGGCAGCCCGCCAAGATTCCGGGCCAATGGCACGCAGGAATGTTGCAGTATGAAATGTCCCTGCCCCCATCTCCATATCATAAGGTTGTACGATGACACAGCCTTGAGCAGCCCAGTAGTGCTGCAAGGTCAGGATGATGTCCTGAAAACTCAGTAAGGAAGACCCCAGATGTTTTGCCATAGTGTATCTAACTCCCTCTGGCGAGGTGCCAAAAAGACAAGTATAGTCCGCTCAACTCGGCTTGGACAGAGTGTTCAGCACAACGTCGAACTGCCAATGCCGCAGTGCCCCGTTTGTATGTCCGCTGAACTATTCTTGCTGACCAATGGGCTCGTTTGTGAAGAATTTGGCTGTTATCTTGCGAAAAATAAGAGGTTGGTCTGAACATCTAGACCGTTAGACTCAAGTTTTTGGCATTCAAAATCTGTTTCTGTGCTTTTGACACTTATCTGCCATGACAACGTATGGCCATCAGCAATGGATTCCTTGAGAACGACCGCAGTGCGTGCGATTGCAAAACTTGGCGGCTACATCGGTAGAAAACACAATCCTCCCACCGAACACCAGATCATTCGGAGCGGATAAATGACGCTTCAACTCACGTGCATGGCGGCTGAATTGTACTGGGTAACTCGGGGTGACAAAATTGTGAGTAAAGGGCGACTTTAGCCCTTACGCTGGAGCATTATGTTAGCTTCATGCTACAATAAATTAAGTTATCGGATTACGAAGTGTACATTATGCCAACACCACATTACCCCTCGGCTGCGGTCCAGCGCATGCTGCGGAAGCTGGGGGCCGACATCCAAGCCGCGCGCCTGCGGCGCGAGCTGCCCATGGCGGTTGTCGCGGAGCGGGCGTTTACCTCACGATCCACCCTGCAGCGGGTTGAGGCAGGCGATCCGGCGGTGAGCATGGGTATCTATGCGGCGACCCTCCACGCCCTCGGGTTGCTGGATGGGCTGGGCCAGATCGCGGATATCAGTCACGACAGTGTTGGCCAAGCGCTGGCGACGGCCGCGCTGCCCCAGCGGGCACGCATCCGTCGAGCCCCAAAGAGCAAGAGCCATGACTGACTTCGAGGTCCACATCGAGTTGCAGGGCCAAATGCGGCGGGTTGGCCTGGCGCGTGGCAACTTGGCGCGAGGCAAGGAGCTGGTCAGTTTTGAATACGATGAAGACTGGCTGGCAAGCCCGGACAGTTTTCCCCTGGAGCCCGCGTTACCCCTGACCCGGGGTGTTTTTAATCCAACTCCCCCGCAAGTCATTTTTGGCTCGATTGGGGACTCGGCTCCTGACACCTGGGGGCGGCGACTGATGCAACGGGCGGAGAGGCGGCAGGCGGACCGGGAGGGTCGAGCTGTTAGAACGCTCATGGAGTCGGACTACCTGTTGGGGGTGTCGGACGAGACTAGGCTGGGTGCCTTGCGTTTTCGCCGAATGGGCCAGGCCGAATTTCAGTGCCCCGGCGGCAGAGGGGTGCCGGCGATGGTTGATCTTGGCAGACTCCTGCAGGTCACCGAACGCATCCTGCGGGACGAGGAGACCGACGAGGACCTGCGGCTCATTTTCGCACCGGGATCATCCCTTGGCGGAGCCCGGCCAAAGGCTTCTGTCATTGATCAGCACGGTAACCTGTCCATCGCTAAATTTCCGAAGGAAACTGACGAATACAGCATTGAGACTTGGGAAGAGATCGCCCTGCAGCTTGCTGAACGTGCGCGTATCCGAACGCCCCAACACGCACTGGTTCAGGTGGCGGGCAAGGCGGTGCTTTTGTCGCGGCGTTTTGACCGGGCGGGTCCTGTGCGAGTCCCTTTCCTGTCAGCCATGGCGTTGATGGGCGCACGGGACGGAGAGCATGGCAGCTATCCGGAGATGGTTGACATTCTCACCCAACATGGTGCCCAAGCCAAAGCCGATGCCCAGGAACTGTACCGGCGCGTAGCCTTCAGCGTCATGATCTCCAATGTCGATGATCACTTGCGTAACCACGGCTTTCTCAGACAGGGGAAAGCCGGCTGGCTGCTGTCGCCGGCCTACGACCTCAATCCGGTGCCGGTGGATATGCAAGCGCGCGTTCTGACCACTAACATCAATCTGGATGAAGGGACCTGCTCCCTCGATGTGCTGGAGGATGCCGCACAATATTTCAGCCTGGGTCTGGCGCAGGCCAGAGCTATTATCAAGGAGGTGGCGGTGGCCACCTCGGCGTGGCGCTCTGTCGCTGCCGCCGTCGGCGCGCGGTCGGCGGAGATCAACCGCATGGCCAGTGCGTTCGACCATGAGGAACATGCTAAGGCCATGATCATGGTGGTGTGAAGGCTCGAATGGTTAGCCCGTATTTAACGTTGATATAAAAATAACTATATTATTCAGTTTGTTGTTGGTAAAAAATTTCTCTAGTGGCACAACATTTCGATATCAAAAATTACAAATGTATATAAATCATAGTTTCGTTAAAGACGGGTTAACTCCCTCTGGCAAGGTGCCAAAAAGACAGGTATAGCCCGCTCAACCCGGCTTGGACAGAGTGTTCAGCACAACGTCGAGCTGTCGACGCAGTTGGTCAAACTGGCTTAGGTCCAGTGATGGACCCTGCAAAAGGGCTTCAGACATGCCCGTACAGCGAAACTCAAGCGCCCTGCCCTTTTCCGTAAGGGAAATGTTGAGGGAGCGTTCATCCAACGCGGAACGTTCACGTACGATTAAACCTTGTTCTTCCAGTCGTCGCAGCAAGGGAGTCAAGGTGTTCGATTGCAGATAGGCTCTCGTGCCGATGTCCGTCGCGCGGCAAGGCTCATGTTCCCAAAGGATCATCAGCACAATGTATTGTGGATAAGTAATCCCAAGTGCATCCAGATAGGGTTGGTAAAGACGGGTTACCAGCCGTGCTGCAGCATAAAGGCGGAAGCAGATCTGATCGTCTAGTCGGGGGCCGTGGTGTTGGGTCATAATTCGGTTCATTAAGTCGCATGCGACTGAAGTATAGCGCTTGTCGATCAGAACCGGAATGCTAAACAGCCCCATGAATAAATTCAGGGGGTTTTATGGTGCTGGATGATTTGGGGTCTCCAGGCTCACCCTTGGTTCTCACCAAGGTATACCTCCGGGCCGTAGCCGAATCAGCACCACTTTAATAAGCGAGCCGCTCTGACGGTTTTACCGTAGGCAGAACCAAAGTCCCGCCCTTCGCAACTTGTATGTGACGACACCAGCCCGCTTGTTCCAGTAGCTGTTTCACAACCGGCCAGCGCAAATGCAACTGGCTTGGCTGGTACTCGTTTTCTATGACGCAAAGCGCCAGCGTCCGCTTAACGTCTTTTTGCTTTATTCCCCGCTTAAATGGTCGTATTGCGACATTTTCAGCCTTGCGCTTCAACTCTGCGTTGAACATCCCCGGAGCTTTGACCTTGACACTTTTCCCGTACAGCTTCTGCCAAGCCTTGTACGATCGTTTTTCAGTTTTCATCTCGTTGCCAAGTCGGATGATATCGTTGACCAACTGGCCATGCGAGCGCAAGCGTCAACGTGTGCTGGACAACTGGTCAATTGCGTGCATTCGAGCTTCGTGCAATGCATGGGCGATTTCGGTGCCATCCAGCGATTGATTGTTCAGGTCGGCGGCTCGGACCTTTGATGCTGCCTGAAGAGCATCAAGCAGCCATTGACCCTGAGGGTATTGTGCCTGTTCGTGACCTAGACGACCCCGAATATCGCATCGGCAGGCCAGCACTACGTCATGAACCCGATTGGGGCGACGAAATCCGTCTAGTCCATTGAGAATATGCAGGATTTCAGAGGTGGGTGTACCGTCCTTGGTGTTGGCAAGACGGTGGATGGAGATATGCCAGGCGGCGACCTTTATGGCAATCTCACGAAGATCACGTGGAACACGCAGACGCAGGGCGAGTTGATTAATAATCGGAATGCCTCGTTCGCCATGACCAGGGTGATGGGGAAGCAGGTGATCTTCAGTGGAGGCTTTGCCGAGATCATGGGTCAGTACGGCAAAGCGCACAGCAAGAGAGGCATTCAGAACTGCCGATTGTTCGAGCGCCATCTGGGTATGCAGCCAGGTGTCGACTTCAGGGTGCCATTGAGGATTCTGCGGCACGCCAATCAGGGCAGCAAGTTCAGGAAAAAGAGGCTTAAGGGCGTCAGTGCACTGAAGTACCTGAAAATAGACCGAGGGGTTAGGGCTCAGTAGAGCCCGCTCTGTTTCTTTCCAGACCCGTTCTGGGGTCAGCGTCTCCAGTTCACCGCTTTGGCTGATCGTGCGCATGAGTTCAAGAGTTTCCGGAGCAATCTGAAAGCCGAACCTTGCCAGATGACTGGCAAATCGGGCCACTCGCAACAGGCGCAACGGATCTTCACTGAACGCAGCGGAGACATGACGCAGGCAGCGTTGTTCGATATCCTTTTGACCCCCATAGGGGTCGATGATGCGTCCCTGTTCATCTTCAGCCATGGCGTTGATGGTGAGGTCACGGCGCAGCAGATCCTGTTCAAGCGTAACTTCGGGCCCGAAGGCACAGTGAAATCCAGTATGACCACTACCGGTCTTGAGTTCCTTGCGGGCCAAGGCGTATTCTTCATGGGTTTGAGGGTGCAGGAAGACAGGAAAACCGCGACCGACCTGTCTGAAGCCATGTTCAACGAGTTCTTCAGGGGTTGAACCGATGACAACGTGGTCTCGTTCATAGACCTTTAGTCCAAGCAAACGATCACGTACGGCTCCCCCGACCAGATAGTGTTTCATTCGCTGGAATCCGGAACGGGCAAAAGGCGTGCGGCCTGCCAAAGGTACCAACTGGCCAGAGTTCGATGGGGAGACCAGTCTTTGCCCAAGGTGGTCAGCTCAGAGGCTGAAGGCTGTTTAGGTTTTTTTTTCAAGCGCCGAAATCCTTCGCGCACGCCGAAATCTCCGCTGGGTAAAATGTCTGTCCGTCCAAGATGAAACATGAGCAGCATGTCCACGGTCCATGGACCAATGCCGCGAATGGCGGTTAGTTGTTGATGAAGCGAAGTATCCGCAAGCCTGACTGCCTCAGCTTCTTCGGGGACACCGCCTTGCAGGGCATGCTGGGCAAGATCAAGCAAGGCGTTGGTTTTGGCAGAGGAAAACCCGAGTGCCTTGATTTCGGCAGGGTCGGTTGCGCACAATTGTCGCGGCGTTGGCATCCCCCCAAAATGTTTGGACAGACGTTCCAGCAAGCTTGAAGCAGCCCGGGCGTGAACATGCTGGTGGGCAATGGCATGCAGCAGATAGCCATAGGGTGAATCAGCCACCCGTGCTGGTTGCTGCCAAGGCTCAGCAGTTGCAATAAGGCAGGCCCAATCAGCATCCAGCGCAGCGAGAAAGCGTGTTCCTAACTGTACATCGTACACACTCATGCCCCTCGGTGCTCTACACCGCTGGAATCAATATGCCATGATTCCTGACAGTTTCCCTGGTCCCATGATTCAAGGTGGACATCAAACTTCCAGAGACGGTACAGATGTTTCATCATGGTTTCCGTACTGGCACCCAGAGGACGCTGGCCATGTTGTTCATGACGAAGGGTAAGGGAACGATTGCCACGAAGATCTACGTCCCAGACCTGGATATTGGGTTCATTAAAGCCAAGGTTGTACTGATCCGACAAGGCCTGACGCACAGATCGGTATCCTGTTTCATCGTGGATGGCGTTAATAAGCAGAGACTCTTCATCAGGGTGATCAAGCAGATTAAATAGTTTGAATTCACGCATGAGTCGCGGACTAAGGAATTGCTGGACAAAACTTTCATCCTTGAAATTTTGCATGGCAAACTTGAGTGTGTCGAGCCATGGGGTTCCAGCCCAGTCGGGAAACCAGAAGCGGTCTTCGTCCGTTGGTTGTTCACAGATGCGCCGAATGTCCCTGTACATAGCAAAACCAAGGGCATAAGGGTTGATGCCATTAAACCAGGGATGGTCGAACGAAGGCTGAGCCACTACCGACGTATGACTAGCAAGAAATTCCATCATAAAACCATCATGAACAAGACCCTGATCATAAAGGTCCTGGATGAGGCGATAATGCCAAAAGGTAGCCCAGCCTTCATTCATGACCTGGGTTTGTCGTTGGGGGTAGAAATACTGTGCCAGTTTGCGGACAATACGAACGATTTCCCTTTGCCAAGGTTCAAGCAAAGGTGCATTTTTTTCAAAAAAATACAGAAGGTTTTCCTGGGGCTCACTGGGAAATCGTGGATGGCTCTGCGCCTCGGCTTCAGGTTCGGCTTTGCCGGGTATGGTGCGCCAGAGCAGATTGACCTGCTGCTGCAGCAGCGTTTCACGCTCGGCCTGGCGTTGCTGTTCTTCTTGGGCTGAAATAGGATATGGGCGTTTATAGCGATCGACTCCGTAGTGCATGAGTGCATGGCAGGAGTCGAGCAGCAGTTCAACTTCATGTCGTCCATGGCGCTCCTCACAGGTCTGAATATAGTTACGGGCAAAGACCAGATAATCAATGATGCCACTGGCATCCGTCCAGGCCCGAAACAGGTAATTACCCTTAAAAAAAGAATTATGGCCATAGCTGGCATGGGCAATCACCAGTGCCTGCATGGTCATGGTGTTCTCTTCCATGAGGTAGGCAATGCAGGGATTGGAATTGATGACGATTTCATAGGCCAGACCCATTTGACCGCGCTGATAGGCCTGATCCACGGAGACAAAGTGTTTGCCAAAAGACCAGTGGTGGTAGTTGATTGGCATGCCCACAGCGGCATAGGCATCCATCATCTGTTCTGAACTGATGACCTCGATCTGGTTGGGATAAGTATCCAGTTGATAGCGTCGGTGTGCCAGTTGGGCAATCTCGGCATCATAGCGTGCCAGCAGTTCAAAGGTCCATTCAGATCCGGTCGAGATGGGTTTGTTGCGACGAGCCATGTTCAGCCTCCCGGTTTGCGCGCAAAAAGACTGCGAAAAACAGGGTAAATATCGGCTGCCGAACTGATCTGTTGCATGGCAAAACGTTCACCAAAGGGTTCAAGTAATGTGGTATAGGCTTCCCAGAGCGACTGATGTTCTCGGGGTGTGATTTCAATGTAGGCATAATACTGCAACAGAGGCAGAATGCCGGTTTGCAGCAACTCAATACAGTGCGATGAATCCTCGTTCCAGTTATCCCCATCGGATGCCTGAGCCGCATAGATATTCCATGTTTCGGCCGGATAGCGTTGTTGCAGGATATCCTGCATGAGTTCAAGGGCACTGCTGACGATAGTGCCACCTGTTTCCCGAGCGTAAAAGAACTCTTGTTCGTCGACTTCGCGGGCACTGGTATGGTGGCGGATAAAAACGACATCAATCCGTTGGTAATTGCGTTTGAGAAAAAGGTAGAGGAGGATGAAAAAACGCTTGGCCAGGTCCTTGGTTTCCTGGGTCATGGAACCTGAGACGTCCATGAGGCAGAACATGACCGCTTGGGCTGTGGGTTTGGGCACCCGCACATGGTGGTTGTAGCGCAGGTCCAGAGTATCAATGAAGGGTATTCGGGCCAGTCGGCTTCGCAAGGCTTGAGCTTCTTCAGCCAGTGCATGGCGGGTATCTTCATCAAGGTCAGCTTCAGCAAGTTTTTTTTCGACCACACGTAAACGCTGGCGGGTTGAACTGCCAAGGGCCATCCGGCGAGCCGAAGCCTGGCGCATACTGCGGACGATGTTGATCTTGGCAGGATTGCCGCTTTGGACAATACCGGCCTTTTGCCACTGAAAGCTTTCCACGCCTGCCAGTTGCCGTTTCAGCAGTCGGGGGAGTTCGAGATCATCAAACAAAAAATTCAGGAATTCTTCCTGAGAGATGTTAAAGACAAACTGGTCTTCACCCTCGCCTTGATCGGAGGCCTGTCCGCCACTGCCATTTCCTTGCCCATCCGGACGAGGCAGTCGATCGCCGCGTACAAACTCGCGATTTCCCGGCAGAACACGCTGGCGAATACCTCCGGGACCATGTTGAAAGACCGGCTCAGACAAATCGCGAGATGGAATGGAAATCGAGTCGCCCCGATCCATGTCGGTGATGGATCGACGTGTGACAGCATCCGTGACCGCTTCCTTGATTTGAGCCTTGTAGCGATCAAGAAAGCGCTGTCGGTTGACCGCACTCTTGTGGCGGCCATTCAGACGTCGATCGACGATGTAACTCATGCGTGCACCCCCTTACTGGGCTTTGCGCACCCTTAGATACCATTCGGAGAGCAGACGTACCTGCTTCTCGGTATAGCCTCGGTCCACCATTCTTTTAACAAAGTCCTGATGTTTTTGCTGATCTGAGCGCGATGCCTTGGGGTTGAAGGAAATAACGGGCAGCAGATCCTCGGTGTTGGAAAACATTTTCTTTTCAATGACGGCCCGCAGCTTTTCATAGGACAGCCAACTGGGATTGCGGCCATTATGGCTGGCGCGTGCACGCAGAACATAATTGACCACCTCATTGCGGAAGTCCTTTGGATTAGAAATTCCGGCAGGCTTTTCAATTTTTTCCAATTCTTCGTTCAGGCTTTGCCGATTAAGGATTTCACCGGTATCGTGATCACGATATTCCTGATCCTGAATCCAGAAATCAGCGTAGATGACGTAACGATCGAAAATATTCTGGCCGTATTCTGAATACGACTCCAGATAGGCGGTCTGGATTTCCTTGCCAATGAACGCAACATAGTGAGGCGCAAGATATTCCTTGATGAAGCCAAGATAGCGGTCGTGAATATCTTTGGGAAATTGTTCCTGTTCAATCTGGTTCTCAAGCACATGCAGCAGATGCACAGGATTAGCAGCAACTTCCGAGTGGTCGTAGTTGAAAACTTTGGACAGAATCTTGAAGGCAAAGCGGGTGGATAATCCCGTCATGCCCTCATCGACACCAGCAGAGTCACGGTATTCCTGGAAAGATTTGGCCTTGGGGTCGGTATCTTTCAGGTTTTCACCATCGTAGATGCGCATTTTTGAAAAGAGCGATGAGTTTTCCGGGGTTTTCAGCCGGGAAAGTACACAGAACTGTGCCAGCATGCGCAAGGTGTCTGGGGCACAGGGTGCTGCACTCAACGAGGAATTGTCCAGAAGCTTCTGGTAAATGGCAATCTCTTCACTAACACGCAGGCAATAGGGAACCTTGACAATGTAGATGCGATCAATAAAGGCTTCGTTGTTCTTGTTGTTACGGAAACTTTGCCATTCTGCTTCATTGGAATGGGCCAGAACGATCCCGTCAAAGGGAATGGGTCCAATGGCTTCGGTTCCGTTGTAATTTCCCTCTTGAGTGGCGGTCAGCAAGGGATGCAGAACCTTGATGGGAGCCTTGAACATTTCGACAAACTCGAGCAGTCCACGATTAGCTTTGCAGAGTCCTCCTGAAAAGGCATAGGCATCAGGGTCGCTTTGGGCAAATTCCTCTAGACGGCGGATGTCGACCTTTCCGACCAGAGCAGATATATCCTGATTGTTTTCATCACCCGGCTCAGTCTTGGCAACGGCAATTTGATCCAGTATGGATGGCCGACGCTTGACCACCCGGAATTTCTCAATATCGCCATCGTATTCATGCAGGCGTTTCATGGCCCAGGGCGACATGATATTGCGAAGATAACGCCGTGGGATACCATAGTCTTTTTCAAGCTCAGCACCGTCTTCTTCAGCCCGGAAAAGGCAGAGAGGTGACTCATACACAGGGCTGCCTTCCAGCGCGTAAAAAGGCGTTGATTCCATGAGGCTTTTCAGTCGCTCAGCCAGAGAGGATTTGCCTCCACCGACCGGCCCTAGCAGGTAAAGAATCTGTTTCTTTTCTTCGAGCCCCTGAGCGGCATGACGGAAGTAGGAGACAATCTGTTCAATGGCTTCCTCCATGCCGTAGAATTCGGCAAAGGCAGGATATCGCTTGATCATTTTGTTGGAAAAGATTCGGGATAGAACGGGGTCGCGCGAGGTATCGATCAGTTCAGGCTCACCAATAGCCAACAGCAGCCGTTCGGCTGCAGTCGCATAGGCAGTGGTATCATCCCGGCACAACTGCAGATATTCTGCAAGCGGGATGGTTTCCTCATGTGACTGGATGAAGCGATTCTGATAACGACTAAAGATCGACATGACACCTCCCCGAACTAGAGAACCAACCCTTCATCTTTAAGATTAGTTCGACTTGTGCGCTCTGTCAGGATCTTTCCTCATTCGATGCGTCAGGCAAGATCCGTTTTGCCAGATCAGACAGGCTGGGGTTCGCCACCGGGAAAGCAGGGAATGCAAATCTTGCTTCGGGTACCTAGTTCCAGGGCACAGAGGCTACCACCCCAGACACAGCCGGCATCCATGGGGTAGAGATTGGGGCGGTTGAGCTCAGATTCCAGTGTTGACCAGTGTCCAAACACCAGATCCATCCCTTGCCAGTCCGGGTGAGGCCAGTCAAACCAGGCTCTGAAGCCATCCGGGAGTGGACCAAGAATACCCTCCTTGTGTTCGAACTCCAGAGTTGCATCAGCCTGACAGAGACGCATACGGGTCAGATAGTTGATGATGCAGCGTAACCGACTCATCCCCTTGAGCTGATCAGACCAGGGATTAGGCCGATTTCCGTAGAGTTTGGCCAGAAGTTCTTTCCATCGCTCGCTTTGCAGGCACTGCTCCACTTCAATGGCAAGCCGGGCGGCGGTCGGGATATCCCAACAGGGAGGCAGGCCCGCGTGGGTCAGCACGATCCGGTGGTTGGTACTTTGCAGCAACATGGGTCGATGCCGGAGCCAGTCGATTAGATCGGCAGCATCGTCGGCAGCCAGCAGTGAGTCAATGCGGTCCTGGGGTTTGGCCTTTCCCAGTCCGAGGTAGGCCGCCATGAGATGAAAATCATGATTGCCAAGGACACTGTCCGCAGAAGAACCCAAACCTGCAAGCAGACGTAGTGTGGCAAGCGAGTCAGGGCCACGGTTCACCAGATCACCGGCACACCAGAGCAGGTCCCGGCTCGGTGAGAAATCAACCTGCTGCAGGAGTTTAACCAATGCGCCATGACAGCCTTGCAGGTCTCCTACAATGTAGTGCGCCATCAGTTCAAGATTCCGGGTACGACGAGGGTAAAGCGGGCAATAGGCACCTGGTGAATGCTTCCTGTCGTATCGGTGAATTCGTAGAAGCCTTCCATCCATCCTATGGGAGTACTCAGAATGGCGTGACTACTGTACTGAAATGTTCCTCCAGAAGCTTCAAGGCGGGGTTGCATGCCAACGACTCCATCGCCGTGTACCTCCTGGACCTGACCAGTGCCATCGGTGATGCGCCAGGATCGGCGCAGTAGTTGAGCGACCACAGGACTCCGGTTGGTGAGCGTGATCTGATAGGCAAAGACGTAGGTTTGCTGCTCCGGATGGGATTGATCTGGGAGGTAGGAGGGTTGAACCGAAATTCGGATATCAATCATGGCATGATGTCCCGGGCTGCCAGATGGTTGCTTAGCAGGATAAAGGCATCAATATCCATAGTTTCAGGGCGCGCACCCGGATCAAGATCCAGAGTCTGCCAGTGTTCATCATCCATCGTACCACGCAGGATAGTCCGCATGGTTTTGCGACGCTGGTTGAATACGCGCGCCACCAGGCGATCAAGGGTCGTTTCGTTGCAGCAGTTCATGTGCCAAGGTCTAGGCTGCAATCGTACGACGGCAGACATGACCTTGGGTGCCGGCACGAATGACTCAGGGGGCACATCAAAAAGGGCATCAACCTGACAACGATACTGCAACATGATGGAAAGCCGCCCGTAAGTTTTGCTTCCGGGAGGAGCGATCATCCGTTCCACCACTTCCTTTTGCAGCATGAAGTACATGTCTTTAATGTCGGCAGCATAACCAAGGAGAACGAAAAGGAGGGGAGTAGAGATATTGTAGGGTAAATTGCCCACAATCCTCCAGTTCGCTCCCAAGGCAAGATGATGGTAATCGATGTGCAGTGCATTGCCTTCGATCAGAGTCAGCCGATTCTGGATCTGGGTTTCTGCCCGAAGCCGGGCAGCTAAGTCTCGATCAAGTTCAATCGCAGTGAGGTGGTCAACCCGTTCAAGCAAGGCGTGTGTCAGAGCACCTAGCCCGGGACCAATCTCGAGAAGTTGATCATCCGGGCTAGGTTGGATGCACTCGACAATGCGCGCCACAACAGCGCTATCTGCCAGAAAGTTTTGGCCAAAACGTTTACGCGCCTGATGGCCATCGACCCTGTTATTCACGAAGGAGTACTCCGGCTGAGGAGTTCCAGCGCTGCGGACATGGCAGCCTGCATGCTGCCGGAATCGATATTGCCCTTGCCAGCGCGATCCAGGGCTGTGCCATGATCGACCGAAGTACGGATGATTGGTAAGCCGAGGGTAATATTGATCCCGTGACCAAAGGTCATGTATTTCAGGACAGGCAGGCCCTGATCATGATACATGGCGAGAATGGCATCATAGGCAGAACGCTGGGCGGGTATAAACAGGGTGTCGGCTGGCAAGGGGTCGGACAGATCAAATCCTTCCTGGCGCATGGCCTGTGCAAGGGGCCGAAGTATGTCCTGTT